>JAISHD010000074.1 GCA_031262705.1 Methanocalculaceae archaeon | reverse complement strand
CCGCAGGCTTCACGATAAGACCGACCTGCTTTCCGTTCTGGAGATCGCCCGTCATACCGGTAGCCACCACCGCAACAATTCCTGCAACCACCACTGTTATGGCAAGGATAAGCAGTACCGCAATCACCGGCGAAACCCCGTTGTCTCTGGTATATGGTATCATATTCTTCTGAAATCGATCATAGTTTGATCGAAATACATCCTATTAGGATAGGAATCATGCAGATATATAGTTGAGCCACTCTGCATCCTGTTCGGGGTATCTCCCAGAGAGTTTCCTTAGCCGGTATCGGGAAAATCTCATGCAGATTTACCTCTAATGCTGGAAAATTCCACACGAAATGTATGAATCCTATCCTAAGAGGATTCAATCCTCCTATAACCGATCGAACGGTTACAAAAATCCAGGAAAAACAGATGAAATCGGAAAACACCAAAAATCCAATGATTTTCCAAAAACTGTAATCGGTGTAACCGCAAAAACAGTACTGTGCATAATTTTTTTTCAAGACATCAAAGCACAATAGTAAAACCCCCGGTTACAAAAAAATCAAACACCGACAGACTCAGTTTGAATGCAAAATACCATCCAAACATCAGCTGGCTTTGTAACCGATCCCGTCGGTTACACTCCTCTCCCGCAAAACCTCTCCGTCCCCATTCATTCACGTTTATCACGTTCCGCAACCAAGAACTAACCATCAATCATGGACTGGGCAGAACGATACCGGCCCGAACATCTCGCAGACATCCTTGGCAACAACGCCGCAGTCAGACAGATGATGGACTGGGCACAGAACTGGACAACGCACTCGCGTCCCCTTCTCATCACCGGAAAACCGGGCATCGGCAAAACCTCGGCAGCCCTAGCCCTGGCCCGCGACATGAACTGGGAAGTCCTCGAACTCAACGCCTCGGACACCCGCACCAAAACCGTCATCGAACGCGTCGCCGGAAACTCCGCGACCACCACCAGCCTCTTCGGCGCCGACCGCAAACTCATCATCATCGACGAAGCCGACAACCTTGAAGGAAACGCTGACCGCGGTGGAGCACGGGCTATCGCCGAAATACTCAAAGAATCACGCCAGCCGGTCATCCTCATCGCAAACGACGCATACGGCGTATCCGACACCATCCGCAAACTCTGCGATCCCATCCCCTTCCGCGCCATCACCGCATCAACGCTCGAAAAACGCATGCGGGAAATCTGTTCCGCAGAACAGATCTCCTGCGGCAACGACGCCTTAAATGCCATCGCAGAAAGTGCCGCAGGCGACATGCGATCTGCGGTCAACATGCTGTTTGCCTCCGCAACCGGCAAAACCGCGATCGCAGCAGCTGACGTCAACACCTCACAAAAGGATGAACGGGCAAGCATCTTCGACCTCGTTGCAGGTGTCTACGCAGGAGCACCTGACGCAAAAATCCAGAAGCTCTCCCGCGAATGCGAAGAAAAGCCCGACACTGTCATGCAGTGGATCGAAGAGTCTGCATCGGCGGTCGCGAACCAATACCAGCGCAGAAGCGCATACACCGCACTCTCCCGCGCCGACATCTATCTCGGCAGGACCATGCGGCGGCAGTACTACACCCTCTGGCGCTACGCAACCTCCCTGATGACCTCCGGTGTTGGCAAAGAATTTGCCGGAGCAGGATTCCGCCCGAGAATCATGCCGCCCTCACGGTGGAAACGCATGGGTACCGCGAAAAAACAGAAGACCGTCAGGAGAACCCTTGCCGCAAAACTCGGCGAAGGCTACAGCATCCCCGACTCCCAGATACAGAAAATCTATCTCGATCTCCTTTCCCGCTTCGCCGCAGATTCCCCCCTTACTTTCTGCGAACGTCATGATCTGGACGCCGACCAGCTCACCATTCTCCTGCACGACAAAACTGAAGCTGCCGCAGTCTTCAAGGAAGCCCAGAAGATCGCCAAGGAAAAAGAGACCAAGATGAAAAAAATCTCCGCCGCAAAACGTGCCGCCGCACGAAAAGCCGAGGAAGAATGTGCAGCAGAACTCGAAAAGTTCCGCCGGGAAAACTCTCCCGCACCCTCGGAACCTGCCTCAGACTCTGTTACGGAGATCATCGAACCCCCGCAGGAAGAAAAGAAAAAAGCTCCCGCACAGGCAACACTGGACTTCTTTTAATACATCCTGTTTTTACCTCCTAAACCATTTCGTCACATCACAAAAACACCTGAAAAAATCAAAAAAAATTATACTCGGTTTTCCGGATGCTTCTCCTGATACGCCGCATCCGAGCCGAGTGCCTGTAGCTCATCCAGCGTATTGATGTTCTGGAACGTCTCAAGATTTGGATCAAACCGCCGTAACTCCTCAGAACTCACTCGAAGCGTATGCAGGGAGTTCACCATATCTCGAAGCGACAGCGACTCATGCCCCTCCACATACCGTCGCACTGCAGAAACACGGTATACTGCATGCAGCGGCTCAATATCTGTGTTTTCCCACTCGGGAATAATTGCATCATACTCGCCGATATGCTCAAACAGATACGTCACAATCGAACGGTGAATCGTCGGCATATCACAGGCAGCAATAAACACAAAATCCCCCTTCACCTCCTCAATACCTGAAGAAATACCACCGATAGGGCCCAACCCCCGCTTCTTATCCCACGTGCATCGCACTGGCAACCCGTCAAAATGCGTCGCCTGTTCTGGACTCTTCGCCACAATCAAAATCTCATCACAAATTCCCGAAAACGCCATTACCAGCCGAAAAATAAACGAACATCCCTTGTAGAAGAAGAAATACTTCTCACGTCCGTTCACCCGTTTCGCATCACCGCCCGTAAGAATCATCGCCGAACGCACAACCCCCGTCATCGCAGTTCCTCCTTAAAATGCGTCAGATTTACGATAGTACGGTTCACCGGAGTTGCAATCCCGTGTTTTTCGCCAAGGCGGACAATAGCCCCGTTGATGTAGTCCACCTCTGTTCGTCTCCCGCCCACAATATCCTGATACATCGAACTGTAATGTCCAGCGGTCGGCGGAATCTTTTCGTTTTGCAGAAACTCCAGATACTCCTCCGCACTCTTCTGTGGCAGCGCAACCCCCGCAGCCGTTGCAACCGCAAACGCCTCGCACACAATCTCCGTAATAATATTCCATGCCGGTGTTTTCAGCAGATCCCCGTATGGACACCCCAGCACCGCACCAAGCGGATTTAAAGAACAGCTGTAGAACGCCTTCGACCAGACAACACTCTGCACCGCAGGACTTGCAAGAGAACGCATCCCGGCAGAAGAGAACAGATCCGCAAGAGTCCGAACTGCTGCATCGCTGCCGTACGGGAATCGGCCGAACACTGTCTCGCCGCCGTCCACCGAGACATGCACCGCATTATCCGCCCGCCACTCAAACCCCGTAATGATCATAGCCCCGATCACGCGGCCTGTGTACTCGCGGATAACCTCCTCATTGCCGATGCCGTTCTGCAGGCTCACCACCTCGGTATCACCGAACAGATGCTGATAGCTCTCACAGATCTCGCGGGTTGCCGCAGACTTCGTCGCGATGATAATATAATCCCACGGACCCGCCGGCGCATACTCACCGCAGGGAAAATGATAGGTTCCCTCCCCCCAGATGCCGGTCATCACAAATCCGGCAGCTGCTATCGCATCTGCATATCTTTTCCGGCAGACCGCATATACTTCCGCATGCGCCGAAAGCTTTGCCGCAACGGGAAGGCCAACTGCCCCTGCACCGAGTATCAGTATCCGCATAATCGCGGAACAATATTCGTCCTGCGACTACATTAAGTAAAACCATTGGCGCGCCAAAAGATCCTAACGGTGAATCTTCGAATAAGATATTCTCATGCAGAAGTATTATACAAGATATCCCTTCCAGTCATCACTTGTAACAAAAATGTTTCCACAATATATCTCATACTTTACGATGGGTTAAATACTCTTGTCAGCATACAGAAATGTATGCACAAAAAGCATCTGCTCGCAGTTGCAGGTCTTCTTGTCGTGTGTGTCGCAATGATTTTTGCTGCCGGGTGCATTTCCGAACCGGCAAACACTGACAAAACTCCGACTGTAGAGATTCTCTACACTGGAGCCGGAACCATGCCGGGACTTCTTGCAACCGGAAAAATTGACGGATACATCATCTGGCAGCCGTTCGTTGCTGTCGGTGTTGAAGGAGATGTCGGAAAGGTAGTATCCTACAGTCAGGACCTCCCGCCGGTAGGAATGTGGGAACAGCACACCTGCTGTGCCATTGGTGCAAACTCCGAAGCACTGAAGAATACCGATCTCACGACCAGCGTTGTTGCCTTGGCAATCCTCGGTGACAAGTACATCAACGACTATCCCGAAAAATCCGCAGAATTTACCGCCGACTGGCTGTTCTCCAAACAGGACATGGTTTACGGCAACATCACGGTCAATTCCGTTGACGCCATGAATGCCTCGATTCCGACGATCATGTTCTCAAGTAAAGTCACGGATGCATGGCTTGCGAGCAACGAGGAGTTCATAAAGTCCCAGCGTGAACTGAATTTGATCACTGGAAAACTCGCTTCCACTTCCGCAGAGGAGTCCAAGGATCTGCTCTACGACTTCGGCCCGTACGAGGCGGCAACCGCACAGATTGCAGCAGGCAAGCTTACCACTCCTGCCCCGATATCAAATCCGATCTCGATCGGCTACCTCCCGAGCGATCATGACGCCCCGCTGTTTGTTCTGCTGAAAGACTGGCAGTACTTCAAGGACACCTATAACTCCTACCTCAAACCAACCATTGACAAGGCAGGAAAGGTTTCCGAAGCGGAACTGTTCATCAACGGTGAAAAGATCGCTGATGTCAGGTTCGTTGAAGGATCCGGTGGACCGCAGCTGATGACCCTGCTCTCGCAGAATACTATTCAGTACGCTGTTGCCGGAACCCCTCCGTACATCAGTGCAATCGATAAGAACACGGGCTCAATTACCTTAAAGATCCTTGCTCCGATCCAGCTTGAAGGCTCCGGACTTGTTGCAAGCATGAACTCTCCGGCAAACGACTGGGCCGGCTTCGTGCAGTGGATCAGCGACCGCAGTGCGGCAGGCGACAATGTTGTCATTGCTGACCCGCAGCTTGGATCCATTCAGGATGTGATGTTAAAGGCCGCACTCAAAGATGCAGGTATTACCGTCGTCACGATGAAACAGTAAGGCGGTTTCTTTAAAACCGTTTCTTTTTTTCGTATTTGAGACAGTATCTTCTGAGAAAAATCGATTACAAACGCCGATTCTTCATCATACTGTCTCTGGTAAAAAAAACTATTTTGCCCCCAACCTCACTTTAATACACTTTCGTGCAGAATATGGTAATATCCAATACCGGAGTGAACCATTCCGGCAGGAGATCTGAAAAACCATGGCAACAAAAAAATCAGGCGTATATGATGCAATTTTGAAGCAGATCAATGCAGAGATGTACTCCGCATACCTGTACCTGCAGTTCTCCGCAGATGCAAACGCAATGAAATGGAACGGTGCAGCAGCATGGCTCCGTGCCCACGCTGCCGAGGAAATGGCCCATGCAACTCGGTTCTATGACTACCTTATCCGAAAAGGAGTCGATGTCAAATTCGATGCAATCGAAAAACCTGTTACCGGTGCAAAAGACCTTCTTGAGATCTTCAAAGCAGTTTACGGTCACGAAATCAAAGTCACCGCAATGATCAACAAAATCATGGAGACCGCGGTCACCGAGAAGGACTATGCCGCCGTCGCCGAACTCCAATGGTTTGTCACCGAACAGGTTGAGGAAGAAGAAACCGCAAGAGATATCGTTGTCATGCTCGAAAAAGCAGGCAAATTCCCTGAAGCACTGATCTTCATCGATCACCAGTTTGGTTCCCAGAAAGAATAAATCCCTCTTTCCTTCTTTTTCTTTCCAGAACCCGTATTCCGGAAATTGTTTGTATGCAGGTATGAAATGTATTGGATCAGTTTTTCTGAACATAAAACTGATGGGTGATCGGATCTCAAGTAGCGGTGATATGTTTGCTCCAAAAACGAAAAAAAACATCATCTCCCGGTTCCGGAAATATCCCTCAAAACCTCGTCAAACCCTTTTATCCCGATCCGAAACGCAGTTCCCTTTCTGGAACATCCCGAATTATCACCTCATATACATCCTATATGGCAAAATATTGTAATTTTCAATACACATATTTTTATACTTAAACGTCAGATAATTGAGAAGTGATTAAAAAGTGAAGAGAAATATCAGCGTCAAGCATCTCTCCCAGACTCCGATTGAAAAACAGAAAGTCGAACTTGTCGAGCGTAAATGCATCGGCCACCCTGACAGCCTTGCAGATGGTGTTGCAGAAGCCGTCTCCCGTGCACTCTGCAGAGAATACATGACAGAATGTAACGGCGGAGTTCTCCACCACAACACCGACCAAGGCGAAGTAGTTGCAGGAGAGTCCGCGCCTGCATTCGGCGGCGGAAAGATCATCAAACCGATCTATTTCCTCCTCACTGGTCGTGCAACCCGCAGGTTCGGCGACAAAGTATTCGCAACCGACGCAATCGCTGTTAACGCAGCACGTGAGTACTTGAAAACCACCATCCCAACCGTTGATATGGATCGTGACATTATTGTTGACTGCCGCATGGGTTCCGGCTCAACCGATCTCTGTGATGTCTTTAATACCAAAAAAGGTCACACCTCCGTCCCACGTGCAAACGACACCTCGTTCGGCGTCGGCCATGCACCCTTCTCTCAGGTTGAACAGATCATCCTTGGACTTGACGACTACATCGCAAACGAGTTCCGTCCCAAAAACCCGATCCTCGGCTATGACATCAAACTCATGGGACTGCGTGAGATCAACACTATCACCATCACCATCGCAGCAGCAATGGTTGACCGCTACTGCTCAGACATCACTGAATATGTTGAAATGAAGGAAAAGATGGAGGAATCCTTCACCAAAGTCGCCAAGAAATACACTGACCGCAAAGTCAAAGTCGAGATCAATGCCGCAGACATCATCAGAAAGAAGACCACCTCCGTCTTCCTCACCGTCAATGGAACCTCCGCAGAAATGGGAGACGACGGTTCTGTCGGACGCGGCAACCGTTGCAACGGACTTATTACGCCGAACAGACCCATGTCCATGGAAGCAACCTCCGGAAAGAACCCGATCAACCACATAGGTAAGATCTACAACCTCCTCGCAACGGAAATTGCCCGCGAGTCCTGTCAGAAGGTTGACGGCATCGAAGAGATGTATGTCAGACTCCTTTCCCAGATCGGTCATCCCGTCGACTACCCTCTGGTCGCAAGCGTTCAGTGCATCACCAAACGCGGATACGACTTCAAGGAGTACCAGTCCGAGGTTGAAGAGATCGTTAACCACCGTCTTGAAAACATCTCTGACATCACTCGCCTCGTTATCGACGGTAAATTAAAGACCTTCTAAAGCATGTCAGATGCAGCCAAAGTCCGGCTTGCCATTCCCAACAAGGGACGGATAGCTGAGCCGATCAATGACCTGATGAACAAATCAGGCATTCACATCCTGATGAGTGCATCCCGTCAGCTGATTGCAAAGACCGTCGATCCTCAGATCGAAGTACTCTTCGTCCGACCGATTGATATTCCCGAGTACGTCGCCAAAGGTGTTGCCGATATCGGCATCACCGGTGTTGATATGGTCACCGAGCGCGGTTCGAATGTTGAGACCCTCCTTGATCTCAGATTCGGGTCTGCCCGTCTGGTTCTTGCGGTGCCGGAGAAGTCGCCGGTCAGAACGCTGCGGGACCTCAAAGGTCTGCGGGTAGCAACCGAGTTCCCTGGTATCTGCAAAAAGTACTTTGCAGATGCCGGCGTTGACGTTACCCTCATTGAAGTCAGCGGCGCGTGTGAAGCAGCGCCGCAGCTTGGTGTTGCCGACGCGATTGTGGATCTGACCTCGTCGGGCACAACACTTGAGATCAATAAACTCAGAGTCGTCGAAGAACTCCTTTCCAGTACCACGAACGTCATCGCAAACCGCGATTCACTTCGTGACAAGCACGAAAAGATCGAGGAGATTCTGCTCGCCTTTGAAAGTGTGATTGCTGCAAAAGGCCAGTGCTATCTGATGCTGAACGTTGAGAAGGTAAAACTCGATGATATCCGTGGTCTGATCCCCGGTCTTGGAGGTCCGACTATTATGGAAATTGCCGGTTCCGACTCTGTTGCACTGCATGCGGTTGTTCCCCATGAGCGGGTGTATCAGCTGATCAATCTGCTCAAGCGCAGCGGCGCCCGCGACATTCTTGTTCTTGATATTACTAGGATGGTGCGCTGAATGGAGATCTTCCCTGCCATTGATGTACTGCGCGGCATGTGTGTGCAGCTCGTGCAGGGCGAGCGTTCCACCGCGACGGTGTACGGAACGCCGATCGAAAACGCTGCGCGGTGGATCAGCCGCGGTGCCCGTAATCTCCATGTGGTAAATCTTGACGGCGCATTTTCCACTTCGTCGGAGAACGTACAGGTGATCCGCGAGGTTGTTGCAGAGACCGAGGTGTTTGTGCAGATCGGCGGCGGCATCCGCAGTCTTGCGACGCAGTCTTGCGATGCCCGCGGCTGGCTGGATGCGGGTGTTGACCGGATCATTGTGAGCACCTTTGCAACCAAAGAACCAAAAGCCATCACGACGCTCTCGGACGAGTTCGGCAGTGAGCGGATCATGGCAGGTGTGGATGCCCGTGCGGGGGAGATTGCCATTTCCGGATGGCAAGAGACTGCGGGAGACTATATTGAGTGGGCGCAGCTGTTTGAGCAGCTCGGCGCAGGGTCGCTTCTGTACACTAATGTGGATGTGGAAGGGCTGCAGGCAGGCATCGCGCAGGAGCCGGTGAAGGCACTGATTGAGGCCGTTTCCATTCCGGTGGTTGTTGCGGGCGGTGTGAGCTCTGCTGCCGATGTTGTAGCCCTCCGGCGGCTTGGCGCTGCCGGATGTGTGCTTGGTTCGGCACTCTACAGCGGAAAGATTCATCTGGAAGAGGCACTGAAAGAGGCATACGAATCATGAGATCAGCAGAAGTTGTACGGGAGACGAAAGAGACGAGTGTCCGGGTTGTGTTCAATCCGGATCAGCGCGGTGAGATTGTCGTTGATACGGGACTGGCGTTCTTTGATCACATGCTGCAGTCCTTTGCCCGTCACGGAGGATTTTCCCTCACGGTATCGGCAACGGGCGATCTGGAGGTTGATCCCCATCACACTATTGAGGATGTCGGCATTGTTTTTGGTTCGGCAATCAAGCAGGCGGTCGGTGACGGACGCGGTATGAGCCGGTTTGCCCATGCGATCATTCCGATGGATGAGTCCCGGGCGACGGCTGCGCTTGATGTTGGCGGTCGCGGGTATCTGGTAATGGATGGTGCGTTCACAGGGATTATGACGGGCGGCATCCCTAACGATCTCTTTGAACATTTCTTCTACAGCCTCTGCATCAATGCAGGGATCACCGCGCATATGATCTTCTCAGGCGTGAATGATCACCACAAGTGTGAGGCAATCTTCAAGGCATTTGGTGTGGCGCTCGGCAAGAGTGTGGCACTTGTACCCGGATGCGATGATGTCCCGAGTACGAAAGGGACACTCTGAATTTTTTCTGAAAAATTGTAAAGTTATTTTTTTCCAAGAGAGTTATGATATTTCTTCTTTGTGTGATGTGACGAATATATTTCATTGGTTTTTTAGAAAAAAACTTACACACTCTCCTGAAGAAAACACAAAAAAAGAAAACAACGGGCTGAATTTATAGCTCGTCGTTGAACTCGTCTACTTCCTCTGCTTCGTCCTGCTTGAGCTCAACATTGTTGATATCAAACTGGCGGAATGCGAGTTTCTTTGCTTTGATAATATTTCTGCCTTCTTTGCCGATTGCAAGGCCGCGGTCATCGTCACGGACCTCAACATATGCGATCTCACCATCTTCGTCTTCCTCGAACGTGACGGTCATAACCTGCATCGGTAGGAAACAGTTGCGAATGAACTGAACCTTATCGGGGTTGTACTCAACAACCTCAACCTTCTTGCCAAACGCATCGGATGCCTTCTTAATGCTTGCACCCTTCTTTCCGATTGCAAGGCCCATCTCTCCTGGATTGATAACGAAGAGAATGCGGCCAAATTTGTCATCAACCACACAGTCGCGTGCACCTGCACCGGTCAGGTTCTCAAACTGCGCGATCATGCGCATTGCATCTTCGGAAATTGTTATTTCACTCATATTATGCTCTCTTCAGGCTCAGAATGTCGGATTCGCCTGCATCAACGATAGCAAGGACGCTGATCATGTGATCGCGACCGCACTCTTTGCCAAGCTGGCGGGAACTGCCGTTGAATTCATAGAGCGGGAGATTTTCCGCTGCAGCAATCATTGCCCGGACTTTTGCCGGTGCATTCTTTGCAACGATGACGAGTTCTGCTTTGTTCTCTGCAACAACTTTCTCAACGCTGTTCTGTCCTAAAACGACCTTGCCGGTCTTGATTGCCCTTCTCAGGGATAAGTTGAAATCCATTGTAGATTCACCAGTTTTTGTGGTAGTTCTGCACTCCGATACGGCACCAGGGGAGGTGGCCCCCATAAAATCCGAATCTTCCCGCAGGAGCTGTATTGTATTTACAATGCAGCAGTCATTCGATCCACTCTAGGGCTTTTCGAAGAAACTCTATATGTATTGTACTCTGCAGATAATGAATGTATCCTGCCTCTGAGAAATCGTTCACTGATACCGCAGCACCGCGATCAGATCACCCTTCTCTGCCTCCACATGCCGTGCAACCGGTTCGCACTTCACTGTCATCAGATAGGCAACCGGGGGCAGCCCCTCATACTCCGTCAGACTCTCATAATTTGCAAGACCCTTCGCAATGATCAGTGTTGCATCCCGCATCGCAGAAACAACTTCTAGGGGATACACATCTGGATGCAGACCAAGCTGTGCTCCTCCTCCTGCATGATACACCGCATCTGCTGCCTCATCCAGATGCAGGCTCTTTGCCTCCTGCATCGTCACATCATTGAGCATCGGTCTTTCCTTTACCACAATTGTCACATGACTTCCGCGCCTGCGAAGCTCCGCGCACAGCAGTTTATCAAACACCGCCTCACCGCAGTTATCGGTACAGTACACAACCCGCTCGGCAAGAAGCAAGAATTTTCTCCGTATCATCCTGTGCAAGACCATGTTCAAACATCTCACGGAAATATCTCGTGAAATCCTTTGCAATCTCATGGCCCGCCACTCCGTAATCCATCGCATTCCCGATAACTGCCGCAACAATGTAGTCATGCACCGAGGAACGCATCGGCCGCACCGCCTCGGCAACCCCTGCGGCAACTGCATTGTCCTGCACCTTCAGATCCGCATACGGATCATCTGACCCGATAACAGCATAACAGCAGCGGTGCACCGCTCCTGCAATCACCGATGCACCGACCGGCTCATCCTCACGGGAATCATACAGCTCCGTACAGCGTTCCAACGCCGTAGCCACAATCTCTGCATTCGCACCCGCATACTCTGCCTCTGCAACAACCCTTGAGAGCAGACATGCTCTGCATTCCGGTGCAAGTCTCATAACATCATCTCCAAACACAAAAAAAATCAGATGAGGCCGCCGCGATTTGAACGCGAGTCAGAAGACCCCCAGTCTCCTAGGATTCCAGGCTACCCTACGGCCCCTCATACTCCTCTCCCCTTGGGATGAAGTATCATACATATAGGATGTGCGTCCCTTATTAGTTTTTACTTTGACACCGACAACAAAAGGGATCACTGGTCCTCTGACCGCTTCATATCCTTCAGATGCTCCACCATCTCCAGTTCGTCACGACCCACATACACCATGGCAACCGTCAGTCCGAGAATCACGATCGTCGTCCCGATAATATCAATAAACGTCAGATCGCTCACCAGTAGCCGCCTGACCATCGTCGTAATCCCCGCAATCAGAATCGGTCTGACCAGAACTCGTCCCGCACGGACATAGGACGCAACCATATCCACCAGCGTTGCGATCACAATGATCAAAAGAATTGCCTGCAGAACATTTGACAAAGCATGCTGTGTAGGATTCTGTAGCGCCGTCATCACCAGCGTCACCGTCTCCGCAACGCCCATCAGCGCTGCAACGACCAGAAGAATTGCGATCAGCACATAAATCGCAATCGTAACCGCACCACATCCTTTCGCAAGAGCAGAACGGGTGCAGGCAAACGGTTCGGAATCTTGAATCATATCTATTTTCCGTCACGAGGGAGAACGTCCGCGTCGTGTACTCTAACTATGGCAGCCTCATCAATATAATGATAGAGGTTCACCCGGTCTTGTACCTGAATTGGTTTATTGACAACCTAAGTTCGTGACTGATCGTATGTCAGCCCATGAGGTACACAGAAAAATAGAATCTCACGGAGCATGCGTAAAACCACCGGCCATCGGCATGCTGTTGAAAATTTTCGTGTGTTCTGTGGTCTGTTCATACGTAAAGGTACAGGGCTTATTCACTCGGACTCCGGCAGAGCGCTTCCCGCAACAAACCAGACACTTTATTATTTGCGAACTGACAAACTACTTAATGCGAAGGCATAATTGGGGGGCCGTGCGGGAAAAAAACTTCTCCGTGTGGAACATGCGGAGCTTGTACTATATGGAGCCAACCGGCATGTATATATATTTTTCAATCCCAATAATGATGCTACCTTCCAGAGGACAACAAGGGCCAGTAGATCAGTCAGGCAGATCGTCGGACTTTTAATCCGCAGGTCGGGGGTTCAACTCCCTCCTGGCCCGTTTGCACGTCGCCATGGGTTTTTAGGAGATCATTGGAATCAACTGGTCAATCCTATTTACTTTCCGGCAGCGTGTATTGGCGCGTCCGTTGGACATCAGAACATGCGTCAACAAAAAAATTCTGAGACTTTTATGTGGTGAGAACTCTGAACACAAGCACAGACATCCGTATCTATCAAGATCTTAAATTAGGAGCTCCATGACACGACTAAACGTATTACTCCATGAGATGGTCCCCGATCACCAGATCATGACCCCGGAAGAAGTTGCAAAACTTCTTGCCGACTATGACATTACCGAAGAGCACCTTCCCAAAATGTATCATGACGATCCTGCCGTTAAAGCCTGCGGAGCAAAACCGGGAATGGTCATCTGCATCACGCGCAAAAGCCAGACAGCAGGTGAAGCTACATCCTACCGCCTTGTGGTCAGACGGCCGAAAAAATAATCAGAGTGGATATACTTGATTGATAGAAGTGTACTTTCCGGAGCGTACTTTTCCCAGGAGCACGTCGCCCGTCACCAGCTGGATTCGTTCAACAACTTTGTGGAGTACAATCTCCAGAAAGTCGTCAACGAACAGCGCATTGTTGAGACAGAGATCGTAAACCGGGGAAAGAACCAGGAACCCGTATGGGTTGAACTCGGAGAACTCCGAGTAGAAAAGCCGATCGTCCGTGAGGCGGACGGATCACAGAGTAAATTATACCCGACTGAAGCACGTCTGCGTAACCTTACCTATGCAGCCCCGATGATTCTTACCATGACGCTTCATCAGGGTGAAAAGGAGTTTGAGCCGCAGGAGACGACGATTGGCCAGCTTCCGGTCATGATCGGATCCAAAGTCTGTAATCTCTGCGGACTTACCGAAGCGGAGAGAACTGAGCAGGGAGAGGACCCGAGCGATCCCGGAGGATATTTCATCGTAAACGGAACCGAGCGTGTGTTAATGACACTCGAGGACCTTGCCTCCAACAAGATCATGACCGAGTACACTGAGCGGTACAACGAACAGATTCATGTGTCAAAGGTGTTCTCGCAGTTCCGTGGATACCGCGCCCTTGTTGTTGTCGAGAAAAATAAAAAAAATCTCCTTGACGTCAGCTTTCCGTCCGTTGCCGGTCATCTCCGCTTTGCGGACCTGATGCGCGCCTTAGGCCTTGAGACCGATGAAGAGGTTGTGTCCGCAGTTTCCCTCTCTGAAGACGTCTTAACCTACATGATGCAGAACCTTGAGGAGTCCGAGTGTGCAACCTCTGAAGAAGGTATCATGTATGTCGGTAAGAAACTCGCGCCGAACCAGACCAAGGACTATCAGAGAAAACGCGCCGAGTTTGTCCTCGACAGCTACCTCCTGCCGCACTTGAATTACCTCATCCCGTCCCACTTAAAGCCGGGCGATGAAAACTATGAGCTGTATGCGAAGGATGTCCGCGTCGCGAAGGCAGAGTTCCTCGGCAGAATGGCCGAAGCCTGTTTCGATCTCGCCTTAAACAAGAGGAGAATCGACGACAAGGATCACTACTCCAACAAGCGCCTGAAACTTGCGGGCGATTTAATGGAAGATCTCTTTCGTATCTCCTTAAACAGACTCACGCGCGATGTCAAATACCAGTTGGAACGTGCGAGTATGCGCCACAGAGAGCTTGCGATTGGAACCGTCGTCCGTGCAGATGTATTAACCGAACGGTTAATTCACCCGCTTGCGACCGGAAACTGGGTCGGCGGCAGAACTGGTGTTTCGCAGCTGATGGACCGTGTGGACCACATGTCCGTTATCTCCCACCTGCGCCGTATCATCTCGCCGCTGTCGAGATCCCAGCCTCACTTCGAGGCCCGTGATCTGCACCCGACCCAATGGGGTAGAATCTGTCCGTCCGAAACGCCGGAAGGACCAAACTGCGGTCTGGTGAAGAACTTCGCCCAGCTCGTTGAGATCAGTAAAGGAATCGAAGACGAAGAAGAGATGCTGCACATCATCCGCAGTATGGATATTGAACCAATCCGGAGTGAGTAAATGGAAAAGAAAATGGCAAGAGTATTCGTTGACGGTGCACTGTTCGGCAAAGTTGACGATGCAGAAGGGTTTACCAAAAATTTCCGCCGGATGCGCCGGAACGGTCAGATTCCGATCGAGGTCAACATCTCCTATAAAGACTATAGTAACGAGATCGTCATCAATACCGATCGCGGACGCGCCCGCCGCCCGTTAATCGTGGTGGAAAACGGTGTTCCGACTGTTACCCCCGAAGACATTGAGATGGTCAGATCCGGTGAGTACGAGTTCTTTTCGCTCGTCCAACAGGGCAAGATTGAGTTCATCGATGCAGAGGAAGAGGATGATCTCTACATCGCTGTCTATGAAGAGGATTTAACCCCCGAACACACACATCTTGAGATCGATCCGTCGCTTATCCTCGGTATCGGAGCAGCACATGTTCCGTTCCCGGAACACAACGCATCTCCGCGTGTGACCATGGGTGCTGGTATGATTAAGCAGGCACTCGGATTCGCCCAGTCTAACATGAAACTGCGGCCCGACACCCGCGGCCACATGCTGCACTATGCACAGGTGCCGATGGTACACACGCAGGCTGCGGAACTGATCGGTTCCGACAACCGTCCGCAGGGACAGAACTTCTGCGTGGCAATTATCTCCTACGAAGGATACAACATTGAAGACGCACTCATCATCAACAAGGCATCGGTTGAACGCGGTCTCGGACGATCCCATTTCTTCAGAACCTATGAAGGGGAGGAACGCCGCTATCCGGGAGGACAGGTTGACAGAATCGAGGTTCCGGACGATGACGTTCAGGGTTCCCATGGTCCTGGTTCCTATGCAAATCTCGACACCGATGGTATCATCAACCCCGAGACCCGTGTGATGGAAAAGGATGTTCTGATCGGAAAAACCTCGCCCCCCCGGTTCCTTGAAGAGCCTACCGGTGAGCTGATTGCTGTTGAGAAGCGCCGCGATACCTCGATTACCATGCTCAGCAACGAGACCGGTATTGTGGACACCGTGATTGTGACCGAATCGGAGAACTCCTCGCGTCTGGTCAAGGTCCGTACCCGTGACCTCAGGGTGCCGGAGATCGGTGACAAGTTTGCATCCCGTCACGGTCAGAAGGGTGTCTGCGGTCTCATTACGTTGCAGGAAAATATGCCCTTCACCGAGGCAGGTATTGCCCCGGATCTCGTCATCAACCCGCACGGAGTCCCGTCCCGTATGACCGTCGGTCATATGCTGGAAATGATCGGCGGAAAAGCTGGTTCCCTGATGGGAACTCGTGTCAATGGAACGTCGTTTCGCAAAAAACCGGTTCAGCAGATCTTTGACAGCCCGTTCGCACAGGAGCGGCTGCTTAACGACAAAGAGATCGGTAAGGATGTTGCGGACAGTACGCTTAATCGTGAGCAGGTACTCCGCCACGAGCTTGCCGAGTCAGGATTTGCCCACACCGGTCGTGAAGTCATGTATGACGGTATCACCGGCCGCAAATTCCAGGCAGATATCTACGTCGGTGTCATTTACTACCAGAAGCTGTACCACATGGTGTCCACCAAGATGCACGCACGGTCCCGTGGACCGGTGCAGGTTTTAACCCGTCAGCCGACCGAAGGACGTGCCCGTGAAGGAGGTCTTCGTTTCGGAGAGATGGAGCGTGATGTGATGATCGGTCACGGTGCGGCAATGGCTTTGAAGGAACGTCTTCTCGACGAATCCGATGCGGTCAAGCAGTATGTCTGCGCCCGCTGCGGTATGGTTGCAATGTATGATGCAAAGCAGAAGACTACCCGCTGTCTTGCCTGCGGTGCCGATACCGACATCTACGAAGTAGAGATGAGCTATGCATTCAAGCTGCTGCTTGATGAGATGAAGAGTATGGGAATTGCACCCAGACTGAAACTGGAGGATATGGTGTAACATGACCAGCCCAAAGAGAATCGGAAAGATTGAGTTCGGTCTGCTCTCCCCAAAAGCGATCCGCGATATGAGTGTCTGTAAGGTCATCTGGCCTGACACCTACGATGATGATGGTTTCCCGTACCCGAAAGGTCTGATGGATCCAAGCCTTGGTGTTATCGATCCGGGTCTCCGCTGCAAAACCTGCGGTCAGAAACAGGGCGACTGTCCCGGTCACTTCGGCCACATTGATCTTGCAAAACCGGTGATTCACGTCGGCTATACGAGACTCATCAGAAAACTTCTGCGTGTGACCTGCCGCGAATGCGGCAGACTTCTGCTTGACAAAGAGGAGATCGAGCGGTTCAGCGCACTCGAAGATGATCCCTACTCGGCTGAGACCATCGGCGAGAAGGATATCAAGAAGGAACGCATCTGCCCGTACTGCGGCGACCAGCAGTTCAAGATCAACTTCGAAAAGCCGACGAGTTTCGTTGAAGTTGTCACTGAAACCGGCGAGGACGGTAAGGTGCACAAGACCGAGCACAAGCTCACCTCTGCAGACATCCGCGAGCGGCTGGAGAAGATCACTGATGATGATCTCCGTCTGCTCGGCATCGACCCAACTGTTGCACGGCCTGAGTGGACGATTCTTACCGTCCTTCCGGTTCCACCGGTAACGGTGCGCCCGTCGATTATTCTGGAGAACGGTCAGAGATCCGAGGATGATCTGACCCACAAGCTGGTGGATATTATCCGTATCAACCAGCGGTTCAAGGAGAATCAGGATGCAGGTGCACCGCAGCTGATCATTGAGGATCTGTGGGAACTTCTGCAGTACCATGTTACTACGTATCTGGATAACGAGGTTGCCGGCTGTCCGCCCGCCCGCCATCGGTCGGGAAGACCGCTGAAGACTCTGTCCCAGCGGCTGAAAGGCAAGGACGGACGGTTCCGCGGTTCCCTTTCCGGTAAACGTGTGAACTTTTCATCGCGTACGGTCATCTCGCCGGACCCGAACCTCTCCATCGGTGAGGTCGGTGTCCCGCTCGCAATTGCGAATGAGATGTCGGTTCCGGTTCGTGTCACCAAACAGAATATCGAAGATATCCGGTCTATGATCCGGATCGGCCCTAACCGTCCTACGCTCCGTGATCCGTGCGGTGCAAACTACGTCAACCGTCCGGATGGCCGCCGTATCCGTCTGATTGCAGGAGTGGAAGGCAACTGCGACACCGTTGCCGAGATGATCGAACCGGGGTGGAAGATCGACCGCCAGCTTCGCGACGGCGATATTGTGCTGTTCAACCGTCAGCCTTCCTTACACAGAATGTCCATCATGTCCCATCACATCAAAGTGATGAACGGCAGAACATTCCGCTTAAACCCGGCGGTCTGCCCTCCGTACAACGCAGATTTTGATGGTGATGAAATGAACCTGCACGTTCCGCAGACCGAAGAGGCCCGTGCGGAAGCAGAACTTCTGGTTGCGGTGCAGGAAAACATTCTCTCACCGCGTTTCGGTGGTCCGATTATCGGCGGTCTGCACGACCATATCTCGGGTATCTTCCTGCTGACCAATCAGGTCAAATGGTACACCAAGTCCCAGTTCCTGTATCTGCTGAAGTACACGGATATGGAGCATCTGCCCGAACCCGGCAAAGTTGAGGACGGCATTCCCTACTGGAGTAACAAGCAGGCATTCTCGATTATTCTGCCGGCTGATGTCAACATGTTCTACAAGACAACCTGCTGTAGAAACTGCGATCCCTGTACGAAGGACACATACTGCCCGCACGATGCATACGTGAGAATTGTTGACGGTCAGCTGCTTTCCGGAACTATTGACAAGAAGTCCGTCGGAGCAATGGACGGTGCGATTCTGAACCGTATCATTCGTCTGCACGGTATGAAGCGCGCCCGCGAGTACATCGATGATTTAACCAAGCTGTCGATTCGTGCAATCATGATCAACGGTTTCTCCTATGGTATCAACGATACCGATCTCGGTAAGGAGGAGTACAAGCAGATCCGCGATGTGCTCGACAAGGCAGAAGCTGATGTGGCCCAGCGTATCAACATTTATGAACAGGGACACCTTGAGCCGATGCCGGGAAGAACCCAGGAAGAGACGCTGGAAATGCAGGTGATGAAGGAGCTTGGTAAGGCGCGTGACCGTACTGGAGAAATTGCATCCCGTCATCTGGGTTTCGAGAACTCTGCTGTGGTGATGGCTGTGTCCGGTGCCCGTGGTTCTATGCTGAACATGGCACAGATGGCCGGTTGTATCGGTCAGCAGGCGGTGCGTGGTGAGCGTATCGTTCGTGGATATGAGGACCGGACTCTGCCGCACTTCAAGCGCGGCGACAAGGGTTCGGATGCACACGGATTCGTGCGCAACTCCTACAAGTCCGGGTTAACGCCGACCGAGTTCTTCTTCCACGCTATTGGTGGTCGTGAAGGTCTTGTGGATACTGCAGTCCGTACGTCCCAGTCCGGTTATCTGCAGCGGCGTATGATTAATGCTCTGCAGGATCTGAAGGTCGCATACGACGGTACTGTCCGCAGTACCGGAGGCAAGATCATTCAGTTCAAGTACGGTGAGGATGGAACCGATCCGGCAAAGTCCGCATCCGGTCTGCCGGTTGATGTGAAGGGTATTGCCGAGTCGGTGTTAAAGGAGGCTGTGTAAGTATGGCGCCAAGAAAGAAGAAGGCTGAAGAGGAACCTGCCCCGTTTGCAGAACCTGCCTTTATCGAAGAGGATGTCCCCATGGAACCGGTCGAGGAAGAAGACCGCTTCGGCGATTCTCTGGAAGATGCAGTGATTGGCGAGTACGAGGCAGGTATCCCTGAGGTAGTGGAAGAGATTGAGGAGATCGAAGAGGTTATTGAGGAGACTTCTGAACCGGAGGATGATTCTGAATCTGAGGAAAAGCCGAAGTCCCGCAAAGGAAAGAAAGGTGCGAATGCTGAGGAAAATCCGGAAAGCGAGATCGCGAAGCTGTTGCACACATGGGATCTTCCGAGAACACTGTTTGATCAGATCCATGTCTGGCTTGAGGCCAAGCCTCCTGAGGAGCTGGAAGCTGTTGATCTTGATCGGTTAAAGACCCGTGTCCGCCGTCTGGTGGATGAGGATATGCCGGTCTCGACAACGACCGAGCTGACGAAGATTCTTACTTCCAAGTTTGATGCCGGGCATGAGGTGACGGACGATCAGTTCGAGGAGATTGTGTCCCGTATCAATGCAGAATATGATCGTACGCGTGTTCAGCCGTGTGAGGCAGTGGGCATTAATGCTGCGCACTCGATCGGTGAGCCGGGTACGCAGATGACGATGCGTACGTTCCACTATGCGGGTGTGGCTGAGATTAACGTTACTCTTGGTCTGCCGCGTCTCATTGAGATTATGGATGCCAGGAAAGAGCCGTCCACGCCGACGATGACGATCTTCTTAGAGAAGGGATACCGTGAGGACCGTGATAAAGCCCGTGAGGTTTCCTGGAAGATTGAAGCCGCCCCGCTGCACGAGTTCGGTGATATTGAGACGGATATTGCGGATATGTGCGTGATTGTGCAGATCAACCGCGAAGTGTGCAAGAAGAGAAAGATTGCGGTCTCTGAGATTTTAGAGCGTGCCCCACAGAAAATTAAGGACAAGCGCCACTACCGTGATTTCGAGGTAGAAGTTGACGAGAAGGATGGCATCCTCCGTTTCCTTCCGAAGAATGAGGAGTCGTATCAGAATCTGTTCCAGCTGGCAGAGCATGTCCGTCAGGTGATTGTGCAGGGTATTGATGATATCCGCCGTGTGGTGGTCCGCAAGGAGAATGATGAGTATATTCTCCATACGGAAGGTTCCAACCTGAAGGATGTGTTTGAGATCGAGGGTGTGGACTGTACGAGAACGCGGACGAATAATATTGCTGAGATTGCAAATACGCTCGGTATTGAAGCAGCACGTTCCGCTGTCATCTATGAGGCGTTCTCGACGCTGAAAGAGCAGGGTATCTCGGTGGATCTCCGCCACATTATGCTCGTTTCAGATATTATGTGCATGGACGGCGAGGTCAAGCAGATCGGTCGTCACGGTATTGCAGGCGAGAAGGAGTCGGTTCTTTCCCGTGCATCCTTTGAGGTTACGGTCAATCATCTGCTGGATGCAGCGGTTGCCCATGAGTTTGATGAACTGTCCGGTGTGACGGAGAACGTTATTGTCGGTCAGCCGATTCTGCTGGGTACCGGCGATGTGAAGCTGATGGTTCGTCGGGTCAACCCGACGAAGTCGGCATAATATTTTTTTCTTTTTTTTTGGATTCTGTACCTGCAGGTTCTCTTTTCAAGATGTCCTGACATAGTTTAATTGCTGCTCAGCATCTGCCCGCCAACAATTTCCAGAAAAAAAGATTAAAAAAACCAACGAAATACTTTCGTCACATCACCACATTTTCCGAAATTACTTAACTGCGCACAACCCACATGACCCGTATGTCTGTTACAAACGGCAATACCATACGCGTTCATTACATCGGAACACTTACCGACGGCACTCAGTTTGACTCATCCGAAGGCCGCGACCCCCTTGAGTTCGTCGTCGGCAGCGGCATGGTGATCCCCGGATTTGACAACGGTGTTGTCGGCATGGAGGTCGGCGAGACCCGCACCATTGAGATTCCGGCAAAGGATGCCTACGGCAAAAAATCCGAAGACATGATCGTCGCCATCCCCCGTGGCGAGTTCGGCGAGGGCTTCACCGCAGAGATCGGCGAACAGCTGTTAATTCAGCTCGGTGACGGCAACCAGATTCCGGTGACCATCACCCAGATAGATGAGGAGACGGTTACACTTGATGCAAACCACAAACTTGCGGGAAAAGATCTGGTCTTCACCGTCACGCTTATAGAGATTGCCGCTGAATAACTTCAGAAATACTCTCTTTTTTTGGGTGCTGTCTGACGAAATACTTTCATCACATCACACCGAATGCATGCGTTCAGTGATCACTCCAAGCAAAACCAAAGCAAGTATCCCAACTCCCGATGCAAACCCTTTCAATGAGAAACTTATTGGTATGGCATTCAAAACCTGATCTTCAGGAATTATGATGGACAATCCGTTTGCAAAAAAACTCGGCTTCGGCCTCATGCGCCTGCCGCTCAATAACCCGGACGATATGACTGACATCGATACCAAAACCCTGCAGGATATGATCAATGTCTTCATGGAACGCGGCTTCTCCTACTTCGACACTGCGTATGTGTATGGCGGAAGCGAAGAGGCAATCCGTGAGACGCTGGTCAGACGCTACCCTCGTGACAGCTTCACGCTCACTAGTAAACTCCCGATATTTGCCATCTCCACCGAAGAAGAACAGGGAAAAGTGTTCCGGGAACAGCTTGAACGTGCCGGCGTTGATTACTTCGACATCTACCTTCTGCACAACGTCAATGGGGAAAATTATCAGACCGCACAAAAGCTTCACACCTTTGAATTTTTGAAACAGCTGAAAGCCGAAGGAAAGATCAAAACGCTCGGTATCTCCTACCACGACAACGCGGAACTGCTGGAGGAAGTGCTGAATGCCCACCCGGAGATTGAGATCATTCTTCTCCAGATCAACTATCTGGACTGGAACAATCCCGATATTCAGTCCGGAAAATGCTATGAGGTTGCGCGAAAACACCAGATTCCGGTTATTGTCATGGAGCCGCTGAAAGGCGGAACCCTTGCCGGTGTCCCCAAAGAAGCGGAGAAGCTGTTCCGGCAGTACAACCCGGATGCGTCCCCCGCATCCTGGGCTATCCGCTACGCAGCGGGGCTTGACGGTGTTGTTATGGTTCTCTCCGGCATGTCCACGATTGCGCAGATGCTGGACAATACCGCATACATGCAGAACTTCGTCCCGCTCAATGACGAGGAACACCGGATTGTGCAGGAGGCCGCGGCGTTCATCACCGCAAACATCGCCGTTCCCTGCACCACCTGCGGATACTGCCTTGATACCTGCCCGGAAAATATTCCTATCCCGCAGTACTTCTCGCTCTACAACAACAAAATGCAGACCATTGATCTCTTCTACTATTCCCAGCAGCAGTACTACGAAAACTACGCCAAAACCTACGGCAAAGCATCCGACTGTATCGAATGCGGTGCCTGCGAGGAGCACTGTCCCCAGCACCTGAAGATTGTTGATCTCCTCAAAGATGTGGCGAAGGCATTTGAAATTCCTGCGCCGCACGAACAGACGGAATAATCTGTTACCCGCTTACTCTTTTTTCAGTTCCTTTCCCGCAGAAAACGCCCTGCCGAGAACCGGCCCCTGTCCCAGATACAGGTACTTCGCATGATCATAGGAAAGCGGCTGCATCGCGGTCACATCGATGGTGTTCTTCTCGTCAAGAATGCGTTCATCCGCATGCACCGCGAGAATCTCCGCGATAAACACCGAGTGCGATCCGATCTCCTGTCGCGACACCACCCGGCACTCCAGCGACAGCGGAAACTCCGCAATCATCGGCGCGCGTACATGCTCCGCGGGAACGGGCGTAAGCCCCAAATTCTTGAACTTATCCGTTTTCCGGCCGCTCGTGATACCGAAGTAGTCGGCCTCGCGCATCTGATCCCCGGACGGAATATTCATCGTAAACTCTCCCCGCTCGCACAATGCTGCATGACTGTAGCGGCCGGGTCGTACAGCAATCATCACATGCGGCGGTTCGGACACTGCGATTCCCGTCCATGATACGGCAAGGCCATTCGGTTTCTCTCCGGCATCATAGGTACAGACAACCGTCACCGGACAGGGCGGCAGAACTGCATAGGCAGGTAACTCACGCTTCATATAACTATATTTTTGCAGCAGGACAATATGTCAGTATGGAACCCCCCCTCTACCGTTCTGCAAACAACCGCTGGCTTGCAGGAGTCTGCGGAGGCATCGCTGAATACACAAAAATTCCGTCAATACTTATCAGACTGCTCTTTGTTGCCCTGTGCCTTGTTGCAATCCCCTTCTCGGTGATCATCGGCATTCTTGTCTATATTGCCGCAATCTTTCTTCTCCCCGAAGCTCCGGCACGAAAAACCATCGAAGACCCGGGCGTTATCGACGCCGAGTTTGAGGTAAAGGAGTAAGACCCGATGCAGGATCATGCACACGATCTCACCGAACCGCCGTTCTATCTCCCGCAGTTTGAACAGGCATACCGCTACATCATCGACGAATATACCATAGCACCCCGTGAGACGGCAGTCTTCATTCCCTGTGCCGTCCGCAAACCCTACAGCCAGAGTCCGAGCCACAAACTCTTCCACCAAATGTTCGGCGAAGTTTTCCCGGACACCGATCTGTATCATGTGATCGTTTTCGGTACCTGCGGTACCGTTCCCGCCGAACTTGAGCTGATGTATCCGTACGCCCACTACCACTACATGCTCGGCAACGTCAGAGACCAGCGCATCAAAGATGATTTTCTCCGTATCGAGACTCGGCGCATCGTAGGATACCTTGAAAAAACGAGGTTCACCTACGAAAAGCGCATCGCCTACTGCATCGGCATCTTCCGCGCCGCAATGGAGGCGGCGGTTGCGGAAACACGGATTCCGATTGAGATTTATCCGACCCGTCCGGTGATTGACAAACTCTACGATGCCGACTGCCCGTTCCCGGAAGGAAGTCTTTCCATGCAGGAGTATCTTGACGAGTTCCGCGCCGCACTCATCCGCGTGAGGGATGCATGAATGGCCGTCCGCGAGGTTTCCGTCGTCCGGCTGGACGAGATGAAGTCCAAGTTCTACGCACATCTCTATGAGATCGACACCGTCGATGATGTTTTGGAGGTACGGGCAATCCACGACAAACTCTACAAAAAAGCTGCCCATCACTGCTACGCGATGGTCTGCGGAACCGTTACCGACAGCCGTGCCGACGGCGAGGTCGGCTCGCCCGGCCGTGCGCTTGCCGAAGTGATGGAGCGAAACAATCTCGGTTCGCATGTCCTTATGGTCTCCCGCATCTTCGGCGGCATCAAGCTAGGACCCGCCGGAGTTGCCCGTGCGTTCCGCGAAGCCGGTGCCGGCGCGGTGGCGGAGTACCAGAAGACGCGGAAGAAGTTATAGCCCCAGAAAGGAAACAATAGTAGCATGGATAAACTACGCGGATGCCCGATGAGAAACGGCAGTACCTGTACTGCAGAGGACTGCCAGTGGTGGAACGATGAGTGGAAAGACTGTGCGGTGAACGTGATGATCCGCTATCTGCGGGCGCAGGATGTTCGTGCAACCTTTGACCACGCGGTTCCTGCTGAGTTCCTCGAAGGCAGCCGGAAATAAATGCGGCCGAAAATTCTTCTCACCAATGATGATGGTGTGAACTCGGGCGGGTTGTGGGCAGCCTACGAGGCGATGTCTGCGTTTGCGGATGTGACGGTGGTAGCGCCCGCCGTGCAGCAGAGCGCGGTCGGCAGATCGATCTCGATCTTTGAACCGCTCCGGATGAACGAGGTACGCATCGGTGATCGATCGGCTTACAGTGTGGAAGGCAGGCCGACGGATGCGCTGTTGCTTGGTCTCTACGGACTGAACCTCAAACCTGATCTGGTGGTGAGCGGGATCAATCTCGGCGAAAATATTTCATATGAGTCGATTACCACATCCGGCACGGTCGGTGCTGCGATGGAAGCTGCAAATCAGGGAGTTCCGGCGCTTGCCTACTCACTGCAGATGAGTGATCAAGGCAACAAGTTCACTGATCCAAGGTGTCATACCCAGGACTTTTCCCAGGCAAAAAAGGTCGTGGCAAATCTGACACGGATGTTTCTTGCGTCCGGTCTGCCGAAGAACTGCCATCTGGTAAATATCAATATCCCGGCCTGCTGCATGGAAGGCTACGAGGTAACCACGCTTGGGACACGGCTGTTTGATACATATGTGGAAAAACGGATTGATCCCCGCGGAAAGCCGTACTACTGGATCAACGGGGATGTGATCTATACGCCCGAACCGCACTCGGATGTTACGGCGCTCCGGAACAACCGCGTGTCGGTAACGCCGCTGACACTGGACAACACGGCCTTTGTCGCGTGCGGGGATCTCAAAAAGCTGCTTGCGGATCAGAGATTCTGATCTTCAAGCATCTCGCCGCAGCAGGAGCAGAACCGTGCGTCGTCCGGATTTTCCGCGCTGCATCCCGGACAGGTTTTTGTTTTCTTTGCTTCGGCTGCATCTGGGGGAAGTTTTTCTTCTTCGGTTTTGATGTCTGCTAAAACTGCCTGCAGTTTTTCCCCGAGTTCGCCGTATCTCTCCGGTCCGCTTTCCTCAACAGCACGTTTGCCTATCTCGGCATACACGGCGTCGGCATCTTTTTTGAGATTGTTGATCTTTGACTGAATCTCCAGTGTTTTTACGGATTTATTGAGGTCTTCAACGGATTTGTTGAGGCCTTTTTTGAGATCACCTAAAAAATCACCCATGACTGTTCTCTTTCAACATGGGAAAGATGCGGATATATACTTTTAGCTCTGTATTATACCTGCGGCATTCCTGCAGTTTCGTGAAAAATCAGGTAGTGAAGTATGATATCGGGCATCACGTTCTTTTGTGGTACTCGGGAGTTGCTCTGTATTTTTCAGAAAAGGATCACGATGAACCATGTTCAGAGCAATGCATTTGTTCGCTTCCCCAAAAATAAAAAAATTTAGTTCTGCGGACGGCAGGCATCGCAGAAGTATTCAACGGACGGCTCCGGCTCGAAAAGATCACCTGACACGATTTTTCTGCCGCCTGCGGAAAATGTTCTGCCGCAGATTCTGCACTGTTTCTCTGCGGCCTTTTCCTCGGGCGTCATCCGTGCAGTGAAGGAGAATGCAGTTGTTTTGCCGCTTTTTACAGGAATGTTTTCCTGTTCGCAGACTCTTGAGGCAATCCGGTATGCTGCAAGGGGGGCAGCACCCAGATCCATCAGCCAAGTGAGGAGTGTCCGCTGCAAATTCTGCGTGAGCATCCATGCGAGTTCTTCATCACTAGTTTCGAGGATCTCCTCATCCATATCCTCAGGTGCGAGACGATAGCCGCAGAGAGGACATTTGTTTCCGATGAGCTCCTCTTTTGCCATCTCTTCAAAGCAGCCGGGACAGATGATCTGTTTGACTCTGCTGCTGGTTTCGGACGGTGGAACTGTGCTGCCTTCTTTTCCGTTCGGGGAGTCACCACTGCTGCCAAGCGTCATGTATATTATTGGACCTCCATTGTTTTGTCTGCGTGCTTCTTGCACGTGAGATGTTGTTTCACGAGGTTTTCAACCTCATGGACGTTCAGGTACCGTTTGCTTTGGTACTGTTAGATTAGTAGTGTGATATTTGACATAATACGTCTTCTCATTGAGGTCTGTTTTCCGTTCAGGTCTGCCTTGTTGCAACCGCTGGATGACGAATCATCGCATATATCGTTATATGGTTTATTTGGGAGTGATTTTTATGGAAAGAGACATCTCTAATGGAACATTTATCGGATTTTCTTTCCCATCTCTCTCACTGCCACCAACAGATTAACTCCCTATCAGCGCCAAAATATCTTCATATCCATGTCGCAACTCCGTTGTCCGAAGTGCGGTGCTCCGGCCAGTGCTGAACACGCAAAGCAGTACACCACCTGTGAAAACTGCGGGACCGTCATTTACATTGATCGAAGCAGCGTCATCTTCAACTACATCATGCCCTTCATCCTTGATGAAGACAAGGCGCGTGCCGTCTTCCGTCGGTGGTGTGCAGGTCCGTCCCTTGCAAAAGATCTTGAACGGGAAGCACAGATAACCTCCGTTGAAAAAATTTATTTCCCCGTCTTCCTCTTCCGCCGCGTTGTCGGCGGTCAGGAAAAATCCATCATCAAACCTGCCAAAGGAACCACGCTGCCCGGACTCCAGAGCCAGGTGATCCCGCCGGGCGACATCAGGGTTTTTGACTCCTCTGTCTCTACCCGCGGGGCTGAGGTTATTTCGCCTGAGATCAGTGTTGAGACATATCTTGCAGACCTCCCCGGCACCGCAAAGGAACAGGCACTTCTCTATCTGCCGTTCTTCGTCTTCCGGTACCGGTATCAGGGAACCGACTACATCTCCGTCATGGGAGGAACATCCGGGCGCGTTCACACCTCCGGATTCCCCGGACGCTCCGCAGCCCCGTATGCCCTCGTCGTCGGTGGAGGATTCCTCCTCGCATTCATCGGCGGTATCCTCGGATTTGTCACAACACCGCTCTTCTACGTCCTTGTCTTTGCAGGAGCAGCCCTTGCCATGCTGACCGGGCGTGCCGTAGTCCGTACTCCTGAAGGAGGCGACAGCACATGAGCAGCGTCCCTAACCTCCTTATCGGTCTCTCCTGCCCCGGCTGCGGCGGTGCCGTTGACGTAACCGAAGGAAGCAGACTCGCATTCTGCCCCTACTGCGGCTCGGCTCTTGCCATTATCGCTGATGATGCAGGCGTTGCCCGTCTCATGTACAAAATGGATGTCACCGAAACCGAGGCGGAGAGCGCTGCCCGCAAATGGTTCGGGGCATTCCCCAAAGCCCGCGACCTTGCTGCAACCGCCGTCATCACTGAGATCTTCCCTATGTATCTCCCCTTTTGGAGCATGGTCGGTACCGGCAAAGGAATCGCCTGCGGTTACTCCACCCATACCAACAAAGACGGGCACACCCAGACAACCTATCACGAGGACAGCTCTGATGCAGAGTATCTCTGGAGCGTCATCGCCTGCCAGACCGGTGATCTTGGTATTGTCACGCCTCCGGAACTGAACGGCAGACTTCTGCCCTATACTGAGGGGGACATCCCCGTCTTTGAAACCACCTCATCGCGGGACGAAGCCTACGACCAGGCCGACACCGACATCAGAATGGAAGCCCATCGGCGTGCTGCATCGGGCATTGAAACACTCACGTTCTCCAAAACCTTCTGCATCCCCCGCGAGTTCTCCCTCCTCTATTACCCCTACTGGATTATCCGCTACCAGTACCGCGAACGCGACTACTTCGTCGTTTTGGACGGCGTTTCCGGCAGTCCCGTATCAGGACGGGCACCGGGAGATCAGACCTATCAGGCGCTTGCCGCAGGCCTTGGTGCAGGATTCGGCGGTCTGTTTGCTGGTCTCGGCATTGCGTATGCGATGTTTTCCGACTCCGAGTATGCGCTTGCCGGTCTCTCCGGTCTTGTCATAGGTCTCATTCTTGTCCTCGCCGGGTACTGGATGTTCCGGTTCGGGTCAGAGGTCACCGAAGGAAAACTCACCGGAGGCATATCATTCTCAATGAAAGGATTCGGACAGAAAACTGTCCGGGAGATCGAACGATAACATGGCAATGATAGTCAAAAATCTCAAATGCAGCAGCTGTGGAGCACCGCTCAAAGCAAAGGAGGCGGACTTGATACTCTTCTGTACCTCCTGCGGAAAAACAATGGAGTTCAAAGATAGCGACGTCGGCGAAGTCTCGCCCCACATCCTTGCCCCGGTTCGGGAGGACAAAGATCTCATCTATCTTCCGTTCTGGGGAATCGACGCGGACGTTGTTGTTATGCATGAAGACACCGTCGGCGGATTCCTCCGTATCACCAAAAAACCCATGCGGGGGGCCTGCCGCTTCTATGTCTGCGCCGCAGATCTGCTCCCGAGAAAAACCGCCGGATGGAATCTTGAGTTTACCCGCAACTTCCCAAAAGCTACTGAAATCCCGGACTTCCGCGGAATCCTGCACATGCCTGCGGTGAAGAGTTCCAGGACTGCAGAGAAGGATGCCGAGTTCCTGTTCCTCAAACATGAGATCGATCTTTCCGGAACACTGCAGGAGCTGGAGTACACCTTCTCCATTCTCGGTCATGAACTGTATTATATTCCGTTCCTGCGCCGTGGTGATGATCTCAGACCTGCGGTCTGAGACATCTCCCTTTTTTACATTACGGGGCCAAATAATAGTTTCAAGATGAGCCTTTCGCCCTATGTTACGATCATTCGTCCGGCAAACGCGGTTGTTTCCGGTATCACCGCCATCATTGCCTATCTGATCGCATCGGGAACGAACCCGCTGTCCGCGTTTCTACTGTTCTTCATTGTAACCGTCATCTGCGGTGCGGGAAATGTGCTCAACGACTACTTTGACCGGGACATCGATGCAATCAATCGGCCGGACAGACCAATTCCATCCGGTGCCGTCACATCCAAAAGTGCCGCTGTGTGGGCAGGCATTCTGTTCATTCTCGGCATTCTTGCAGGCCTTGCCACCAACCTCTGGTGTCTTGCAATCGCCGTATTCAACTCACTCCTGTTGATTACCTATGCCGCGAAGCTGAAGAAGATGCCGCTGTTCGGCAACCTTTCGGTTGCCTACCTCTCCGGCAGCGTGTTTCTCTTCGGCGGTGTCCTTGTCGGTCCGGAGTCGTTTGCGGTAACGCTGCCGTTGTTTGGAATTACGTTCTTCGGGACGCTCGCCCGCGAAATTCTCAAGGCCGCAGAGGACATCGAAGGTGATGCGGCAGGCGGGGCAACGACACTTCCGATGATTCTTGGCGTACAGAAAAGCGGATACCTTGCGGTCATCCTCATTCTCTGTGCCATTGCGGCAAGTGTTCTGCCGTATTCCCGCTGGGGTGCGGTGTATCTTGTTCTGATTGCGGTAATCGATCTGTTCATCCTGTATGCGGCGGGAAAATCTGTCCGCTGCAGGACACCGGCGGAACTGATCGCCACGAAATCCACGAGCCTGATTAAGTACGGTATGTTTGCGGCACTGTTCCTGTTCCTCGCAATGGAACTGTGGTATGGGATCATTGTGAAAGTCTTATGAGAAAACGTGATGGGCAACATATTAATACCGTGAGAAAGAAGGTTATTATACGTAACAGGGGTAATCGATGAAAGTTTTCGTAAAGGATACGACCTATTTGGCAGAACCGGGATCCTACTTCAAGGAGTCGGTTAAGATTGACGGAGATTTCATTGTACCCCCCAAAACCCAGTTCTGGAAAGACCTCGTGGTGACCGGTCATCTTTCCCTCGGTGTCGGTTCAAGAGTGGGCGGCAACATTACCTGTAACGGTGCGGTAATCTCCCGCGGATGTCTGGTGGAAGGGGAGCTGGATGCGGGGACTGATCAGCTGACAGTGTGCGACGGGGCACGGATACGGGTTATCCGGTCGGCAGGAAACGTTCTGCTTCGTCCGGGGATCGTCTCCGATGAGGTGCACGGTGAAAATATTCTGGTGATGGGAAAGATTCACTGCGGGAAACTGATGGGACGAAACACCCGCGTCATCACCAACTGATCTTTTTTCCAAAAAATTTCAGCAGAACATGTTCCGTTCGTCTCACAACCTTTTGTGGAAGATCAACAGATCTTCAAACATCCCGTCCGCCCTGCGATAGCCTTCCGGAATTGTTCCGATGATAGTAAAACCGAGTTTGAGATACAGCGTGATTGCTCCAAAGTTGGACTTGACCACCGCATTGTACTGCAGGCTCTTATAGCCGCATTCTTTTGCTTTTGTAAGTGAATCGGAAACGAGAACTTTTCCCGTCCCGCATCCGCGAAACTTTTTTGCAACACCGTACGACGCGTTTGCCGTGTGGGAACAACGGCCAACATTATTGTCATGCAGAATATAACATCCTGCAACCTCTCCGTTTACAAATGCAACAACCGTTGCCGTCTGGGAGAGAAAAAATGCATCCCCCTCTTCATTGGTGAAGGGAAACTCTTGGGGAAATGCGTTTGCATCGTGAACAATCTCGTTCCAGATAGCAGTTACCGCTTCTTTGTCATCTGAGGTATACGGTTTGCAGATGATCTCCATGATTTTCTATACGCTGTACTGGTATTTACCAGAGTTGGATATTTTCCGGTACGTTCTGCTCTTTCGGTTTTGCGCCTTTATTCCCATAATCCTTTATAGCCGCCGATCAGTGTATATATGTATTCGTTATGGCTGAAGAGGGGAGCAGTGCACAGGAATGGACGAAGGTTATCCTCCGCCGAATCCTTTTTCTCGGAGGTCCCATTGTCGTTTACGGTGTTTTTCTCTTTGCCATGTGGTTTGTGTACCCGCCGGCAACCGGTATCATCGGCCAGCCGAGCCAGGAGTATCTGACGCTGTTCGGCCTCTTTATTGCCTATCTTGTCCCGCCGTTCGGGAAAGAATCTATTATTCCCATTGCTCTTGGTCTCGGGTATCCAATCTGGATCATTTGCCTCGGCATTATCCTGATGGACATGATAAGTTCCATTCTTATCGCATTGAACTTCGATCTTCTGGAGAAGATTCCGTTTGTCGGAGGCCTCATCTGCAGATTCATGAACGGGGAAAACAGTGTTCGCAAGAAAAAACCCTGGATTGAACAGCTGTCGCATCTGGGTCTTTTGATCTTCATGTACATCCCTTTGCAGGGTTCCGGCGCAACCAACACCACCATTCTCGGCAGACTGTTCGGCATGCGGGCACGGACCGTGTTCTGGATCGTAACCGTCGGCAGTATCCTTTCCACGCTGTCGGTTGCATTCGGTGCTGCTGCGATCATTGAACTCTGGCGGATCAATCCCTGGCTTGCCGTGCTTGCGGTTCTGGTGATTGCCGCAGTGATCATCGCAGTTGTTCTGATATGGCGGAGATACACAAAACGATTCTCTCCTGAAAATCCTGCGTGTTCGTGTGACTCGAATGAGGAAGATATTCTTCCATGAGCTCCAATAGATAAAAATCACATGACGGAAGAAACGATATCGCCATACTATCAGCCGCCCCTCCGTACCCGGCTCATTGCAACGGGTGGTGTTCTTGCTGTTTTTGGTGGGATGCTCAGTATCTTCTTTTTGACGATGCCGCTCAACATTTTTTATGAGTTCATCGGATTTTTAGGACTGTATATGATGCCGGGGTTTGGGAAAGAAAGCATTGTTCCCCTTTCAATGGCATTAGGTATTCCTTGGTGGCAGATTACCGTCGGCATTATTGTCGGCGATATGGTGCTTGCGATAATCATCGCCTACAACTTTGATCTGCTGCTGCGTATCCCTCTGATAGGACGGGTTCTCCCCTACTTCACCTCCAAAACAAACGAAGTGCTCCAGAAGCATCTGTGGATTAAAGGCCTGTCGCTTATCGGCCTGTTCCTGTTTATGTACATCCCGTTCATGGGTTCGAGTGCGATCAACACTACTCTTGTGGGACGTCTGCTCTCCGTACCTCCGAAGACTCTTCTTGCGATTGTGCTTGTCGGCAGTATTCTTGCAACCCTGACTATGGCGGTTGGAATGCATGCTGTCCTTGAATTATGGGCTGCCAATCCTCTGTATGCAATTATCGCAGTGATTGCCGTGCTTGCGGCTGCCGTTATCTGCTGGAAACTCTGGCAGCGGTACACGGAGAAAAGGTTCGGATCGGGTGAATAACCGAATTCTCTGGTACTGTTAAGTTCTCCTTCTGAACATGCAGTTCATGAAAATACGATCACAGACGAACAATGTAATTGCCGGTAAACAATCTTTACGGGCAACACCCGTTTTTCAAAAAAGTTATTTGCAGGATTCGGTGAACCGCTTCATCTCTATCTGTGCGGATTTCGAGACGCCCACATACTCCACGAACTGTTTTATTTTCTGAATTGTTTCTGCGTTGAGTTCATGTTCCATGAAACAGGCATCCTTGGTTGCAATATCCTCCGGGACCGAGATCAGCCGGAGAAATCCTACCAGCACATCATGGCGGTACTTGATCTGTTCAGCTATGGTCCTGCCTGCATCCGTGAGAGTTACTCCTTCATATTTTCGGTACACAACCAGTTTTTTTTGATCGAGTTTTGCAAACATCTCCACAACCGAGGGGGGCGAGAGCCCCAGCTCGTCTGCAACATCCCGGGTTTTTGCATAACCTTTCTCCCGTGAGATGTTAAGGATTGCCTCAAGATAATCCTCCTCTTTCATGGTGAGGCGTTTGCAGTGTGCTGTTTGCGGCATTGCATCCATGTGGTATATCATTTATCATACGAGATTATGAGCGTTTGCTTTAGAAATTTTCGGATATTTTGAAAAAATCCGAAACATATTCGGCAATAATAAGCAATCCAAATATTGTTAGGGGGGAGGATATATGATCCTAACAGGATACACTTGTATATGCAAATGACATCTCAATCAATCGCATTGGACTGTATTCCTTGTGGTTCTCAGGCAACGGTAGTGTCACTCCATCACGGGGCTGAGATTACCAAGCGTTTGCTTGAACTGGGGGTTACCCGGGGAACTCATCTGACGGTTCTTGGGAAAGCGCCGCTTGGTGATCCAATGTTTGTACGTATTCGCGGTTGTCAGATAGCGATGAGAAAAGCAGAAGCCGGGCAGATATCTGTCGTGAAGGACGGAGTCTGGACACTTGACACAGTTCCTGCTGGTCACATTGTCCGGGTCACGGAAGTCCGGCCGGATACTGAGATTACGTCGCGTCTTCTTGAACTGGGTGTAACGAAAGGAAGCAGCATCCGCATTACCGGTGCTGCTCCTCTTGGAGATCCGATGACGATCTCAGTTCGCGGATGTCAGTTTGCTGTCCGCCGCCGTGAAGCAGAAAATATTCTGGTGGAATTCTTATCATGAGTGAAAAACGGGTTGTGGTGGCCCTTGCCGGAAATCCAAATTGCGGCAAGACGACACTTTTCAATAATTTAACCGGCATGCGCCAGCATGTGGGAAACTGGCCGGGAAAAACCGTTGCAATTGAGCGAAAAGACGGTAAGGCAACATATGATGGTACGACGCTTGAGATTGTGGATCTTCCGGGAACCTACAGTCTCAGCAGCAGATCCCTTGAAGAGGAGATTGCCGTTGAGTATCTGATCACCGAAAAGCCGGATGTGGTGGTCAATATTATTGATGCCGCCCATCTTGAACGGAACCTGTATCTGACGCTCCAGTTAATCGAGCTGGGCGTTCCGATCATTGTGGCGCTGAATCTGAACAGATATGCCGATTCCGAGGGTGTCATCATTGATACGAAGAAGCTGTCTGCTATGCTGGGCGTTCCGGTCGTCCGTATTGAGGCGATTGACAACACCGGCAAGGATCAGCTGATTCAGGAAATTCTCGGAGGCCCCGGTCCTTCTACACATCCCCCGCACTACGGGGATGAGGTGGAGAAACATCTTGCAGAACTCACGGAGGCATTGCCGGATTACACGCGCTGGGATATTATCCAGAATCTGATCCACGGTCCGACAGAGGATATGCCGGCTCCGGCAAAGTCCCGGATTGAATCGACCAAAAAACACCTGACGGAGATGTTCGGAACATCAACGCAGGAGATCTTTGCGGATCAGCGTTACGGATATATTGCAGGTATCCTTCACGATGCAGTCCATTACCACAAGGATTCTGGTGGTAAAAATCAGTCGGAACGTATTGATCGGTTCGTTACCAACAAGTGGCTGGGTTTCCCGATATTCCTTCTGGTGATGTACGGGGTGTTTCAGATCGTGTTTACGAGTGCGACACCGTTCATGGATCTGATTGAGACCGTCTTCGGCGATGCTGCTGCGTTTGTGAGTGAGTCGCTGGGTTCCGGCATGCCCGACTGGGCTGTGTCGTTTCTCTGTGACGGGGTGATCGGAGGTGTCGGGTCGGTCGTGGTCTTCCTGCCAAACATTCTGCTCCTGTTCCTGCTTTTGGCAATCCTTGAGGATTCCGGATACCTGGCGCGTGTCGCCGTGATCATGGACAGGATTATGCACAAGATTGGTCTGCACGGGAAGTCATTCATTCCGATGATTCTCGGATTCGGATGCAGTGTTCCGGCAGTTATGGCTGCCCGTACGCTGGAGACGGAACGGGAACGCAAACTAACTATTCTGATGACACCGTACATGTCCTGTTCTGCACGGCTTCCGGTGTTTATTCTGCTGGTTGGTGCATTCTTCGCTCCGCAGATTCAGGGTCTTGTGATGTTCTCGATTTACCTGCTGGGTATTCTTGTTGCACTGATTGTGGGTCTGATCATGCAGAAGACCGTAATGAAAGGCGAGTCGTCATCCTTTGTGATTGAGATGCCGCCTTACCGCATTCCGACTGTGAAAGGTGTGGTTATCCATGCGCTTGAACACGGCGGTCTGTTCCTGAGAAAGGCGGGACTTATCATTTTCCCGGCGGTTCTTTTGATCTGGCTGCTTGCAACTCTTCCCTACGGTGTTGAGTACGGGTCTTCGGAGTCTGTCATTGGTATGATTGGTTCGGCTATTGCCCCGATCTTTGTTCCGCTCGGCTGGGGTATTCCGGAGGCTGCGGTTGCCGTTCTCATGGGTCTGCTGGCCAAGGAGACGGTTGTGGCTTCCTTTGGAACGCTCTTCGGTGTCGGCGAGGAGATGCTCGGCAGTACCCTGGCGGGTGTGTTTACTCCGTTGTCGGCGTATTCGCTGATGGTGTTCGTACTGCTCTACATGCCCTGTCTTGCGGCGATGCTGATGGTCAAGCAGGAAACTTCCTGGAGGTTTGCCGCAGGGGCTGCCGTACTGATGTGCGTTGTTGCCTGGATTGTTTCCTGTATTGTCTATCAGGGAGGAGTTCTTCTTGGATTCGGGTGATCCTGTCTGGACAGTACTGTTTGTCCTGACGGCTGTGGTGATTGTCATCCTGTTTGTGCGGATGGTGAAAAAGCATCTGTGTGATGCGAGTTCCTGTTGCGGCGGGTGCCCCTATTCAGGGGGAAAGAATGATGGATGCTGCCACTGTAAGGGGACCTCCCATCACCACTCTCCTTTGAAGAAATAAGTTCCTTTTTTGCTGGGTTTGATTTTTCCGGAAATATATGCGACTCTGATTGTCAGCGCCCCCGTACGATTCGACCGGAATGGTATATTTTTGTTGTTTGGAAATTTTTGTGTCTGGTTCTTCAATGTTGAGCCGCATGAACC
>JAISHD010000071.1 GCA_031262705.1 Methanocalculaceae archaeon | reverse complement strand
CCCTCCTGCATCATCTCCGCAAACTGTCGGGCATCCGTAATCTCCACACGGTCGTCCGTGTCCCGGTCGGCCCGGCCGTTCAGCCGCTTCTCAATTGCGGAGGAGATGGGATCCAGATTATCCAGATTGCCGGTCTTCACCATTGCAGAGTCGTAGAGATCATGCGTATTTACGATTGACTCATACCAGGTCGCCGTCCCGACAATTGCCCTGTCGGTGGAAAACGTCAGCGACATGCCGGTATTCTCCAGGATACCCACAACACGCACTGCCGTCGTCGCGCCGTTCTTGTCCGTCATCGTAAGCCGGCTGCCGATGCGGAGATCATGATCCTCGGCAAGCCTCTCACCGATCAGAACACCTTCTGCACCGCGGGGAACTTTTCCGCTCAGAATCGTCACTTGTTCGGGAATATCGCCCGGTTTGAGCCCGTAGATCTGAGCTCCGAACTCCTTGTTCTGAAATTTCACCGACCTTACTTCCTGATACATCGGAATCAGCGAGTAGTCCGTGGTAGCCGAACGTATCGCCGCCTCAATATCGCGCATATCCTTTGAAGACAGACCGGTTGCGGAAATGCCGTCCACCGTTTTCTCCTCCTCTGACGTGATCGTCAGCGAGTTTGTTGATGATGACAGAATTGACGTCATGTCTGTCGAAAACGCGGCGCCCATCATGCCAAGCGAGGTAATCGCCAGAACACCGATGATAATGCCTACCATCGAAAGCATTGATCGCAGGAAGTTCAGCCGCAGATTCCGCATCGACAACTCAAAAATTATTGGAGAGACGATTTTGCCGAGAGCTGATGCGTTCCGGTTCTTTTTACTCATTCACAATTTCCCCGTCGCGGATAACAATCCTCCGGCTCGCATACATCGCGGTGTGCGGATCGTGCGTAACCATGACAATTGTTCTTCCTTTCCTGTTCAGATCCTGCAGTAACGCCATGATCTGCTCGCTCATCTTTGAGTCGAGATTTCCCGTCGGCTCATCACAGAGCAGTAGTGCCGGATCGTTTGCAAGGGCGCGTGCAATTGCCACCCGCTGCTGCTGACCGCCGGACAACTCAAACGGCGTGTGGGTCATCTTTGCCTCGTCAATGCCGACACTTGCAAGCAGCTCTTTCGGCCTGCCGGTATCATCGCGTTTGCCGTACTTGAGAATCATCGGATACTCGACGTTTTCATATGCGGTCAGAAGACCGATTAAGTTGAACTTCTGAAAGATGAAACCGAGACGGTCGCGTCGGTGAATGGTCAGTTCGTCATCGGTCATCTCCTTGACGCTTTTGCCGCTGATGTACATCTCACCTGTCGTTGGGACGTCCAGACATCCGATCATGTTCATGAGTGTGGACTTTCCCGAACCGGACGGTCCCATGATGGCCACAAACTCGCCCTCCATCACCGAAAACGTGACACCGTTTAAGGCATGCACATCGCCTGCCGGCATGTGATAGACCTTATAGACGTCAACGAGTTCAACAACCGGAACCTCGGACATGGTTTATTTCTTCCTTATGTCGTCAAGAAGTCCGCGCCGCCATGCAACCGCCGCACATCCTGCCATCAGGAGAATGATCACTGCGGCAACGATGATGCCGAGGGGAGAATCCTCGTTTGCAGAAGTTCCACTGCCGGAGACAACGGCGCCCTGAAGCGTTACCTGAACGGTGGTGTCGTACGGGTTACCATCCGCATCCTTGTAGGTGACCACAAGGTCCACAACATTGGACTCGGGGTTGGTAAAGGTCACATCGAACTCAGCAATTCCGTCCGGTTCTAAGGAACCGACCACATAGGTCTCCATCGGGGCGGTTGGTGTTGCTTTGGCGGTTGTGACCATGATAGACTTTGCGTCCTCAAGGCCTGCGTTGTTGACGTCGCCTGTGACCTGATAATAGGTTCCTTTGTTGGAAACCACGATGTTATTTAAGACCATCTCGGCACGGACTTTGCGTTCGCCGAGTTCGACCGGAATCTGCACCGAGTTGGTGTGCGGGTTCTGACCGTTTCTGTAGCTTACATCAAAGGAGATGTCGGTCGGCTTGTCCACGACGACGGTCAGGTTTGCATCGACATACTGATCAGGATCCAGTTTTCCTACAAAATAGGTGGTCTGTTTTGAGGAAACGCCATCACCGGTGACGGTGATCTGAATGCCGTTTAAACTGTTGGCACGCGGATTTCCCACACGGATGGTGACTTTTTCGTTCCGGCTCTGACCGAATGCATCCGGCTGATCGATCAGGGCGACCGAGAGCTGGGTGTCGTCAACGCGGACGGCAAAGGTGTACTTGAGACTTGTGAGGCCTGCGTCAAGGAAGTCAAGATAGAGCATCGGGTAAAAAGTACCAACTGAACCGCGGGAGGTGATCGGGAAGGTGAAGGTCATTTCATCGCCCGGACCAAGCATACCGACACTGTTGTAGGCTTTGTCTTCGGAGGAGTACACTTCGTTTACTCCCATTATCAGTGCCCGGCCAATGGGGACGGATGTTGTTCCGGAATTTTTGATAACCGCGGTTACGATTGCGGTGTCGCCCGGCATGAGAACTTCGGGGTCCATGGTCAGACTGATCACCGAAACCTGTCCGGTGACTTCGGCTGCGGCGGGAGCGGCAGCCCCGGCACACAGCAGGATGAGAACGAGTGCTCCAATCAGGAAGGAATGGGGAATCTTCATTATTGGTTTACCTGTTTTTGTGCGATTGTATAACCTCTTTCCTCTTGGTGGGGAGATTTTTTGATCCTGTCCGATAAACATTTGATATACATCAAATTCATTTATCGTTTTTCGATAAATAATTGTCGTAATTCATGGGGGCGTCGATCACCTCCCGACAATCCTAATAGTGAGCAGGACAAATATTTCAGTATGAATTCCTGTGCATCTCGTGTTACTGGATCGCTGCTTGGTACAGGAAAGGCGGCGGAGCGGGCGCTTGCGATCGGACTGTTCTGTGCTCTGCGGCATGAGGACAACTTTACGGATGCGGTGCATACCGCGGCAAATCACGGCGAGGATTCAAGTGTGACTGCGTCGGTTGCAGGACAGATTGCCGAAGCATCCCTTGGACGGGGAGACGTTCCGGGTGAATGGGTGCGACTGTTTGAACTTTCGGAAACGATCGGGGAGTACGGGATGCGCATTTGGTCTCTGCGAGGGATACTATGACCACAGCGGATGAGTTCTTCCAGAAAGGGATGCAGGCGTATCTTGTCCGGAACTTTGCGGAAAGTGCCGAGTGGTTTACGAAGGCACTTGTAAAGAACCCGGAGAATGTGAACTACTACTACTACCGCGGGACGGCATTTCAGGAGACGGGGCGGTATGCTGAAGCGGTTGCGGATTATACGGCGGCACTTGATCGGTTTTCAGGATGTGTTCCGATCCGCTATAATCGTGCGGACATTTGCCGGAAACTTGGTCATGCCGACCGGGCAGCCGAGGATCTGACGTATATCATTGTCCATGCCGACCGGACGAAGGGCGAAGGGCACTGGTTGGCACTGGCGTATCTGAACCGCGGTCTTGCGAGGATTGACTGCGGCGATCTGGAACAGGGGATTGTCGACTTCGGGAAGGCTGAGGCTCTTGCCAAAGAGCTGGGGGATAAGATTCTCCTTGCACGGATTGCCGATGAACTGGAAAAAAGCGGGCTGTAAGTATCAGCTTTTTTTCAAAAAAATTATTCTGAGGCGGACTCTGCCGGTTCTTCCCCGTCTTCCTCTGTCTTTACCGCGTCGGAAAGAGTGGCTGCATCAAGGTTATAGTAGTAGTACTCACCCGCTGCCTTCTGCTCGCGGTCAAGATATGATCCCGGTTTATTGATCCGCGGCCTTCCCGTCTTGTCGCGGCGGAAGGTGATGCCCAAGAGACCGAGGAACTTGTTCATTCCCTTCTTCATCTCAAAGGGACCGGTGGCAAGACCGTTTGCGCCCGGCACTCCGTCGAAGACCAGCAGCCGCTCACTGATCATATCGATCGTGTACATATCATGATCGATCACCATGATGCCTGCGCCCTTATCCTCCGCCGCACGCTTGATCACCTTCGTAGTCACCAACCGCTGTTCCACATCCAGATGGGCGCTTGGTTCATCCAGAATATACAGGTCGGCATCCCGCGACAGGCACAACGCAATTGCCACACGCTGGAGTTCTCCGCCGGAAAGATGGTTTACTTCGGATTGTAAAAGCGGCATTAAGCCGAGCGGTTCTAAAATTTCGTGCTGGTAGTAGGATGAATCGAACCGTTTTGTTGCCTGCCGCAAGAGGAACTCTACTGTGTCCGAGGTGTTTGCCGTTACATACTGCGGTTTGTAGGAGACTGTCACCGTGTCAAACTTCTTGCCGTCGTCCGGAGTTTCAACGCCTGCAAGCAGCTTGGCAAACGTGGACTTTCCAATACCGTTTGCACCAACGATTCCCAGAACCTCTCCTCGCCGGACCTCGCCGCCTGCAACCTTCAGTGTAAAGCCGGGGAAGGTCTTGGTCATCTCCGGAATCTCCATTAAGATCTCGCGTTCCACATCGCTCTCGTGGCCGCGGGTCTCAAACACCACCGGATAATCACGGATGCGGACGTTCTCTTCGGCAACGAACCCTTCCAGATACTGGTTCACCCCGATGCGGACACCTTTGGGCCGTGTGATAATACCAAACGCCGCAGGTTTTCCGTAGGCGATGTGGACCGTTTCTGCAACCATGTCCAGGATTGCAATATCGTGTTCGACCAGAATTACCGGATGCGACTCTGCTAGTTCGCGGATCAGTTTTGCCGCGATCATTCTCTGATAAATATCCAGGAACGGTGTCACTTCATCAAGGAAGTAGAAGTCCGCCTCTTTGGACAGCGCAACCGTGAGCGCGACACGCTGGAGTTCTCCGCCCGAGAGGGTGGAGAGATCTTTGTCGAGAATGGTGTCTAAAGAAAGTTCTCTGATGAGGTGATCCAGCTGTCTTCGCTCGTCGTTTGCTTTGAGCAGGTCGCCGACCTTTCCCTTGAAGACTTTGGGGATGAAGTCAATGTACTGCGGTTTGATGGAAGCGCGGATCGTTTTCTTTGCGACCTGCTGCAGGTAGTCCAGCAGTTCGGTTCCGGCATAAAACTTGAAAATCTCTTCCCAGGACACTTCACGCTCAAAGATGCCGAGATTTGGTTTGACCTGACCGGAGAGAATTTTCACGGCGGTTGATTTGCCGATACCGTTCGGTCCGAGAACTCCGGTCACCTTGCCTGTGATCGGCTGGGGAAGGCCGTAGAGTACGAATGCATTCGGTCCGTACCGGTGAATCGGCGCATCCAGCTCTTCAGGGAGCTGGATGATGTCCAGCGCCTCAAACGGACACTTTTTGATGCAGATGCCGCAGCCGACGCACAGTTCTTCGGAGATCTCAACACGGCCGTGTTCGCCGATCTGAATGGTTTCGTCTCCGGTACGTACCCGCGGGCAATAGGTTATGCATTCCTGTCCGCATTTCCGGGAGTGACACCGGTCTTTGTGAACGATGGCAATCCTCATGATATTACTCGGCTAAGAGCGAGGTACTCAGAATGATCGTCCAGGAAAGATACCACATGGCAAAGGTCATGAATGCCTGATAGAACCAGTCCTTCTTGCCGAGTTTGGTGGTATCGATCTTGATGAGAATGAAGATTGTTCTCTGCAGAACGACTGCGACCAGCAGAATCAGAATGCCGACGAAGGGGTCAGGCTGGGTGCCGGTTTCCGGGCTTGGAGTTCCTGCAATGAAGTAGGAGGCGACACCCGCAATCATACCAAGGACACAGGCGATGAGTGTTCTGATAACACGTTCGCTGTGCTCGGTCTTTTTGCGGAAGACCTTTTCCTCAGGAGTCTCCTTTTTCTTGAGCGGTGCAGTCTGTTTCGGAACTTCCGCTGCGGCGGGAGCTGCCTCTGCTGCGCCGGCTTCCGGGGCGGCAGATGCTGTTGCAACTGCGGTTTCTTCGACGGGATCTGAGATGGTGATCATCTCGATTGCTTTTTCAGGACAGATGCGGACACATTTGGCACATCCGTTACAAAGCTCTTCGTTCACCGTTGCCTTTTTATTTCTTCCGATGTAGATTACCGGCTGATCCTTGCGTGATACGGGACAGAACCGGATGCAGCGGTTGCAGTCTGCCGTACTGCATTTTTCCTTTTTGACTCGTGCTACCTGCATATCTGGTATTCTCCGGAGGTGAAGATCTGCCGCCGCAGTTATGATGCGGCATAGATGCTTTATTTTTTTAGTTCTCAGGTCTTATCTATTCTTGGTATTATCAATGGCAACACTTGCGGGAATGAGCGGGACGGATGTGACGGCAATGACGGCGGAGTTGTCTTCCCTTCTGCCGCTCTGGATTGGGAAAATATATCAATACGATAATGCGACGTTCGGAATCCGCCTGAACGGTGAGGATAAGGCACGCCATCTTTTGTATATTGTGAAAGGTGTCCGCGCCCATCTGGTGAGTTCGCTGCCGGATGTACCGAAAAACCCGTCCGGTTTTTCAATGTATCTGCGCAAGTTCATCGACGGCGGGAAGGTTCTTGCGATTGAGCAGAAGACGATCGAGCGTGTTCTGATCATCTCCGTCGGCAAGGGTCCGAAGGAGTTCCGGCTGATTATTGAGCTGTTTGATGAGGGGAATCTGATTCTCACGGATGAGAATTATGTGATTTTGAATGCGCTTGTTCAGAAGCGGTTCCGTGAACGGGATATTGTAGGAGGTGCGGTGTATTTGATGGAGGGTCAGGATCCGTCCCTTCTTTCCTATGAGGAATTTGCAGAACAGATGACCGCGGACGAGGCGGATATTGTGCGGGTGCTCGCAACGCGGGTGCAGCTTGGTGGTCCTGTCTCCGAAGAGGTATGCGCTCTTTCGGGAGTGTCGAAGTCGATGCCTGCGAAGTTTGCGACGGAGGCGCAGCTCCGACCGGTGTATGGGGCGATGGTTTCGTATCTTGTCCGGCTGAGGAATGAGTCGGATCCGGTGATCGATAGTAAGGGGGCGTTTCCGCTGCCGTCGGTTCTACGGGAACCGAAGGATCATTTCCCGACATTCTCTGCGGCGCTTGAGGCATGGTTCCCGAAACCGGTTGCCGAGGCGGTTGTGGAGGCGAAGGTGAAGCTGTCGCGGGAGGAGCGCATCCGCAAGCAGCAGGAGGAGGCGCTGGTTACGTTTGGGAAGAAGATCGCGGAGGCTATGGAGATCTCCGAGATCATTTATTCACATTACGGCGAGGTGCAGGAGACGATTGATGTGCTGGCACAGGCTTCTGCAAAGATGTCGTGGCAGGATATTGCGAGGGTTCTGAAAGGTGCGGACACTCCTGCGGCACGGAGGATTGTGTCGGTGAATCCTGCGGACGCATCGGTTGTGCTGGATCTCGGGGAGAAACACCGGGTAACGGTTTTTGTGCATGAGAGTCTTGAGGCGAATGTGGGCCGCTATTATCAGGTAGCGAAGAAGTTCCGCGCAAAGAAGGAGGGAGCGCTTCGTGCAATGGAACGGGCAATTGTGCATCCGTCAAAGCCGAAGGTTCACGGGCCGGGGAAGATGAAGGCGAAGTGGTATCATAGGTTCCGGTGGATGGAGACGTCGGACGGTGTGCTGGTGATCGGCGGGCGGAATGCGGATCAGAATGAGGAGCTGGTGAAGAAGTATATGGAGGGCGGCGATACGTTCCTGCACGCGGATGTGTTTGGTGCGTCGGCGGTTATTGTGAAAGGGAAGACGGAGAGGATGGATGAGGCGGCGCAGTTTGCGTCGTCGTATTCGCGTATGTGGGGGTCGGGTGCTGCGGCGGGCGATGTGATTGCTGCTGTTCCATCGCAGGTGAGTAAGACTGCGGAGTCGGGCGAGTTTGTGGCGCATGGTTCGTTTGTGATTCGCGGGGAACGAAAGCTTTTCCGGAATGTGGCGATGGAGGTTGCGATTGGCGTGCAGATGGATCCGTCGCTCGCGGTTCTGGGTGGGACGCCGTCTGCGGTTGAGCCGCGATGCAAGGTGTCGGTTCGTCTGCGGCCGGGTGCGTTTGAGGGAAATGATGTGGCGAAGAAGGTTCTGCGGAAACTGAAGGAGGCCATTCCTGAGGCAGATCAGAAGATGCTGAAGGCGGTTCTGAATACCGAGGCGGTTGCGGCGTTTGTACCGCCGGGCGGTTCGGATCTGGTGGAGTTATGAAAGCGACGGTTGCGGAACCGCTGAAGCGCGACGGGTTTGGGGAGTATAAGCTGATGCCGGAGAGTCTGGATGATCTGTGGCATCTGTCGCATCTGATTTCGTGGGGGAATACGGTGTTTGCGGTGACACTGCGGACAGTGGACGGTCCGAATGATAAACTGCGGGCGGAAAAGCTGGAGAAGCGGCCTGTGCGTATCGGGGTGAAGTGTGAGAAGGTGGAGTTTCTGCCGTCTGCTGCCCGCCTGCGGGTGTTCGGGGTGATTGTGTTCGGCCCGGATGCGGGTCAGCATCATACGCTGAATATTGAGCCGGGATACGAAATATCAGTGGTGCGGCAGTGGAAGCCGGTGGATCTGGAACGACTGGAGCGGGCGGTTGCGTCGTCGGTGCACGGTGTGGTGCATATTGCGGCGGTTGAGGATGGGGAGGCGGAGCTGTACCGTATCCGTCAGTACGGGCCCGAGCGGGTTGTTACGCTGACGATCGGGAGCGGGAAGACGGCGGAGATTGATTCGCGGCAGAGTTTGTTTGAGGAGCTGCTGCGGGCGCTCGAGATGGTGACGGGGCCGGTGGTGGTTGCGGGGCCGGGGTTTGTGAAGGAGGATTTTGTGAAGTTTGTGAAAACGAAGGCGCCGGAGGTTGCGGGAAGTATGCTGCTTGCGGATACGCGGCGGTCGGGGTATGGTGCGGTGCAGGAGGCTATCGGGAACGGGGTTCTGGCGCGGGTTGCCGAGGATCTGCAGCTTGCCCGTGAGGTGCAGGTGATGGATGAGGTGTTTCTGCGGATCGGGCAGAACGGTGCGGTGGCGTATGGTGCGGCGGAGGTGCGGGATGCGATTGATTATGGTGCGGCGGAGACGGTGATTGTGGCGGACACGGAGATTCGGGGGAGCCGGACGGCGCGGATGATTGAGGATGCGGAGCGGCTGGGTGCGGGGGTTGTGGTGCTGTCAACGGAGTTTGAGCCGGGGAAGCGGCTGCTGGGCCTCGGCGGGGTTGCGGCACTGCTGCGGTATAAGATTGCGGAGTAGGTTCGGATTCGGTTAATCCAAAAATACCTGAGAAAAACATCACACTGATCAAAACACCACAAAAAGTCGATCTCTTCCGGTATCACTCCTATTATCAGGGATTTCATATGGATAGCGTTCTCTCCCGAGCCCCTCATTATATCACCTATCCTGCATAAAACGTACAAACCACGCAGTTCAAAAAGAAAAATTGTCAGTCTGAAAGCATTCTGTACCTATGTGCAGTACGAAGAAATATTTTTGGAAAATCTTTTTGACCGTATTAAAATTTATTCTCGATATTGAATCTGCCGGAAGATTATGTGTTCTCAATATTGTGTTGATCATGTTTGGTTGAGTATGGATTTCTTTGAGTTGAAATTTTGTAGGATGAGTTATTGATTAAACCCGCACCACCGGCACCACAATCCCGCTCTCCTCCGCAAACATCCGCGCCCGCAGCTCCACCCGGTCCAGCATACCCCCGCAGGTCAGAATCAGCGTATCCTCTCCCGTCATCGCCGACAGCAGGCACTTATCCACCACCCCGTACGTATAATCCGGCAGATACCCCCCATCATGACAGAACCGCTTCGCCCGCGTACCCATCGCACCCGTACGGCGCCCCGGATGCTCAGCGCACAACTCCGCAAGCAGCTCCTTCGTCAACACGTCCGTGTCCGCCAGAAACACCGTCCCAAGGCTCCTCTCCGCCGCAGGTGTACCTGCGATCAGCTGCGTCATCTCCACAATCCCCTTCGGCGGCACAGTCGTCGCAACAAGACCTCAGCGCGACAGCTCCATATACAGATCCAGCAGAACCGGCGGCGTCAGCCGCGCCTCCCGCATCAGATCACGATCCGTAAACGCCGCCGCAGGCGTCCCCTGATGCAGAAGCTCACCTCCGCCCAGCAAAATCACCTCGTCCGCCCACCGGTACGCAAGCTCCACATCATGCGTCGACAACAGAATTGTCGTCCCATCCTCATGCAGCTCATCCAGCAGATCCATAATCTCCACCGCCGTCGCCGGATCCAGCGACGCCGTCGGCTCATCCGCCACCAGAATCTCCGGATGCATCGCTAAAATTCCCGCAATCGCCACACGTTTGCGCTCCCCGCCCGACAGATGATGCGGCGGCCGCTTCTCATACCCCGTCAGCCCCACCGCAAACAGCGCATCCGCAACGCGGGTGCGAATCTCCTCCTCGGAAAGATGCAGATTCGCCGGACCAAACGCCACATCCGCATACACACTCGGTGCAAACACCTGCGCATCCGAGTTCTGAAACACCAGCCCAACCGCCGTCCGCACCCGCCGCAGAGCCGTCCGATCATACACAACTTCCTCCCCGTCCACGCGGACACAACCTTTCTCCGGCACCAGCGTCCCGTTGCACATCAAAAGAAGCGTCGTCTTCCCTGCACCATTCGGCCCGACAACCGCCACCTTCTTCCCGCGCTCAATCGCAAACGAAATACCTTTCAAAGACGGCGGACGGTTCGGATACGAATACCAGATATCATCAAATTCCAAAACATTATCGTTCATAATAACCTCCATTCAACAATCAGCAGAACAACTGCCGCACAAAGAAACACCGCGACCGACACCACCGCAAGCGGTGTTGCACGGCTCTCCTCCTCCGGCAGAACCATGCACCCGTCATAACAGCGGGAATCCATCGACAAAAAAATCGACTCCCCTCGATCCCATGTCCGGATAAACAGCATCGACGCCAGCATCGAAAAAGAACTGATCCAGTTTTTAAACGAATGATAGCCGCCCCGCATCACCTGCGCATTGTGAATACTGATAGCCTCCCCGATAAACACAAAAATGTAGCGGTAGATCAGCATCGCCAGATCCACGAACTCCTGCGGAAACCGCAGTCTCTGCAACACAGCAAACAGCGACGTCATCGGCGTTGTCAGCGCCAGAAAATACAAACTGCACATACCGGCAAACGTCCGGGAAAGCACCAGAACCGCAAGCGAAACAGACTTCGTCGTCACCGCAAGATGCATCGGGCCAATTACCGCAATATCCAGCAGCATCTCCCCGCCGCCCGTAATCAGCAGAATCACCAGCGCCCCGGTCCCTGCAAACACCGCCGGAATCATCAGAAGTGACGCATACAGATGCAGACTCACCTTCGCCAGAAGGAATGCCGCACAGATCATCACCGCCGCAATAAACAGCGGCAGATAGGGTAGCGGCGACGTCACCGCAATCACAATTGCCGCCCCGCACAGCACCAGCTTCAGCCATGCCGGAACATGCCGCAGAGGACTCGACATTGCCGCATCATCCAGAATATGCTCATCAAAGATCGTATGCTTCTGCTGCACACCCGGCCCGCCGCCGCATCTCATCCGGCGCAGCCGGTACAGGCACAGCACCACAACCATCGCACCGATCCCTGCCTGCAGTGCAAACAGCCAGCCGTGCATCTCCTCCGAAAACATCTCCCCTGCCTCAAACCATGGCATAACCCCCGCTCCCGCAAGCGTTCCTGCAACAATATCATCCGTACCGGGCTGTATCCCATACACCGCAAAACAGAACGCAAGCATCGCAACAACCAGCACCACAACAACACCCGGTACAATCCATCTGCGCAGAGATGGCACTGCCGCCTCCGCCTCACGCACACCGCCAAGCGTCTTCGTCTCCTGTCTGCTGAAGATGTCGAGGCTTACAAAAATCTCCGGCTTCAGCGTAATCACCAGCCGCATCAGAAGAACAATCGCGATGCCCTCCACAATCGCGAGCGGAATCTGCGTGATGCCGAAGATACCGATATAGAAGACAAACGTTGCAAGAATGCCTCCGTCCGCTGCAGGATATGCAAGAGCCAGCTGCAGGGATGTCATCGCATACGTCACAAGATCTGCCGCCGCTGCTGCGCAGAACAGTGTCGCCGTAAAGCTCCGCACTGAAAACTCAGGCGTCACCAGATGACCGAACCGGAAGATCAGACACGCAGCAAACGGCCCTGCAATCCCCATCGCAACAACATTTGCGCCAAGCGTCGTAAGGCCACCGTGTGCAAGAAACAGTGCCTGAAACACCAGCACAATCGTACAGAACACAGAAGTGATCGCCGGTCCGAACAGAACAGACCCGAACCCTGTACCGGTAGGATGCGACGATGATCCTACAGACGGTATTTTAAGTGATGAAAGAATAAACACAAATGCACCGGCAAGACCGAGAAGCGGGAGCACCTCCGGACGCCTGTGTACGAGTCTGGTGAAGGCCGCAATGCCTGCGATAACGCAGATCACTGCAATAACCGTCCAGAACTGCCACCAGGGGCCCGGGAGAAAACCCTCCATAATATGCATAGGGATAAACACCAATTTATTTGCCGTAGCAAAATATTACTATAACAATTTCCGATCACTACAATTTAAGGTAACCGATCATGAAGGACAACGCAGGCTATAATTTTCTGAACGTGACAAAGTATCCGACGTATCAGCACGCTGATGAAACATTCGGTATATCGGCTCCGGTGTTCGTAACATCTCCCCAAAACGGCACAGAGATGATCTCTCTTCCGGATCCCGACGACGGCATCATGTATCAGATCTCTCCTTCATCCTGCGGCGTTCCCCTGGAGGATTTTGCATGAACATTCCGCGCATCGTCATCGCCGGAACGCACAGCGGCTGCGGTAAGACGACCACTGCCTCCGGAATCATGGCAGCGCTCGTTGCCCGCGGTCTGATTGTTCAACCGTTCAAAGTCGGCCCTGACTTTATAGACCCCTCACACCACACCGTTGTCTGCAGCAGAGAGTCGCGGAATCTGGATCCGTTCATGATGGGGGACGAGGGTGTCCGCGACTGCTTTGTCCGTGCATCCGCCGGAGCCGACATCGCCGTCATTGAAGGCGTCATGGGACTCTACGACGGAGTTGACGGTTCGGACTGTTCCAGCACGGCACATGTCTCCCGGCTGCTGGATGCACCGGTGATCCTTGTTGCCGACATCAAAGGCATGTCGCGGAGTGTTGCCGCCCTCGTCAAAGGCTACACCGAATATGATCCGCGTCTCCGGTTTGCAGGCGTCATCATGACAAAGGGGGGCTCTGACCGGCACAAGGCCATGACAACCGGGGAACTCCCGCTTCCTCTGCTCGGCTGGATGCCGAGATCGGACGCCCTTGCTGTTGAAAGCCGCCATCTTGGCCTCGTCATGGGGAAAGAAGATTCCCGTATGCGGCTGATCGGATCATTCGTTGAGGAGTACTGCGACCTTGACGCTATTCTTGCTGCCGCGAGGGCAGCTTCTCCGGCTCCGGACGCGGCACAACCGTCCCGAGCCAGAGATCCTTGTACAACAATTGCAGTTGCCATGGATGCGGCCTTCTGCTTTTATTATCGCGACAACTTCGACTATCTGCGCTCCGCCGGAGCGGAACTGATCTTCTTCTCCCCGATAGCCGACCCTCTTCCACAGGCGGATGCCTACTACTTCGGCGGCGGTTACCCTGAAGTACATGCCGAAGCCCTTGCGGCATCACCGTGCAAACCCGGCCTTCTCCGTGCAGCGGATGCCGGCCTTCCCATTTTCGGTGAATGCGGAGGACTCATGTGGCTGTCCCGCAGCATCACCACCACGGACGGCGTTGTCCATCCGATGACCGGACTTCTGGACGCGGATGCCGTGATGGAAAAACGCTTTGTCGCACTGAACTATGTGATTGGAACAACAACTGCGGACTCATCCTGCTTCCCTTCCGGTATGCAGTTCCGCGGTCACGAGTTCCATTACTCGCGAACGGTCCCTGATTCTGACACCGGATATCTTTTCTCGCTTGAACGCGGCAAGGGTATTGCGGATGGTCGGGACGGCATCCTCGCAGGATCAGTTCTTGGCGGCTATACGCACATGTACTTCGGTAAAACAGCTGCCGATGCATTCTGCGAACAACTTGCACGACAGTAAAAAAGAAAATTATTCGGCGAGCTTCTTGCCAAGCTCTTTTGCCGCTGCAACTGCTTCCGGCTTCAGATCATCTGCGGAGTGGACATCCCCTACAAACAGCGGTGTCTCAATTGCAGCCCCGCAGAACCGGAATCCTGCGGTCAGAATGTCCGCACAGCTCTCATACGTTTTCACATCCGGCACACCTTGGGTAATAATCGCCGCAGCTTTCTTGCCTGCCGTCATCTTGGACCCGTCCGGCCCGAGGAACGCGTACATCCGGTCCACGAAGCATTTGATCTGTCCGGTATTTTCCCCGAAATAGATGGGAGAACCGATGATAACCGCGTCCGCTGCATTGATCTTCTCATATAATGGTGTCATATCATCCTTCTGTGCGCAGAACTTCGCCTGATCCTTTTTGCAGACAAGACATCCCTTGCAGCCGTGAATATCCATCTTTGCAGCATCGATGAACTCCACTTCCGCTCCTGCTGCCTTTGCTGCGTCAAGTGCTGTCTCAATCAGTTTTTTTGTACTGCTTTTCGGCGAAGCAGATCCGCAAATACCAATAATTTTTGTCATATACAACTATTTTCTCGCAGGCAGTAATTAGTTTGTGTATTCTGCCAACTCCTTTCTCATTGGTAAATTTACGCTGTCTTGTTTTTAAATTAGATGCTATACTGTACGTAAATTGGTCTGAGTAGTGTACTGAATGGTTTTGATGGCTGATATTGCCCAAACTCCCCTACCCCGGTGGCAGACGGGCAGCGGCTGGGCCGCATTTGCCCGACACTCCCGTGGTCGTGTTTTACCGCTTCCGTATTCCGGCATTATACTGGTTACTTGCACATACCTCTCTCCCGGTTCATCTTCCTGGCCCCATTCCCTACATTTGCCCCCTGCTCTTTTTTCTCTCAATAACAATCAAATGCAAAGAAAAACAAAAACTACTGCAGATGTCACTCCCAGAGGAGCTTCCCAAAACATACGACTTTGCCGCCGTCGAAACGCGGTGGCTTGCCGAGTGGAATGATACCGATTTCTACTTCGATACCCATTCCAAAAAACCTCAATACATCATAGACACCCCTCCGCCGTACCCGACCGGCAAACTCCACATAGGCCATGCCTTAAACTGGGTTTACATGGATATCATTGCCCGGTACAAGCGCATGACTGGTTTTAATGTCATGTTCCCCCAAGGCTGGGACTGTCACGGACTGCCGACCGAAGTCAAAGTCGAAGAAACCCACAATATCACCAAAAACGACGTATCCCGTGAAGAGTTCCGCCGCATGTGCCGCGAGCTCACCGTCGAAAACATCGAAAAGATGCGGCAGTCTCTGCGCACCATGGGTTTCTCCGTTGACTGGAGCAACGAGTACATCACCATGGAGCCGTACTACTACGCAAAAACACAGCTCTCCTTCCTGCGGATGCTCAAAGACGGCTACATCTATCAGGACGAACATCCGGTCAACTACTGCACCCGCTGCGAGACCGCAATCGCTTTCGCCGAAGTATCTTACTACGAAGGAACCACGCTCCTCAACTTCTTCGACTTCGACGGCTTAGAGATTGCAACCACGCGCCCGGAACTTCTCGCCGCCTGCGTTGCCGTTGCCGTTCACCCGGACGACGACCGCTACAAAGAAATCGTCGGCAGGACGCTTCACGTACCCATCTTCGGCCACGAAGTCACCATCATCGCCGATGACGCCGTTGATATGAGCTTCGGCTCGGGTGCGGTGATGATCTGTACGTTCGGTGACAAGACTGATGTGTTCTGGTGGAAGAAACATCACTTGCCGCTCAGAAAAGCACTGTCCACCAAAGGCACCATGACCGCTATCTGCGGCAAATACGAAGGCATGACTTCCCAGGACTGCCGCGCTGCAATCCTTGCCGACATGAAGGAGCTTGGCATCCTCAAAAGCCAGAAACAGATCGATCAGCGTGTCGGTGGCTGCTGGAGATGTAAGACACCGATTGAAATTCTTTCAGAACGTCAGTGGTTTGTCCGGGTCAGGAGTGATGAGATCGTCAAAGCCGCCCGCGAGATCAAATGGTATCCCGAACATATGCTCCAGCGCCTGGAAAACTGGGCTGAGCAGATGGAGTGGGACTGGTGTATCTCCCGCCAGCGGCTGTTTGCCACTCCGATTCCGGTCTGGTTCTGCGACAAATGCGGCGAGATGATTCTGCCGGACGAAACCGATCTTCCGATCGATCCGACCGTTGACAAGCCGAAGCATGCCTGCCCGAAATGCGGCGGGACCTCGTTCACCGGCGAAACGGATGTGCTTGACACATGGATGGACTCCTCCATCACCGACCTGCACGTCACCGGCTGGGACGGATCCGGTATGCCTCCCTTCTTCCCGTCACAGATTCGTCCGCAGGGACACGACATCATCCGGACATGGGCCTTCTACACCATTCTCCGCAGCATGGCGCTGCTCGGTGAAAAGCCCTGGGACGGCATCCTCATTAACGGCATGGTGCTCGGCGAGGACGGATTCAAGATGTCCAAGTCGCGCGGCAACGTGATCGGCCCGGAGGACGTCATGGGGCCCTATGGTGTTGACGCGCTCCGTCAGTGGGCAGCCGCAGGTTCATCCACCGGTCAGGACATTCAGTTCAACTGGAACGATGTCGTTGCCGCGTCCCGGTTCCAGACCAAGATGTGGAACATCGTCCGTTTCTCCTTAATGCAGATCACTAAGGAAAGCCCGGTACCGGAGACGAATGCCCCGTCCACGCTTATCGATCGCTGGATGCTCGCACATTTGTCGCACACGATTGCGGAGGTGACGGATGCGATGGAGAACTATCTCTTTGATAAAGGTCTCAAACTCATCCGCGACTTTGCCTGGAACGTTCTTGCCGATGAGTATCTTGAACTGGTGAAAGGCAGACTCTACAGTACCGAACCTGATCGTGCCGGTGCAGCCTATACACTCCGCACCACAATGGACGCGCTCTGTACGATGCTCTCTCCCTACATTCCGTTCTTTGCACAGGAGTGTTACCACCACCTTTCCGGCGGCAGGAGAATCATTGACCACCCGTGGGTTGACTTCTCCTACACCGACGCTGATGCAGTGCGCGACGGTGAGCTTGTGGTCAGGATTGTCGGTGTGCTCCGCAAGTACAAACACGATGCAGGTCTTGCGTTAAACGCACCGCTTGGCGAGATCACCATCTACACACCGTCGCACAATGTGGATGATGCAGGAGATCTCGGACGAACCGTCAACGGTACGGTTGTCTGGAAGGCGGAAGAACCTGCCCTTGAGAAGAAGGTTGGAGACGTTGTGTTCAACAAGGGCGTCGTCGGCAAAACGCTCCGCGGCAAGGCAGGCGCCTTCATGGCGGCGGTAAACACTCTGTCCGATACAGAGAAGGTCACTCCGCCGGAAACGATTCTCGTGGACGGCGAGGAGACTGCAGTTCCTGAAGGAGCATGGACGACGTCGTTTGTGTACTCTGTCTCAGGTGTTGCGGTTGATGTGATCATGGTTGACGATGTCATGATTACAATCCAGAAAAACTAATTTTTTTGCACTCTTTTTTTTGTATTTTATCTTGGTTTTTTTTTGGAATATGGAAACGGATTGAATTTCCGTTCTCAAAACATCTCGATCAACTAAATTTGAATCCGGTCAGTTTGAAGCAAAGTCCTTGTCGCCCACGTTTTTTATATTCCAATCCCCTACATTTAGGAAGTATGGCCGAAAGCTACGCATGCGGTGTATCCATGAAGCCGCTTCTTGGAAAAACCGTCGGACAAGTATTCAACAGCATTGCAGCGAAGTACCCGGACAATGACGCCCTCGTCTCCGTTGAACAGAACCTCCGTTACACCTGGACGGAGTTTCTAGATGCCACCAATGCCGTAGCGAAAGGTCTCATGATGCTGGGTGTTGAGCGGGGTACGCGGGTAGCCATCTGGGCAATGAACTATGCCGAGTGGGTGTTCGTGCAGTTTGCCACCGCAAAGATCGGCGCTGTCATGGTTAACATCAACCCGGCATACCGGACATTTGAACTGGAGTATGCCTTAAAGCAGTCTGAGGTTGATACGCTGATTCTGCAGGGCAGGTTCAAGACCTCCGACTATGTCGGCATGTTCTATGAAGCCTGCCCAGAAGCGTTTGAAGCAAAACCCGGGCGCCTGAGATCCGAGAAGTTTCCGTATCTGCGAAACATCATCTTCATGGGAGAAATTCCCTACAACGGCATGTACCGCTGGAGTGAACTCATCGATGCAGGTCGTCAGATTTCGGATCAGGAACTTGCTGAGCGTGAGGAGTCCATTGAATTTGACGATCCCTTAAACATCCAGTACACGAGCGGTACTACCGGTTATCCAAAAGGAGTGGTGCTCTCACACCATTCCGTGTTAAACAACGGCATGATCATCGGTGACGGTATGAAGTTCACCGAAAAGGACAAACTCTGCATTCCGGTTCCGTTTTACCACTGCTTCGGTATGGTGCTCTCCAACATGGCATGCGTGACACACGGAACCACCATGGTGATTCCTGCGCCTTTCTTCGATCCGGAGTCGGTCATGAAAGCCATTCAGGATGAGCGGTGCACGGCGGTGCACGGTGTTCCGACCATGTTCATCGCAGAACTTGAGCACCCGAACTTCTCCCGCTATGATTTCTCCAGTCTCCGTACCGGCATTATGGCCGGTTCTCCCTGTCCGATTGAACGGATGCGGGAAGTCAGCGAAAAGATGAATATGAAGGAGATTGTCATTGTCTATGGTCTGACCGAGACTGCACCGGGCATCACGATGTCCACCACTGATGATAGTCTTGAACGGCGTGTCACCACTGTCGGTCGTGTGTTCCCGCACACCGAACTTGTTATCATGGACCCGAAGACCGGTCGTGTTGTTCCCATCGGTGAGACCGGGGAGATCTGTGCTCGCGGCTATATGAAGATGAAGTGTTACTACAACAACCCGTCCGCAACGGCTCAGGTTATTGATCGTAACGGCTGGCTGCACTCAGGCGATCTCGGTACCATGGACACCGAAGGGTACATCAAGATGGTTGGCCGGTTAAAGGAAATGGTCATTCGCGGTGGAGAAAATCTCTATCCGCGTGAAATTGAGGAGTTCCTGCACCTGCATCCGAAGATCTCGGATGTGTATGTTATCGGTGTTCCTGACGTCAAGTACGGCGAGGAGCTGATGGCGTGGGTCAAGGTTGAACAGGGACAGACGCTTACAGAGGATGAGATCAAGGAGTTCTGCAGCGGCAAGATCGCTCGCCATAAGGTACCTCGGTACTATAAGTTCGTGGATTCGTTCCCGATGACCGTCACCGGCAAAATCCAGAAAGGTGAGATGCAGAAGATCTCCATTGTCGAGCTTGGTCTGGAAGAGGTTGCAAAGATTCAGACCGCTTAACTCAAACTTTTTTTCCGAAAAATAAATTCAGATGCGTTGTACATCGAGTTGTACTTCCAACAACATAATATAATATTCAATGCAAATATGAACTGGAACAAAAACATGCCAACAACACACGTAGTTTTTGTCGGACCCGAACGGGATTTCCTGATGGGTTCGATCTCACTCCTTCGGGAAGTGGGCTTTTCCCGTATCGTTCTGGTAACGGGAAATGATCCGAAGTTCTCAGGCGAGGCACTGGTCCAGAAGACCACCAAGTCTCTGGCCCGGGACCTTGGTATCTTCTGGCCGGTAACGGTCGTTGAAGTGAACAAATCATCTGTTATGGATGCTGCAAATCAGATTCTTTCCATCATCAATGCGGAGCGCACGCTTGGCAATGAGGTTCTTCTGAATGTAGCAGGGGCCCTTCAGCCGCTCTCTATGAGTGCCTATATTGCAGCCAGTATGAGCAGAGCACGGGTTGTTTCGGCTCTCCCCCACTACAATGATGAAGGTGCCATCATTGGTGCAACGGAGATTGTCGAGATCCCGGTACTGCCGATTGGATATCCGGGTGCGGAACAGCAGCTGCTGATCTCACGTATCGGTGACGGTGTGGAGTCACTTGATTCACTGATCTATCTGATGTTCCCGGAGATAGACAAAAACTCGAAACGGTTCCGTAGCGAGAGAAGCAGACTGTCTCACCATCTCTCAAAGCTTGAGACCGGCGGTTTTATTGTGAAAACCAAGTACGGTAGAAACATTGCCATTCATCTGACCTGTCTGGGCCAGATGTTTGCTCAGGTCATCTCCCGCGGCGATGTGCCGCATGATGACTAAATCTTTTTTTATAAGAGAATTTTTCCGATCTCGTCTGGGCTGT
>JAISHD010000039.1 GCA_031262705.1 Methanocalculaceae archaeon | reverse complement strand
TCGCAAACGTCCAGCAGGGAGAAACAGTACAGTGTACGCCCCGGATATCATTGCACGGTGCATACAGCGTAAGACCGCGGCGCTTCAGATCGCGGGAAAGATCCCGCAGCATTGTCGCGTTTGAAAGATCCGCAGGCTCAAGCAGAATCAGGTTTCCGTCCGGTACAAGATGCTCCGAAAGTCGCATCATCAAATAGGCTTTCGCATCACCATAAACCGCCAACTCATTTATCACATTCGAGCAGACGATCATATCGAACTCTCCGTCCGGCATCGCCTCCGTGATATCAGCGGCGAACGGTCGCGGCGCGGCGACGCGATCGCCTGCGGCTTTTACAAACTCCGGCACGATCGTCTGGTACGCTTCGCGAAACACTTCCGAACGTTCCAGCGAAATAATTTCTGCCGTGACCCCGTCGCACAGTTCCAGCACACGGGCGACCGCAACCGCAACCGTTCCGGGTCCCGCACCCACATCCAGAATGCGGATATGATCCCGGATCAGTCCCTCACGGAGAAGCCGGATAAAAAACTCCGAAAACTCCGCAACATATCCGGGCATCTGGTACGCCATATAGCCGAGCACACTATAGCCGCCCTTGTACTGCACAACGCGGCGCTCGCCTTCCTTCCAGTAGGAATCCTTCTGTGCCGTGATTGCAAACCGGATCTTTTCAAGGACGCTCTCGTCCTTCCACTCCTTTCCTGAAATTTTTTCGATATAGGAAAGAGTCAGGGAGTCAAGCCTTGGGTCAGACGTGCGGTTTGCAAGAAATTTTTGCAGCCGTGTCTCCTCGGCATCCGTCAGTACATGCCGTTTTGCTACAGAGTCCATAAATTCAAAAACAGTTTATGCCAGAGGATGAATCGTACATCCATCCGGCTGCGGCTCCACATCAAGTTTTGTTTTCACCGCTTTCGGCGAGACAATTCCGGAGTTTCCCGACGGATCCGAAATGATCACCGTAAAGGGAAGTTCCGAAGCACGTGCCTCCTCAATTTTCTCCAGCAGTTCGTTTGCGGTGGCAATCTCGTCCCCCTCACAAGAAGGAAGAGCACGGCGGATCGCATCCTCGGCACGCATCAGCACACCTTCGATGTTGGATACAAACCCGCTGCATGCAGGCCCCGGGTGAATATTTACCCCAAACTCAGGAATATCAACCTCGCCCTGCGTGCTGCGAATCACACGGGCATCCAGATCCTCGGGTGTCTCCACTTTCATTTCCCAGCGGCACGGCTCGTGATCGTTTAAGACCATCGTATCCGTAAGGCGGAATCCGCAGTCAGGACACATACCGCTCAGCAGAAGAATATCGGAGAAATAGGGAATATTTTCCGTATTGTAAATATAATCGATCTCTTTGCCGCAGTCAGGGCAGGGCCCCGGAACAACCTGACGCATTAAGGTTACATGCCCCCAATCTTCTCGCGGGAGATGCGGACACCCGTCGGGGTGATGATGACGTATCGCTGGTCGCCAAGACCAATGATGTCGCCGTTCACATCCTTGGAGACGGCCCGCAGATCACCCATCACACGGTCAAACATGATCTTGTCAAGCTTGAGCTTGGTGATATCGACGATGACAATATTGTTATTATAGACCTCGTCCTTGACACGCGGACAGTCCTTGATGTCGGCAATGCTTGCAACTTTTACGTACATGACCGCCGGTTCCTCGGCGCCTGCAACGCCTTCATAGGAGGCGAGATCAAGCTTCATGTATTCATCTTCAGTAAGGGTGTCCTTCTTTGATCCGAAAACTCCGTCGAGAAATCCCATATGAAAAATAGTTTATTTGTTGTTTATTTAATGCTTTGGTATGATCCCGGCTCAGAGTTCAAGATTCCAGAGTTCGTCGCCGATGTAGTGCATATTCTTTGCGGCTTTTCCCTTCTCCAGCGCAATAATTCCCGCAGCATCATACAGAGGAATAACGACGGCAAGCGGCTTGCCATGACTTTCATCCACAACAAGAGCAGGACTTCCCGCAACCACATCATCGGTTACGGAAACAATTCCGGGCCGCATAACATCTGCGCCGTTAATCATGTAAGGAACCGCTCCCATATCGACAACGATCCGGCGGCCGGAGAAGGGACGGAGGACCGCGCCCCGGAGTGTCGGGAACGCCCAGGTGTCCCGTTCCATGATGAGCGGTTTTTTGTCGATGATGTAGATGTTGAACTTGGAGGCGGTCTCGGCAATTTCAATCATCGGGGCATCGTAGAGAGCGGCATCCCCGCCGATACTCTCACCCAGCTTTTTCATGAGAGAGGAAAGCTGACTCTTTTTTATCGCGTGGCGTTTTTTGATCGTGAGTTCTGCCATTGTTGTGGTTATCCGGTTGGTTACAGAGAGCTATAATGGTTCAGTTAGCATGGAAGAGGCAGCAAGATTGATCTCTTTCACAATCGAAAGAAGATCCATATGACCGAAGACCCCATGAACTGCCGCGCAATCGGGATCGTCCGCTCTCCGTTCAAAGAACGAGGAGATGCTCCCTGTCAGGGACGCCGCACCGATGAAATCAGTAGTATTGAGATATCCCCGGAGTATCAGGAAGGGCTGGACGGATTGAAAACCGGGGATGATCTCTTCGTCCTCTGTTGGTTCGATCGATCCGACCGGAGTGTTCTGAAAACCCGCAGACAGGGAACAGAGGACGGACCTCTTCGCGGTGTGTTTTCCACACGATCTCCCGCACGACCGAACCCGATATCCCTGACGCTGGTAAAGCTGGTGGAGATAACAGGCGGCACACTCCGTGTGAGAGGACTTGAGGCGCTGGACAACACACCGGTTCTGGACATAAAGCCTTACTCGGAAGGAATTGATACACCGCGGGAGACAATGGGGTGCGACGGGAAACTTCTATAACGGTGATGACTTAGTTAGATACAGCAGTATGTCAAAGGTGACCAATAAAGCAGGAAGTAACGCAGACCCGGACGATGTGCAAAAGTCCTCCCTTCTCAGCAAACTGAAATCGAATGATCCGAAGATCAGTCTTATCCGTGATATTCTCTCGGTCATCATCATTGTTGCGATGATCGGCGGCGTGCTGTTCGGCGTGTCGGGGACCTGGCCGGCGATCGTTGCGGTCGAGTCGGGAAGCATGGTGCCGAATATGAACGTCGGTGATCTGATCTTTGTGGTGGAGGAGAATCGGTTCGGTCCTCTCATGACCTCAGCAGAGGCGGAAGCGGCCGGAGTGAAATCCTTCAACGGCTACGGGGATGTGATCATCTACCAGCCGAACGGCAATGCAAAGGTGACACCAATCATTCACCGTGCACTCATGGAGATCAATGAGTCAACAGCTCTTACGGTGAACCTGACTCACGCCGGATACATTACCAAAGGTGATCACAATCCGACAATTGATCAGGGCAGTACCTTTTCCCACATCGGCGTGATGCAGCCGGTAAAAGAGGAGTGGATCGTCGGAAAAGCGCTGTTCGCAATTCCTCTGGTCGGCTACCTGCCGCTCCACATCTGGGAGGTTGCCGTAGTTGTCGTCGTTCTTCTGATTGTCTGGGAACTCTACAGCCGCAAGAAAGAAAAAGATAGAGAAGCAACCAAGAAGCCTCAGAAAAAAGGTGGACGAAAATGACTACCCCGAGACTGAATCACGCAGATCTGTGCAGAATCCTTGATGATGCGGCGGCCGGATCACGCATGAGCGAGACGGAGGCAGCAGCCCTGTTCCGGCTGACCGGCCGTGCTATCTGGAAAGTTGCGGCGGCAGCCGATGAACGCCGCGAAGAGGTCGTGGGAGACACCGTCACTTATGTCCGGAACATGAATCTGCACATGACCAACATCTGCAAGAACCGCTGCGGTCTATGTGCATTCGGACGAAAGCCGACCGATCCGGATGCGTTCTGCTTTACGGACGAGGAGTTCCGCGAACATGCACGCGATGCGTCAAAGAAAGAGGTCACCGAGGTCTGTTATCTGGCGGGCGTTCATCCCGGATTCACGATTGAAAACTATGAGAAGATGATCCAGACACTTTGCGAGGAAATTCCCGGCGTTCATGTGCACGGGTGCAGTCCGGATGAGATTGCATTTGCGGCACACAGAAGCGGTCTTACAACGAAGGAGACATTGATCCGGTTAAAGGAGGCAGGGCTTGGATCAGTACAGGGAACTGCTGCGGAAATTTTGGTGGACTCTGTCCGGAAAGTTATCTGCGAGAAGAAGATCCCAACCGAGGAGTGGCTGCGGATCATCCGCGAGGCGCACGAGGTTGGGTTCAAAGCGACCTCGACGATTATGTACGGGTCAGTAGAAACGCCCGAGGAGCGTGCCCACCATCTGTCGATCCTTCGCAACGTACAGGATGAGACGCAGGTGTTCACGGAACTTGTGCCGCTCGCGTTTCTGCATCACAATACACCGCTCGAAAAGGACGGGAAGGTTACCTACGGATCAACAGGCCGCGAGGATATTCTTCTGACGGCGGTGTCCCGTCTGTTTCTGGACAATATGAAAAACATTCAGGTGCCGTGGTCGAAGATCGGCCAGAAAATGACGCAGCTTGGTCTGCTGTCCGGAGGAAATGATGTCGGCGGAACAATGTTTGTGGACTCGCTGTCGCGGACCGCAGGTGCCGGAGAGGACGCAGACTTCTTCAATCCAAAAGATATGCAGTACCTCTGCGATGACATGGGCAGAAAACTTGCCCGCCGCGATACGCTGTACACTATTTTGGAATAATTCTTTTTTTACTGAAGAACATCTTCGAGTCTGAGAAGTTTTTTCTTTTACCGCAGGTCCTTTGTGATACCGGATCAGTTTTTCGCTCCTGCTGAATAAGAGAACATACAGCGCAGAGTAGTGATGAGTATTCTGCGAGTTTCGCGTAAAGATACCGGTGTTCGGAGGCGGACAAGCAAGAGATATATCTCAATTGAAAACACACCATAGTAATTATACATCTAGAGGAGTACAAAAGCGTGAACGAAAAAATTCACTGGGCCGACGCCAAAGCCTCACGCGTTCCGGCCGACAGACACCAGCTCATCGCCACAGGAATCACCCCGTCCGGACCGATTCACCTTGGAAACATGCGTGAAGTCATGACCGGCGACATGATCTATAAGGCACTGAAGAGCCGCGGTGTTGACGCAGAACTCGTCTATGTCGCAGACGACTTCGATCCCCTCCGCAAAGTCTATCCGTTCCTCCCCGAATCATACCAGAAATATATCGGCTGGCCGGTTTCAGACATCCCCTGTCCCTGCGGTAAGCACAAAAGTTACGCCGAACACTTTCTGGATACCTTCCTCTCCGCAATTGGGGAGCTTGACATTCATCCCCGCATTATCCGGACAAGTGAAGCCTACCGCTCCGGCATGTTCACCGAACAGATCAAGGCAGCCCTGGAACATGCGGAAGAGATCAAAGAGATTCTTGAAAGAGTCTCCGGGCGCAAACTCGAAGAGGGATGGACACCGTACTACCCGATCTGCGGAGAATGCGGTATCATCTCGCGGGCAGCAATCCTCTCCCATGATCCCGAGAAACACACTGTAACCTACCGGTGCTCCTGCGGACACGAGGGAGTCTCCGACTACGCCAAGGGTGAAGGAAAACTCGTCTGGCGTGTGGACTGGCCGATGCGGTGGTCTGCGTACGGCGTCACCATTGAACCGTTCGGCAAAGATCATGCCTCACCCGGAGGATCCTACGATACCGGCAGGTACATCACCAAAGATATCTACGGCTATGAAGCACCGATACCGGTAACGTACGAATGGATCAGTCTCAAGGGTCGCGGCGAGATGCACTCCTCCAAAGGCGTTGTCTTAACCATTCGCGACATGCTCGACATTGTCCCGCCCGAAGTGCTCCGCTATCTGATCGCCAAGACAAAACCGGACAAGACCATTGCGTTTGATCCGGGTATGGGCCTGCTCCGATTGATCGACGAGTACGATCGTGCCGCAATGTCCGGCGAGTCTCGCGAGTACGAACTTTCGGTCATCGCGTCTCCGCAGACCACGATTCCGTTCCGCCACATGGTCACGGTCGTACAAATCGCCCAGACCGATGACGGCATCTTTGACATCCTCAAACGCAGCGGTTACGAGATCGTGGACAAGGATGCCGTAACGGATCAGGCAAACCGGGCAAAGATGTGGCTCGACCGCTATGCCCCGGATGACGTGAAGTTTGCAATCCAGCCAAGTCTGCCGGAAGTAGCTGCAGCAGAGCCTGCAAACGTCAAGGCGGCGGTTGCCGCCTACGCCGCCGCAGTCGCCGCAGGCGAGTGGAAGGCGGATGTCCTGCACAATGCCGTCTATGACGCCGCAGCCGGCGCAGGCATCACCGGAAAGGAGCTGTTCACAGCAGTGTACCGTGCCTTCCTCGGAGCCGACCGCGGCCCGCGTCTCGGCTGGTTCCTGGAAGCCATCGGTCGTGAGGCAACGCTCGCACGGCTGAACGAAATGACTGCATGAACATGGCGAAGGCAAAGGATAAACTCCCGAAAAATCTCAGCGACGGATGCAGGATCTGTTATCAGGGAGCAAAGCTCGTCCTCTTCATCACCGGACGGTGCGACCGCGACTGCTGGTACTGTCCGCTGTCCGAAGAGCGGAAAAATGTGGATGTGATCTTCGCCAATGACGAGAAGATCACAACACCCGAAGAGGCAATCCCCGAAGCGGAGGTCATGGACGCTCTCGGAACGGGTGTTACCGGCGGCGAGCCGCTGCTCGAACTCGACCGGGTGGTTGAGTTCTGCACGTACCTGAAGAACCACTTCGGCCCCGAACACCACATTCATCTCTACACCGGACATGCCCCGACCGAAGAGGAACTGGCAGCGCTTGCTCCGTGCGTTGACGAGATTCGGATGCACCCCCCGCACGAGGAATGGAGCACTATCATGGACTCGAAGTTTCCCGAATCGATCGCGAACGCAAAAAGGATGGGATTTGATGTGGGTATTGAAGTGCCGTCGCTTCCGGGCCTGCGGCACTTCTTTCCGCTGCTTGACAGACTCGACTTCTTCAACATCAACCAGCTGGAGTGGGGAGACTCCTGTGCGGATGCAATGCGGGAGCGAAAACTTGAGCCGGAGAATCCGCTCTGCAATGCGATCAAAGGATCGACGAAATGGGCCTGCGAGATCAACGGTCACCCGAAGGTGCATTACTGCACCTCGACCTTCAAGGACTCGGTGCAGCTCCGCGAACGGCTGAAGCGTATTGCGAGAAATTCTGCCAGACCGTTTGACATGATCACCGATGACGGAACGGTGATGTACGGATCGATGGACCCGGGCAATGATCTGGAGATGATCCTTTCCTGTCTGAAGGCCGGCAGCTACTATGAGGAGATGCCGGACGGAACGATCGAGTTCGACTGGCAGCAGATGCGCAAAGTTCCCCGCAAGTTCGGCGGAGAACGAAAGATCATCGAGCGGTATCCAAACGATGGCATGATCGTTGAGGTGATCCCGCAGTGAGCATCCGGTCGGCTGCAGAGAATGTGTATGCGAAGAGACTCAGACAAAGTCTCACCCACATCCCGAACCATGTGGCAATTATTCAGGACGGAAACCGGCGGTATGCCAAAGCCCATGGGAAGGATACGGGATACGGACACAGATTCGGAGCCGACACAACGGAACGGGTGCTTGACTGGATGGGAGAACTTGGCATTCGCCATGTGACGTTTTTTGCGTTTTCGACCGAGAACTTCCACCGTCCCGAGAAGGAGAAGGAGGAGCTTCACCAGCTGTTTATGGAAAAGTTCTCAGCTCTCCTGACCGAGGAACGGGTGTCCCGGCACGAGATCAATGTCTCGGTGATCGGCGATCGATCGCTTCTGGATGAGGAGCTGAAGAAAACGATTCAGGATGCCGAGACGGCAACAAAAAACTATTCACACTATTTTGTACACATTGCCCTCGCCTACGGAGGCCGCAACGAGATCGTTGCAACCGCGAAAAAAATTGTCGCAGCAGTCCGGTCAGGTTCAATCTCCGCTGACGAGATCACCCCTGAGCTGGTGACGGAGAATATGTATCAGGGTATCTCAATGCCGCCGGTGGATCTGATCATCCGGACGGCGAACGACCGGCGGACTTCAAACTTTTTACCCTGGATGGCAAACGGTAATGAGGCGGCGGTCTGCTTTTGTACTCCGACGTGGCCGGAGTTCCGGTATGTGGACATGCTGCATGCGCTTCGTGTGTATGACTGCCGGATGCGCGAGACGTTGACCACAGATAATATGTAGAGCACGAACCCGTTCTTGGTGGGAAGAGTTGGCTCTCATCAACCGCAGAAAAAACAGTGAACGTTACGATCCGTACAAGTCCCCCCAGGATGGAAATATAAGGGGAATCACTCCCCGTCCCGCATTTTTACAATCCGCTCACCAAGTGCTTTTCCTTTTTCGTATGCCGCAGCAAGAATTTCCGGTTTATTCTCAAGATTGATGATGGTATCCATATCGTTTTGCAGCAGTTCGTCCGCGTACTTTGCGTCCACAATCGCACAGAACGCCTTCGCGGTCAGAATCGGTCCGGTAAACACATCGGGTGCGTTCATTCCCCCGATGCACAGAAACAATGTCCGTCGGATCTTCGCATGTTCCGGCGTAATGAACGGCTGTTTGCGATAGTACTTCGCCATGTAGAACGGCTGACAGCGATCCATAAACGACTTCAATGCGCCGGGAATGCCGTAAGTCATCACTGGGGTTGCGATGATGATGCCGTCAGCCTGTTTGATCTTGCGGTAGGCATTCTGCATATCATCTTCGATTGCACAGGTCGTTTCAATCATACAGGAGTACGTCTGGTTGCAGGGTCCGGCATGCAGGTGAGCCACATTGATCCGATCAACCGTACAACCGGCATCCTCAACTCCTTTGACAGCCTGTGTCAGGAGTCTGTCGGTGTTTCCCCCAAGGATATTGCTCCCGAACAACGCCAGCACTTTCTTTTTCATTACGTGGTTTATGTGTCAATCAAATATAAAAATGAGGTGATGAACCTCAATTCACAGGGAACCATTTTCATAAATAGATAAGAAGAGAATATATAACCGGCAATGAGGTCTGCCGCATAACCGCCTTTCGCAGGCTGATGACATCTATTTTCCGAACAGGATCCCGTTACCGCGGAACCCGTTCGTACTTCATCACAAAACGCTCTGAGGCAACACGGAGAGCGTGGAGAAACATTATGTACACATGGCTAATCATCGGAATCGGCGGATTTATCGGTGCTGTACTTCGTTACGGAGTCGGCGGGTGGATTCAGGGAACTACCACCACATTTCCCGTCGGAACTCTCGGAGTGAACACACTCGGAAGTTTCTTTCTTGCACTGATTATGTACTTGTCAGAGTATTCGGGATTTTTTTCGGATCAAACCAGAATCTTTCTGACTATCGGCGTTATTGGTGCATTCACGACCATGTCAACGTTCAGTTATGAATCGTTCCGCATGGTTGAAGAAGGACAGTATATCCTCTTCACCGCAAATATCATCCTTACGATCTTCCTTACCATCCCCGCTGTAATCATCGGAAAAATCAGCGCAGGATATCTTGCAGGATGCCTATGACACAAAAAACAAGCAAACAGACACTTCTTCTCCGCATCTATATCGGAGAATCCGATCGATATGAAAACAAACCGCTTTACCGTTATCTTGGGGAAGAATTCCGCAAGAGAGGATTTTTGGGGCAACAGTTCTCCGAGGAATAACCGGATTTGGTGAAACAAGCCGCATCTCAACAACATCCATCCTTCGTCTCTCAACAGATCTTCCAGTGGTTGTTGAAGTGGTTGAGGAGGAAAAGAGGATCCAAGAGATTCTTCCTGATCTGGAAAAGATCGTCGACGGAGGACTGATAACCATACAGAAGGTGAGCGTTATCTCCTGCCACGGCAAAATGAAGCAACACTGATTCCAAAAGAATTGTATCTCACCCGCCGGAAAAACAGAACTATATTTCAGGGACGTTGTAAGTGTTGGAACAGGATCATTCTGCTCCAATTTTTTTGAATTCCGCATCCTGTTGTCATCACCTAAAAGACTAATAGCAAAACCGGCTGATATATTGGATCAGTGATTTTATCCATGACAGAAAAGACTCACACCTGCGGCTGCCACCATGAAGCCGGCGGCATGAAAGAACTTGAGAAAAACATCGGTCATGTTCCAATCTTTTTCCGCGGACTCGCCGAGTCGGACCCTGCCATGCACGAGGCAATCCTCAAGCTTGACAACTACATCTGGTCAGACGGGGTACTTTCCCGCAAACAGAAGAAACTGATGGCAATCGCAATTGCTGCCGCAATGCGCGACGACCATGCTCTGCATGCACAGATGCAGGGAGCAAAAAAACTCGGTGCCACCATGGAAGAGGTTGAGGAAGCACTTCGTGTCGCGTTTATGCTCGCCGGCATGCCGTCCTATGTTTACGGCAAAACAGAAGCAGCAGAGATCTTCAAATAATATCCTCTTTTTTTACCGGTCCATCAGAGTCCCCGCCCGCTAAAATTTCATCACCTTTGCCGTCCCACTATCATACCATGCATGATCTCCTGCCGCTCGCAGTCTCCGCAGCCGCGGTTCTCATAACATTTCTCTACGCATCCTGGCAGGACATCAAAACCCGTACCGTCTTAACCGTCACCTGGTATCCCGCCGCAGTTATCGGCGGCGCTGCAGTCCTGTACTTCTGGTACCGGCAGTTTCAGGAACCGAGCGCAGTCGCAGTCAGTATTCTTGCAATCTCCGCAGTCGTCTGCATCATGATGTGGGGGTTTGCAAAGGCAGGGATGTTCGGCTGGGTGGATGCAAAAGCCATGATACTTCTTGCCGCAACCGTTCCGATCACCCCGTTCGCCGCATGGATCTTCCCGTCGCTTGCCCTCTCAACCCTCGTCAATGCAGGCGTCATCGCCCTGACTGTTCCTGCGGCGCTTCTGATCCGAAACACCGTCCACAAAGAAAAAGCACCGTTCTGGCTCAGATGTTCCGGCATGCTGGTTCCGGGCGACTCCCTTATCCGGCACTTCGGTTTTGTCGCAGAGGAGATTACTGACGGCGATCCAATCTCGCGCAGCTTCCTTCCTGCCGCAAGCTCCATTCGTGCGCTGAAGAAAAACTCTGCCCTCTCGATCCGAAACCTCCGCGAATCCCCCGAAAAGTTTGCCAAAGAACTGGACCTATACCGACGATGCGGCAGTGTCTGGATCACCTACGGCGTTCCCTTCATGATCCCGATCACCCTCGGCTACCTCCTCGCGCTTGCAGGACTCAGTCTGCCGGACGCAGTTTTGTCTCTCCTCATATGAGAGCGTTGTCTGGCCAAAGGTACGTACCCGTACCGAATCATCATCCTTCGGCCATCCGGCAATCAGCGGGGATGCGGGATCGTGCGCCTCGGCAGCCCGGCCGCCACAGGCGTAACAGTACCGGCAGCCGTTTTTGCAGGTACCGTACGCCCCGACATCAACACTCTCCGCACACCCGCACGCTGCACGCTGATTACGATCCCGTTTGACGGGAAGGGATCGTCTGCAGAGATGTTCGCACACCTCTTTGTCCACGCACGACGCATGGCCAATCCCGAACCTGCGCAGATCGATCTCTTCAGCGCAGGAGACAAGCGGCAGCCCGAAACGTTTCGCCGTCGCAGAAAAAATTTCTGCGAGGCGTTCCATCTCATCAAAAGTACACAGACGATATGGTGAAGCACGATACGCATCCACAAAACTGATCGTGCACCGGTCGGTCGCCTCCGAAAATGTTTCACAAAGAAATGCAAACGCTTCCGCATGAAACTCCACCGAATATTTTTCGGTGATGAGGATCGGATCGTAACGCCACAGCATGCGATCTTTTCCCAGAACTTCCGACAGCTCAAGAAAATTTTCGATGCATCCGCGCTTCCCAAAGACGGGTTCCACATCCGATCCGTACGGCGTCACGGTGTACTGAAAATAGTACGGGATACCGGACGCATCAACCGCAGAAAGCCTCTCCATCATCGGTTTCGCATTTTTTGTCCAGAACACAATCACATCCGCATCCTCACGCGTCAGAGAAACACGCGTAATCTTCTGTGAGTAGGGATTTCGGACGTAACAGAACTCCTCTTTGACACGATTGCAGAACCATTCTGAGAAGCAAGCCGGAATATCCGTACGACGTGAAGCCGAGATGATCATCGGTTACGTCCCGTAGCGGCGAACCCGCGACTGATAGTCGCGGAGTGACCGCAGCAGATCCAGCCGCCGGAACCTGCACCAATTAACGTCCGTAAAAAACAGCTCCGAGTACACCGACTGCCAGATCAGAAAATCCGTCAGATGACTCCCTCCCGTCTTGATCACAAAGTCAGGGTTCACCTGATACAAAAGATGCGCCTCTATAGTTTCCTCCGTAATTGTCTCCGGATCGACTCCCTCCCTCGCGATCGCAGCAATCGCATCCGTGATCTCCTCGCGGCCGCTGCGGCCGAGCACAATCAGAATTTCGGGGGTTCCCGCACCAAAGGCGACCTCACCCGACGGCATGCTCAGACGCACAGAGGCCGCACTTCCAAGAGACTGCAAAGACGGCATCACTCCCTCAAGCGCTGACGGATCCTTTGATGCGATGTGAAAAATAATCCGTTTGATTGCGGAAAACTCCATACACCATCCAGCAACCGTCTCCACCCGCCCGGGATCTGCAAGAAGATCCGCTTCGCTTATCATGAAGCAGAGTTCTCTTGGAAACAGACCCGCATCCAGTTTTTGCCGGACCAGATATTCATACAGCGGGTAGAGCATCTTTGTACACCTTTTGCATTTCAGAACATATGAATCCGCTCTTTTTCCGGATAATTTCCTGATTTAACGATACATATTTATATATTCAAAATAAATTAAGAAATATGCTATCTCCTTCTGACCTGCGAAAAGAGATAGAGAACCGGCTTCGAAAGTATCTTGCCCGGGACAAATCAGGAATCCGCAAAGAGTTGCTCAGCCTGTTTGTCCGTGCAAAGTCACTGACGGTCGCGCAGATTCACGAGAAACTGGCGGAGAAGTTCAGCGTCAGCTACCATTCGATCGCATCGATGGTCGGCACAATCGCCTCCAAACTCGGAATTCTCTCTACACACCGCAGCCCCGACGGAACGATTGGGGTATACGAAGTCAAAGAACAGTATGTTGATGTAATTGAGCAGGCGATCGCAACAGCGATCTAGCCTTCCCTTAACTTTCAGGGGCAAGCCCCAACTAATAAGGAATGGATACACAACAGGGCGGTCCCCGCCCTCTCTCTCCCGTCACGGTCACTGAAGACGTGATCGCCTACATGGACAAACGCGGCGGGGATTTCCGGATCAGTACCTCGTGCAGTGGTCCGGTTCTGATGCCGGTCAAAGTCAATCCGGCGAAACCAAGCGACATTCCCATCAAGGCAGGCAGTCATCTGATCTTCGTCTCCCAGTATCAGCTACCCTGGATTACCGAGATCAGTATGCGGCTTGTTCCAAGGATTCTGTACACCGAAAACGATGACCTTTGAGGAACTGGAACACACCGCCGATGTACGGATGAGAATTACCGCACCGACACTTCCGGAACTGTTTGCCGAAAGCGGATTTGCACTTGCAGAGACGTTGTACGGCGAGTATCAGAGAGATGCGGCAACCGTGTCCTTCCTCATCGAAGCAGAAGGGAAGGATGCGGAGGAGAAAATCGTAGACTTTCTGTCAGAGCTGCTGTTTCTCACCGAGACTGAGTATCTGGTGCCGGTCTCCTTTGATCTTGCCGCAGACGGCAACGCCGTCTGCGGGACCGTGTCGGGTGTTTTATTCGACCGAACAAAACATGCAGGAGGTATCGGAGTGAAAGGCATCTCCTACTCAGGTATCTCGTTCACAAAAACCGCTGCAGGCTATGAACTCATCATCATCTTTGATATCTAAACCATGAACGATCAGATACGAAATATTTCAGATACCGAGTGGGAGATCCCCCAGGGTTTTGTTTCCGGGATGCGGGTTCCGGGAACGTTTTTCCTCTCGCACCGGCTTGCCGAGGGACTTGAGGAGGGGGCGCTGACCCAGCTTGCAAACGTTGCAACACTGCCCGGCATCCTCCGTTGTTCGCTTGGCATGCCCGACATTCACTGGGGTTACGGGTTTCCCATCGGCGGAGTTGCCGCGTTTGACGAGGACGAGGGAGTAATTTCTCCGGGCGGCGTCGGATTTGACATCAACTGCGGGGTTCGGATGATCACGACAGCGCTGACAGCGGCAGATATTCCCGATATGAAAGGACTCATTGAGGATCTGTTTGCAACGGTGCCTACCGGAGTCGGTTCGAAAAGTCCGGTGCGGCTCAGCCAGCATGATCTTTCCAATATGCTCACAGACGGTGCGGCGAACGCGGTGGAGCTGGGATACGGTATGGAGGGAGATGTCCGCCGGTGTGAAGAGAGAGGTGCAATGCCCGGGGCGGAGCTTGAGTTCGTCAGCAAAAAATCCCGGGTACGAGGCATTCCCCAGTGCGGGACGCTCGGTTCCGGCAACCACTTCCTTGAGGTGCAGGCGATTGATGAGATCGCTGACCCTGCAACCGCGAAGACCTTCGGTGTAGCCGAAGGCCAGATCTGTGTGATGATCCACTGCGGGTCGCGGGGACTCGGCCATCAGGTCTGTACGGATCACCTGAAAGTGCTGGAAGAGGCGGTGAAGAAGTACAACATCGATCTGCCCGACCGACAGCTTGCCTGCGCTCCCCTGCACTCGCCGGAAGGCGAGGCATACTTTGGTGCGATGGCAGCCTCCGCAAACTATGCCTGGGCAAACCGCCAGATCATTACGCATCTGGTTCGTGAGCTGCTGGTGAAAAAGTTCGGCATTGCCTATGAGGAGATGCCGCTCGTGTATGATGTTGCCCACAATGTGGCGAAGTGGGAGGAACACGAGGCCGCAGATGCGGCGGCAGGCCGCAGCCGCGTCTGCGTCCACCGCAAAGGGGCAACCCGTGCCTTCGGCCCGGGTCGATCCGAGATTGTGCAGGAGTTCCGGGATGCAGGACAGCCGGTGATTATCCCGGGCAGCATGGGAACGTCATCGTACCTGCTTGCAGGAACGACGACTGCGATGAAGCGGACGTTCGGCAGTACCTGTCACGGAGCAGGCCGGGTGCAGAGCAGATCGTCTGCGAAACGGAGCCTGACCGGTGCGGCGGTCGCGAGTGATCTTGCAAAACGCGGCATTATTGTCCGTGCACCGAATGCGGCGGCAATTGCAGAGGAAGCGCCCGATGTGTACAAGCCGAGCAGCGAGGTGGTGCAGGTGGTGCATGACGCAGGAATTTCACGGATTGTTGCCCGGCTCCGGCCGCTCGGGGTGATTAAAGGATGACGGGATCACAGGGTCACATCGCAGTCTTCTGGGACAGCAGGATGATGTTCCACCGGCTGGTCGAGGATGCGTGCGGCTACTGCGAGGCGGTGACGCCGCTGATGCTGGCAGCACCGTTTTACAAAGGCCGCTATACCGGGGTTATCATTCCGACCGGTTTTGGGAATCTCCAGTATTCAAAGCTGCTTCCGGCACTTCGTGCCGTTTCCGGTCGCATTGAGGAGTATCTTGAGGATGGCGGAAGACTGTTCGTGTACGGAGCGGCAGACCCGGCAAAGACCGGCAACCCCTACGACTGGCTTCCGATCGAGGTGGAGTATCACTTCGGGTTTGCCGAGCATAAACTCGATATTGACGCATCATCTCCGTGGAAATCACTCTTCGACGGATATGACACGGAAAAATTTGCAACCGACGGCTGGTTTGTGAAGTGTCCGGGAAAACCTATAGCGGTTGCGGAGAACGGTTTTCCGGTGTTTGTTGAGTGTCCCGTCGGGGAGGGGACGCTTTTGCTTGCAAGTACGCATGAGTATCCGTCCGATGCGTTTCTGAAACAGTTCGGCGCCGCTGATGCGGAAGTCCGGTTCTGACTTTTTTTCTTCAGAAGATATTGCTCCAAGCAAAATAAAAGCCTGAGGCTTTTGGAACAAAGCTCTTCTGAGCGAAATCTTCTTCATGCTCTATGCCGAAGATTGAAGGTATAGATGTTCCGGAGAAAAAATCCGGGACGGAGTGGTCATGACACAGACAATATTTGATGTTCTGCGAATCCTTGACGAAGCTGGCATCGGCAATCCGGTGCCCGGAGAGGTTATCAGCGAACGCCTTGGGATTACCCGTACCGCCGTATGGAAATATGTAAACCTGCTGCGGGAGGTCGGATACTGCATTGATGCATCACCGAAGACAGGCTATGCACTCCAGAAGCGAACCTGGCTTCTGATTCCGTACGAAGTCAAGCGATTCCTCAAGACGCAGATCATCGGTCAGGAGATACACCACTTTGAGCAGGTTCCCTCAACAAATGCACTCGCCCGCCAGATGCTGCACGAGGTCGGCGACGAAGTTCAGCCGGGAACGGTTCTGATCGCAGAACAGCAGACCGGCGGTCTCGGCAGAATGAACCGCGTCTGGATGAGTCCGGAAGGCGGCATCTGGGCAACGATTGTGGTCATGCCAAAGCTCAACGTCGATCAGACCTTCAGCATCATGATGGCCGGATCTCTTGCCCTTGCCCGGGCAATCCGTCACGAGTTCGGACTGTCAGCCCTGATCAAATGGCCGAACGATGTGCTCATCGGCGACAAAAAAGTTGCAGGCATGACGATTGAACTTGCAGCGGATGAAGATATTCTCCGCTACTGCCTGATCGGTATCGGCATTGATGTGAACGTCTCGGTTGAGCGGACGATGCCGAACATCTCAAAACTTGTCACCTCCATCTCCGACGAACTCGGCCATGAAGTGGAACGGGCGCAGTTCTTCGCAAAGTTCCTGAAAGAGTTTGAGCGCCGGTATCAGATGGTACTGGCGGGTGAGACAGAACCCTTATTCCGCGAATGGCGCAGTCTGTCCTACACACTCCACCGCCGCGTCCGTATCCGGACGATGAAGGAGAGCTTCGACGGCGAGGCAATCGATATTGATGAGCACGGGGCACTGCTGGTGCACCGTGACGGTGGTGAGGTCGAACGCGTGATTGCAGGCGACTGCTTCATCCTCTAAATAACTTTTTTTCGTCTGTGACAAACCCGAGATCACGGATCATTTCCTGATCATCCCGTAGCGAAACACCCGCAGTCGTCAGCATATCGCCGGAGATTGCGGCATTTGCGCCGGACAGGAACAACTCACATCCCCGATCCGGCAGCAGCCCCCGTCCGCCTGCAAGCCGGAGATATGCATCCGGCAGAAGGAACCGGTAGAGGGCAACGATCCGCTTCACCTCGGAACAGGAGAGGGGGACGGCATTCTCAAGCGGCGTGCCCGGGATGGGAGTAAGGATGTTGATCGGAACCGAACGAATCCCAAGCGCCCGAAGGTCAAGAGCCATATCGATGCGATCCTCAATCGTTTCGCCGAGGCCGAAGATACCGCCGCTGCAGACCTCAAGTCCGGCACACTGCGCCGCTTTGATCACCGCAATTTTGTCATCGTAGGTATGGGTCGTACAGATCTGCGGAAAATATCTGCGGGATGTTTCCAGATTCGCATGATATCGGACAACGCCGGCACCTTTCAGATGCGCAAGCTGCTGCTCTGTTAAAAGACCATGCGAGGCGCATAAGGAGATGCCGCAGCTCTGGTGAAGCAGACGGTACTGTTCCAGCAGACCTGCAAGCTCCTCACCGGTCAGCATTCTCCCTGAAGTAACAATACCACATCGGACTGCCCCCGAAGAATAATTTTCGGCGATCAGCGGGAGATATCGGCTGATGTCCGCGACAGGAGACGGAGCGGCGGCGGCAGCATGATGCATCGACTGGGCACAGTAGATACAGTCCTCGGTGCAGCCACCGTTTTTTCCGTTGATGATGGTACAGAGATCAAATATATCTCCGCAGAAATGTTTGCGTATCTCATCTGCCGCAGCCGCAAGCCTGTTTGTATCTTCCTCTGCAAGAAGCAGCGCCTCATCCCGCGTCAGCATTCCGCCTCCGAGGACTTTTTCTTTGAATATTGGTATCAGTTCCATTTCCAACCAGCACCCTTATTGTTTACCAGAGAGAAATAAATAGTTTACAATTATGTACGGGGATGAAAAACGATCACGATTACTCGCCGCATCAGCGATCTTTGTTGCCCTCATTGCAGTCGGCGGATGGATTTCCATTCCGATTCTGATGATTCCGTTTACGATGCAGAATTTTTTCATGCTGCTTGCCGCAGCCGTGATGAAGCGGTATGCAGTGATTCCGGTCGGGCTGTATGTACTGCTTGGAACACTCGGACTGCCAATTTTCCACAACGGAACAGCAGGAATCGGCATTCTTCTCGGGCCTACAGGAGGATTTCTGATCGGGTTTTTCGTGATGTCCGCCGTCGCAGGACTGCTGTTTGAGAAACAATCCATGCGGTTTGACATTCTCGCGCTTGCAGCGTTCGGGATCGGAGCATATGCCTTTGCGGCGGGATGGTTCATGATCTCAACCGGAGCTTCACCCGCCGCCGCAGTTATCGCCTGCGTTGTCCCGTTTGTGATAGGCGACATCATCAAATCCGTGGTCATTGAGGCAATAGTTCTCCGGCTGCGCAGAACCGGAACAGAACTCCTATGATATCCATTACCGATCTCAGATGCGGGATTCTGGATATCCCGCGTCTCACTATACCACAGGGAATCACAGCTGTAACCGGAGACAATGGAGCAGGAAAGACCACCCTGCTCCGCGTCGCCGCAGGCATGAACCTGCCGGAATCCGGAACGATTACCATTGACGATGCACCGCCCCGTGAGTGTGAAGCAGGGTACGTCGCCGAGTTCCCCGACCGGCATCTGATCTTTTCGGTGGTGCGTGATGAGATCGCATCGCCTCTGCGGTTCGCTCACCGCGAACCTGCCGAAATTGACGAGGATGTCGCCGAGGCAACAGACCGGTTCGGCATCACGCATCTGCTGAACCGGGAATGCCGGACACTGTCCGGCGGCGAGAAGATGCTCGTCGGAGTCGCAACAGCACTCGCGGCACACCCGGTACTGCTCGTTCTGGATGAACCGGACTCACACCTCGACCCGGAAACCGCCGACGAACTGTTCCAGAAAATCCGGGACTCCGGCTGTTCGCATGTACTGTGGAGCACGCACTCCCACAGAATTTGGGAGAACACGGATCAAAAGATCGTACTTGCACACGGCAAGGTGGAGAATCCGTGAACCTCATCTTCGATGCAGTCAGGTTCCGGCGGGATGAGTTCACTCTTGCCGCAGATGTGGTGTTCTCCCGCGGAGTTCATCTCATCTCAGGACGAATCGGTACCGGTAAATCCACGATCGCACTCGCTGCCGCAGGCCTTCTCTCTCCGGATGCGGGAGATATCCGGTATGAAGGATGCAAAGGAACACCGCTTCTTCTGATGCAGTTCCCTGAGTATCAGATAACCGGTACCACCGTAGCCGGGGAGATCGCCTCATGGAACGTCACCGGAACCGAAGAACCGTTTGCACTTCTGAACGTCGTGCCTTCCGACCGCGATCCCTTCACCTTATCCCGCGGCGAACTGCGGCGGCTGGAACTCGCCTGCATTCTCGCACGCGAAAGTGATCTCCTGCTGCTCGACGAACCGTATGCCTCACTGGATCGATGCGCAAAGCCGGTTCTCACCAGACTTCTGGAACAGCGTTCCGGCATCACCCTCGTCTTTTCCCATGAAACCGAGTTCGTTCCGGCATCAGCAGAACACTGGACAATCAGGGAAGGGGAACTGCACCATGAGTGACGTGCGCATCCGTCTTGCGGTCGTAACCCTCCTGTCTCTCGCCGCATTCACCGGAGGTCTCGGGACACTCTTTGCGGCGGTCTGCTGGATCTTTTTCTGCGCAAAGGAAACGTTCAGCCGCATCTCGTGGAAACTTTTTGTTCCCGTGACAATCCTTGCCGCCGGATTTCCGGGACTCATTCTCTCTCTTACCGGAGAAGAAGGAGGACTGTATGCTGCAAAGATCGTTGTCATTCTTGCTTTCGCATTCTGGCTCGGTGCCGCACAAAAACCCGGCGAGTTCCTTGACCTCGGTGTCTGGGCACTCGGCAGAAAAACCGGATTCGATCTCGGTCTTGCCGCAGAACTCTCCATGCAGTTTTTCTCCGGCATCTCCGATGACCTCGCCCATATAAAACATGCCCTGCGGATCAAAGGACAGAAACTCTCCTGCAAAACACTGCCGCCGCTCGCAACAGGACTTCTTTTTCTCTCGCTTGCCCGTGCAAACCATGTCGGAGCACACCTCGCACGCAGAGGCTACCTCACCGGAGGAATCTATGTCCCGGTATTCGCTCCGTCCGGCACTGATATCCTCATACTCTGCACCGCAGGGGTTTGTGCTGCGGCTGTTTTCCTTGCGGCAATCCCCGTATAGCACCATCTTCTATAATATTTTTTTGAAATCGGCACGTCCTGCCGGATCAATCAGGACTACTTTTTTATCTTTTCATTCCAAAACAGTATGGGTTTAGATAAGCTGTACTCATGATGCAGACCGGGAGACAACCATGACAAAGCTCAATATTACTGATACAACCCTTCGGGATGCACACCAGTCGCTTGCCGCAACACGGATGCGTACCGAAGATATGCTCGAACTCGCATCCGCGATGGAGAAGGCGGGCTTCTGGTCCGTCGAAGCATGGGGAGGGGCAACGTTTGACACCTGTATTCGGTATCTGAACGACGATCCATGGGAACGCCTGCGGGATCTCAAGACGATCTTTGTCAAGACACCTATCCAGATGCTGCTCCGCGGCCAGAACCTTGTCGGCTACAAACATTATCCCGATGACGTGGTCGACAAGTTCATCGGAGCCGCCGCTGCAAACGGGGTCGATGTCTTCCGTGTGTTTGATGCGCTCAACGATATCCGCAATATGAAGCGCTCAATGACTGCGGTGCAGAATGAAGGAAAACATCTGCAGGGAACGATCAGCTACACGACAAGCCCGGTCCACAGTACGGACGGGTTCATCGAAATGGCCGAGGAGCTGTACAACCTTGGCTGCAACTCTATCTGCATTAAGGATATGGCAGGACTCATTATGCCCGAGGCCACCCGCTCCTTAATCACCGGCATCAAAAAACGGATCGATATTCCCGTGTGTCTGCACACCCACTCAACCAGCGGTATTGCACCGATGAGCTATCAGGCGGCAATTGAAGCGGGTGTTGATATTCTCGATACCGCCATGTCGCCGTTTGCCGGCGGAACGTCCCAGCCCGCGACGGAAAGTATCGTTGCATCCCTTGTCGGCACGAAACGCGACACAGGAATCAAACTGACCACGCTCCGCGACATCAAGAATGCCGCATCAGCAGTCAGATGCAAATACGACTGCCTGATCGATCCGATCTCAATCCGGATCGACAGCGATGTGCTGATCTATCAGCTTCCGGGCGGCATGATCTCAAACCTTGTCTCCCAGCTCAAGGAGCAGGGCGCTCTCGACAAGATGGATGAGGTGCTCAAAGAGATTCCGGCGGTCAGAAAGGATCTCGGCTATCCGCCGCTCGTGACCCCGACATCGCAGATCGTCGGAACCCAGGCGGTTCTCAATGTCCTGATGGGCGGCCGCTACAAGACGGTGACCAACGAGGCCCGCGATTATCTGAAAGGCATGTACGGAAAAACCCCGGCATTGCTGGATGAAGCACTGGTTGCCTCGATCATCGGCGATGAGGAGCGGATCACCTGTCGTCCGGCGGACACACTCGGCCCTATCTACGATAAGATGAAAACCGATGCCGAAGGCCAGGATCTGATCAGAAAGGAAGAGGATGTCCTGACGTACATCCTCTACCCGGCAATTGCCCCGGCATTCCTGAGAGGTGAGAAGAAGGCAGAGCCGCTGCCGGAAGCAGCCCCCGCGACAGAGGCGGCAGCAGCGGCACCGGTTGACATCGACATTCCCCGTTCGATGGAGGTCGAGGTTGACGGCGAGGTGTTCAGGGTCAGGATTCTTTCCGTTGAGGGAGAATCGGTTGCCGCAGGAAGTTCCGAGCCGGGCAGGCGCCAGACGCCGCACGGAGATGTGCCGGGAGGCGTGAAGAGCAGTATTCAGGGAATGGTGCTCGATATTAAGGTGCAGATGGGCCAGAAAGTCTCCGCGGGCGATACTCTCCTGGTACTGGAAGCCATGAAGATGGAAAATCCGGTGGTCAGTCCGGTTGACGGAACGGTTACGGAGATCTTTGTGGAGAACGGTGCGGTCGTCCAGAGCGGCGACGTGCTTGTGGTGGTGAAATGAACAAAGACCGCTACTTCGATAAGGTTCTGGTCGCCAACCGCGGCGAGATTGCTATCCGCGTGATGCGTGCGTGCCGGGAGATGGGTATTGAGACCGTGGCAGTCTACTCGGAAGCGGATGCAAATGCCCTGCATGTGAAGTATGCGGACGAGGCGTTTTTAATCGGTGCGGCGCACCCGACGAAGAGTTATCTGAATATGGATCGTATCCTTGAGGTTGCGGAGATGGCGGGAGCGGATGCGATCCATCCGGGATACGGATTCCTTGCAGAGAAGGCGGCGTTTTCCGGAGCGGTGAAGAAAGCCGGGTTTACCTTTATCGGCCCGTCGGAAGAGACAATTGCGACGATGGGGTCGAAGATCGGTTCAAAGCAGGCGATGTCGGATGCGGGCGTTCCGGTTCTGCCGTGGACGCGGAGTACGGAGCATGATGAGGCGAAAGCGTTTGCGGAGTCCATAGGCTACCCGGTAATCGTGAAGGCGTCCGCCGGAGGCGGAGGTATCGGCATGACGATCGTCCGCAGTTCTGCGGAGATGGACGAGGCGATCGAAAAGTCAATGCGGACTGCGGCTTCGGCCTTCGGTGATCCGACAGTGTTCATTGAGAAGTATCTGGAAAATCCCCGCCATATTGAGGTGCAGGTGTTCGCCGACTCGAAGGGTGATGTGGTGCACATGTTCGAACGCGAGTGTTCGATTCAGCGCCGGCACCAGAAGCTGATCGAGGAGGCACCGTGTCCGATCATGACGCCGGAGCTTCGCGAGCGGATGACCCGGTCGGCAATCACGGTTGCAAAGACCTGCAGCTATGAGAATGCCGGAACGGTGGAGTTCCTGTATGACAACGGGAACTACTACTTCATGGAGATGAACACCCGTCTGCAGGTGGAGCATACGGTGACGGAGCTGATCACCGGTATGGACATGGTGCGGATGCAGATCAAGGTGGCGGCGGGCGAGCCTCTGCCGGATGCGCAGGATCAGATTGTCTGTCGCGGTCACGCAATCGAGTGCCGGGTAAATGCGGAGGATCCGATGAACAACTTTGCGGCCGATGCAGGGAAGATCACCCGCTACCGGTCTCCGGGAGGTCCGGGTATCCGTATCGACAGCTGCATTCACGTTGGCTACGCAATTCCGCCGCTGTATGATTCGATGATCGCAAAGCTCTGTGCCCGGGCGATGACCCGTGAGGAGACGATTGCCCGGATGCGCCGCGCATTGATGGAGTACGTGATTCTCGGGGTGAAGACGACACTTCCGTTGCATTATGCGATTATGAATAATCCGGAGTTTATCGCAGGAAATACCCACACGCATTTCCTTGAGGAGCCGCAGGTCAGGAAGCATCTGCCGCGGTATATGCGGGAGAGCGAAACAAGGATGCATCAGCTTGCGGATTCTCTGGGGAAGGGCAAGGAGAAGACGATCGCAGTAACTGCCGCGGTGAATGCATATATGGCGGCAGCGGCTGCAAAACAGGCGAAGGGGAAGCAGTAACCCTTTGTTCTATTTTCGGGATGAAATCAGTAACGTATATATTTTGATACATCCTTCTTTTAATGCACTTCTTGCTGCGGTGGCCTAGCTGGTTAGGGCGCCAGACTCATAATCTGGAAGTCGGGGGTTCGGATCCCTCTCGCAGCACTTTTCTCTAAGATTTTTGCCCAGTTGTTTTCCCTGCATCAGTATCATGATCACGAGGGGGCACATCTGTATATGCCGCGAACACATCTAACATCTCGTGTCGAAATTTTTTGATTTCTTCGACAGGTACATACACATCTGTATACGCCGCGAACACATCGAACACCTCGTGTCGAAATTTTTTGATTTCTTCGACAGATAGATATGGATAACAGACAAATTACTCACAGAGATTATGGCGCATACAGATCCAAATACTCCCTACAATACCATGCCGCATCTTCCCCCGACGGCAGATATTGAAACGGTTCGGATATGGAGAGTCTGTGCCGAGGCGAAGACATCGCTTGCCCGGATGCGGGAGGCGGGCAAACTCATTCCCAATCAGGGAATCCTCATCAGTTCCATCCCGCTGCTGGAAGCAACCGCAAGTTCACGGATTGAGAATATCTTCACCACCAGCAATGCCCTCTACACCGCACTCTCGGTTCCGGAGGAGAAGATCGATCCGGCAACAAAGGAGGTTCTCCGGTACCGGGAAGCGCTTTCGGTCGGGGTCGGGGAACTGAAGTCCGGGAGAAAACCAGGAGAAATCCTGCTTACCCGTGTCTGTTCCGTCCTGCTGGATCGCGATACGGATCGGCGGAGCCCGAACACGGGCACCTACATCAAAGGGCCGGAGGGACGCGTGTATACACCACCGGACGATCCGATCGTTGTGGAGGATCTGATCCATCAGCTGGAAGATTACATGAACGGCGGAAGAGAGCCCGACCCGCTGATCCGTCTGGCACTGATTCATTACCAGTTCGAGGCAATACATCCGTTTGGCGATGCGAACGGAAGAACCGGAAGAATCCTGAACATCCTCTATCTGATCGATCAGGACCTCCTTGATATTCCGATACTCTATCTCAGCCGCTACATCATCCAGCACAAATCCGAGTATTACTCGCGTCTCCGGAGAGTTACCGAGAACGAGGAGTGGGAAGAGTGGATCATCTTTATGCTGAATGCGGTTCGGGAGACCGCAGACTGGACATATGATCGGATTTCTGCAATCAAAACCCTGATGGATGAAACGATTGCGGTATGCAAAGAGAAGCTGCCGAAGATCTACTCCTATGATTTAGTCGAGGAGATATTTTTGCAGCCGTACTGCAAACCTGCCTTTCTGGTTGAGCGGGGAATCGGGAACCGGCAGACGGCGATGAAGTATCTGAAGGCTCTGGAAGAGATCGGGGTTCTTGCGTCGGTGCGGATCGGAAAAGAGCGGATTTATGTGAATACGAAATTGTTTGAGCTGCTGAAGTTTGAGGAGGAGGTCGTTTGTCCGAGTCTGCAAGCGAAAGACGGGAGAGGTTTGTTACCGACAGGTAGGTAACAAAAATCTCCGAATATATTTGTTAAAAAGAGATTTGGAGAGTATTTATCGGTTTTTTGAAAATTTGTTACCGATGTTACCTCAAAATCAGTACTCTGATAAGAGTTTAGTTCAGATACTGAAAGACAATAGCAAAACATCGGTAACAAAAACACAAAACTCGTTTAAACGAGTTTAAATAAGAATTAAGTCTGAAAAATGAGCTTATTTTGTTACCGACCCATCGGTAACACGGGTGTTGGGCCGTAGAGGTCTTGTGATTCATGCCGGATTTTTCTTTGAAGATATCGACTTTGGCGACAGATCTTTGGGCATCCGCATGCTAATCTGTTCGGACACAGTACTGCCTCTCCTCTATTTTTCCCCCAACACAATCTATAACCACCCGCCCGACAGATATATACACAGGAGGAACGCCGGACTCGATACAATACAAAAGACCGGCCGATCACCACCATGCAGACAATACTCTACTACTTTACCGGAACAGGCAACAGCCTCGCCGTAGCACGCGCCATAGCCGACCGGCTGCCGGACACAACACTCATCCCCATCCCCATGCTCATCCTCAAAGGAGACAAAGTCCGGGCGCCTGAAAACGCCAATATCGGCATCGTCTACCCCCTTTACGCCATGGGCCTGCCGAACATCGTCGTCAGATTCTTTGACATCCTTGACCTCTCGGACGCCGGTTACGTCTTCTCCGTCGTCACCGAAGGAGGAACATTCGGCTCCCCCACCGGCCAGATCGCAGCCCTCGCCAAACAGAGCGGCCGCAACCTTGATGCCGCATGGTGGATCCAGATGCCGGACAACTACATCCCCCCCTGTCCGCACCGCCCGCAAAATCCGAACAGAAAACCATCCGCGAAGACGCACTCAGAAAAATCGCTGTCCTCGCCGAAACAGTCCGTGAACGGCTCCCGCGGCACATCGACCTCACCACAACCGGAAAACTGCTCAGACTGGTAATGTACAAACCGTTCATGAAAAAGATCCCCGCGTTCGGCAAAAAATTCATCGTCGGCCAAAACTGCAACGGCTGCATGATCTGTGTCGATGTCTGTCCCGTCAACAACATCCGCATACTTCCCAAAGGCAAAAAAGAATGGCTCGACCACTGCGAAGGCTGCCTTGCCTGCCTCCAGTTCTGCCCTGTCGAAGCCATCTCCTGCGGCGGCAAAACCGACGAGCGGCCAAGATACCACCACCCGAACGTCACCGCCGACGACATGCTGGCCCAGAAAGGCGCTGCCGAAACCGGCCGCAGCGAATAACCTCCCTTTTTTCCCGCCCAAATCCCCGGACAGGCATTGCTTATTATATCCTTTGAAAATCAATATAAATAAACCATGGAACTTCCCCGGTATGATATCAACAAATACGATCCGAAATGGATGATGCTCATCCCGTTCCTGATCTTCCTTGTTGCCGCGGCCATTGTCGGATTCACCTTCGTGAACACCGGCATGCCCGTCACCCCCGGCATTGACCTCGCCGGAGGTGCCGCGGTCACAATCCACACCACCGATACCAAAGAACAAATACAGGCATTCTACGCAGGATACCCCCTGACCTCCATCGACGAAGGAGTCGGCAGCGCCGGATACTACATCAAATTCGGCCCGATGGAAAACCAAGAGATGATGGAGTTCAATGAAAAGACCCTCGCCGAATACCCTGACGCAAGCATCGACCAGATCGGCGCAAGCTTTGGTGCAACGCTCCAGTCCCAGGCACTGATAGCCCTCCTCTTCGCATTCATCGGCATGGCGATCGTCGTCTTCATCGCATTCCGCAAACTGATTCCCGCGGCAACCGTCGTCTTCGCAGGAGTCGCCGACATCACCATCACCGCAGGAGTCATGAATGTCCTTGGCATCGAACTCTCGCTCGCAACAACCGCAGGACTCCTCATGCTCATCGGCTACTCCGTAGACAGCAACATCCTGCTGACCAGTAAAGTCCTCAACCGTCAGGGAAAACGTGTCGACAAAATGGCCGGCGCATTCCACACCGGACTCATTATGACCACGACCACGCTCGCCGCAATCGCTGCCATGCTGATAGTCGCCCTCATCGGACAGGTCCCCACACTATCCAACATCGCCGCAGTACTCGTGATCGGTCTTATCTGTGATATGATCTTCACCTGGGCGTTCAACGCAGGCGTTCTCCGGATCTACATGGAAAAAGAGGAAGGGAAAAAACAGCCTGCAAACAAAAAACAGAAGGTTAAGGGGGAAAAATCATGAGCGAAAAGAAATCGTCCGGATGGCTTGCCACCATCAAGGACCTGCGTGTCCTGCTGGTAATCATCTTGGTCATCATCGCACTTGCGGCAATCTTTGTACCGATGGGCGACCGCGGAGACGCGATGACCAACCTCCAGTTCGGTCTTGATCTCGACGGAGGGTCCTGGATTCAGCTTGAGTTCCAGGCAAGTGTTGTCACCATCGGTACCGGCGCGGATGTAAATGACGTCGCCGATAAGATGGGCGAGTACCTTGACTGTACTGTTGTTCCGATAGATCAGTATCATCTCGAAGTCCAGAAGAAAGCAACCGAAGAAGAACTCCGCGCTGCAACCGAGGCTGCGGGAGCGGCGTTCATCAGTTATGAAAACGGTTTGGGCACGACCACTGCCGAGACCGTTAAACGGATTCTGGAGTCCAAGGTCAACAGCCTGGGAACGAACGACGTCAAAGTCAACACCTTAACCAACGCCAACGGCGTCGCACAGTACGTCCGTGTCGAGATGGCCGGTGCTGACATGCAGACCGCTCAGGAGATCGTCGGAAAGCAGGGTCTCTTTGAGATCCGGATTGTCACAACCGGCAACGAAACAGCCCACGTGCTCTACGGAGACTCGGTTGCCTCTGTGCAGAACCCGACGCAGAATCCGGCAGGTTCAGACAACTGGGGTGTCGGATTCAACCTGAACAACGACGGTGCAGCAGCTCTGCAGCAGGCATGCATTCAGTACGGTGCAACCACGAATCCGCAGGCGCACAACCTGAACATGCATCTGGACGGCGCTGAGGTGTACAGTGCCCCGCTTTCCAATGATCTTGCGATGCAGATTGCAACCCATCCGATCAACAGTCTGTACGCCGGAACCGGTTCGGGCGAGGAAGGACACCAGCAGGCTCAGAAGCTTGAAATTCATCTGCGCGCCGGTGCTCTGCCGGTGCAGGTAGAGATTGCCGGTTCCGGTTCGACCTCGGCAGCACTTGGCGAGTACTTCAAGATCATCTGTCTGATCGCAGGTCTTGCAGCACTGGCCGCAGTGGCCATCATGGTCTATCTCCGGTACCGGGTTGCCGAGATTGTTCTTCCGATGATTGCAACCAACATGGCCGAGATAGTTATCCTGCTCGGCATTGCGGTCTTCATCCAGCAGCTCGATATTGCGGCAATCGCGGCATTGATAGCAGTGCTTGGAACCGGTATCGATCAGCTGGTGATCATCACCGACGAGGTGGTGCATGAAGGAAGGGTGCCCTCACCGACGCTGTATCTCAAGCGTCTCACGCGGGCGCTTATGATCATCATGACGTCTGCGGCAACGGTGATCATTGCGATGGTCCCGTTGATCATCATGGACCTCTCGACGCTGAAGGGCTTTGCCATCATCAGTATCCTTGGTATCCTGATTGGTGTTCTCATCACACGGCCGGCCTACGGTAAGATTGTGATGGACATCATGGCAAGATAAAAAAAATATTTTTTTTTTTTTTTTTTTTTTTTTTTTTTTTGAAATTTTTTCGTTGTGCTGCACTCAGATGACGAACGTATTTCGTTCGCCAAATATTTATTCCCCAGCAGAAGCAAACACATCTGCATGAAAATTCCGGTTGCCGCAGGCGTTCTTGCAGTCCTCATCCTCACCGTATTTTCCGCAGGATGTATCGGGGATCAGACCACCGACATTATGTTCGACAACCAGAGCATCGGCAAAATTACCATAACACCAGTGTATGAAAATATGTTTTCCAACAGTTCGCTCGAGGAAAAGTTCAACGTCAGACTGGAACTGTTCGGGATGGAGTTCTCCAGAAACGGTGTAACCAGAGCAGAGGCCGACAACATCAGCGCCGGCATTCTGGACGGCAGCGGCGGTCTGAACATGTCCTTCATCAACAGTTCGGGTCTGGTAACCCCCGATCCGGACAGTGCCGGAACCAATCTCACCTCCTTTATGGACGAAGTATTCAACATGCCCTTAACCAACCGGGACAGAAACACCACCATCAACGATATTGACTGGAACGGGGCGTTCACCCGCATGCAGGAATCCCTCGACCGGCTGAGCGGGTTATTGAACCTATCAGGAACTTGATATAATTCCATCGCACATGGACTATTATTATGCATCATCGATACCTTCTCCTCGTGCTGGCAGTTCTGCTGCTCGCCGTTCCGGCAGCGGCTGTTCCGTATGATGACACACTGACCGTTTCCTTTGACGGATATGCCGATTCCTCTCCTGTGGAAAGCTACGCGAACGGTTCGACCGTCATTATCCCGTACGGCAGCATCGTGTGGATAGGTGCACCCCAGTATCCGGGCGGTACCTGGGAGGTCACCGTCCCGAACCTCTATCCAATGAAACCTTCCTGGAAAGAGACCATCCAGCTGAACCTCGGCAGCGTACAGGGACTGTACTCCGTCACCTACCATGTCCCTTCGATGTACTACACGAACGGTGCACCAAAAACCATCACCCTGCACCTCAATGTCGGCGACGTGGGCGGGGACTCGTACACCGATTCCATCTACGCAAAGTATCCGAACCGGTATACGCTGATATTCTCTGATGCGTACCCGGTTTTACAGGAGGGAAAGACCAAAGGACTCTTCAGTTTCGGCAATCCCTATGGCGCTCCCTACATCCGGGTAATCTCGGTGACTACAAATGGTACGGAGATTTCGCAGAACGCAAGAATTGTACTTGTGCCGCAGAGTTCCGCAAATCCGGTGCCCGCCCCGTCAGAGCCTTATACCGCACTCTACGACATGAAGGTTGAAAACATTCCGGTTGACGCAATCAGGGAGGTTGATTTCCTCTTCGGGGTACCGGTCGGTGTGGTGATCGATGCAGGATTTGATCCGCGCTATGATATTGAACTTCTCCGCTATACGGATGCGTGGGAAAAGCTGGAAACCTCGTACGTCTGGGAAGGTGAAGGCCAGCAGGCAGGTATGGACTGGTATGCCGCAAAATCTCCGGGATTTTCCTATTATGCGGTAGGGTTTGCCGAGAACGTGACCAGGTTTCCGGCGGAGATCTTTACCCCGATGCCCACGGCAACGGTTGAGGTCGTGACGCCGCTGCCCACGGAGGCGACAGCTTCGCCGACCGTACCAACCGCTCCGCAGCAGTCATCACTCTTCGCGTTTGCAGGAGTTCTTGCTGTGGCAGGTGCAGTGATGCTGTACCTGCGGCGGTGAGATTTCCCATCTTTCTGGTGAAGGGGAGCTGTTGGGTGACGGGCAGGCAGGATGAGAAAAACCGCCACAGATTTACGCAGATGCGCCTTACCGCGAAGCGGGGGTACGTCTGAGGCTGTTTTTCATCATGTCCTGAGGGTCTTTCGTTCTTGAGAGGGAGTACACAACACCGCGTACGTCCTCTTCCAAAAAAATGCAAAAGCGCATCACTGCACACATTCACAAAATATTTTCCAGCAGAAACTTGCAGCCGATCAGAATGAGAATAACCCCGCCGATGATCTCCATTTTATTGCCGAGCACGCAGCCGAGTTTTTTGCCGACGAAAACTCCCGCCGCAGAAAAAGCAAACGCCACCACACCGATGATGATCGAAGGAAGAAGAATTGCCTCGCCGAGCAGGGCATAACTCACGCCGACCGCAAGCGCATCGAGGCTCGTTGCAACCGCAAGGAGCAGGAGAACCTTCCAGCCGGTCAGATCGATCCCGCACTCATCACTCCCGAAGACTGCATCGTAGATCATCTTCCCGCCGACAAACAGGAACAGGAAAAAGACGATCCAGTACCCGTACGGCGTGATGAGATCGGTGATCGGCACCCCGATCACGTAGCCAATCAGCGGCATTGCAAACTGGAAAAATCCAAACAACAGACCGGCAATAAGCGCTGTCCTGAAAATATTCTTCTTCAGTGCCGCACCGCCCGCAACCGAAACGGAAAATGCATCCATCGCAAGACCGACCGCGATAAAAAAAGTGGATAGCAGGGAGGTGAACATGAAACTACCAGACCGGCTTACCGTTCTTCCTCACATGATCTATGCCTTCCAGGTCCTCGACGACAACAACAAAAGTTCCGTGGCAGGGCTTCGTGTACCCGTACACCAGTTTCTCGTCTTTCACCCCGACAAGAATCGGCGGGATGCCAAGCAGAGGTTTTTCCAGCAGTTTGAATCCCGGCGGGACCTCATACCTTTCCGCACTGTTCTCCCGGATGATCTCTCTCGCCTCTTTGAAGCTGCAGTTCCTGGCGAGAATCTCATAGTTCATATTTTCAAGACAGCCCATTCCATCACCTCATCGATTTTTCTCAGCAGCGGCCGGGTATTATGCGTTACCGGCGCCACAACTTTTTCTGTCGGAAACTCGATCTCCCCGGCAATATCATATGCATGCTCCCCGAAAAGAACGGTAACCAGAAGCGCTTCCGGAGCAAGAGCAGCGGCCGTCGCCGTATAGGTCAGTCCGGCATCATTGTGAATGAAGGAGATGATCAGAGGGTACCGCACTTTGCCGTCGGCAAGATCCGCAATCGTCCGATCCACATCCCGATACTCCGCCACGTAATGCTTCTTGGGATCGCTTGCAGCAATCAGCTGTTTGGCCGAGGGGTTTGCCGCGACCACCGGAATTTTCCCGAGATCCTTCAGTAAATCAGCCACGTAAAGAACAAGAGGAGACTGGACCGGTATTTGCGGGCATCCCAGCAGGAGAAGCACTTCATCGGTCATAGGTGATGTACACGTCAGTGCTGAGAAGGGATAAACATTGGTTTTGCGGATAACACACGCGAAAAAAAGGGAAAATATTTAGATGCAGTCCTTGAGGAAGAACTTGAACGGGCCAAGGTTGCCGCCGTAGTTTCCTGCGGTGATCTTGACGACACCCGGAACTCTGCATGCTGCCTGAACGCCTGCCTTCATGGCTGCCTTCACGCTTGCTTCGTCGACACCGTCGATAACGATCTCGTACACTGCCTTGACATTCTCCGGAATATCGGTGTCTTCAACCTTCTCGCGGATGGTCGGGCAGAACTTCTCGTTGGTGGATGCGCCCATGAACTTGTACTTCTTGGAACCGACCTTGGAACCGGACGAAACAACGCCTCCGGGGAACGGAGTGATCGTGCCCGGGACACCCTTGATTGCATCGACTGCTGCTTCTGCTGCAACAAGTGCGGACATCTGGGAGTCGCCCATGATCAGGAAGTTGCCGCCTGCGACACCTTTGACTGCGCCGATCTCCTCTTCCACAATGAAGTCGCCGCCCATAATCGGGATGGACCAGCACTGAATGCCGCCGACCTCAACCTTGGACTCGTAGCCGTCACCGAAGAAGTGGAGCTTGATGGGGATGATCTCTTCCGATCCCGCCTTGCCGTTGAAGACTGCCGTGGTAGGGGCGGTCAGAATACACTCGGATACCCGCTCAAGAACCTGTTCCTTGAGTGCTTTCTTGCCGCAGCAGATAAGAATGGAAAATCCGGGGCGGTTGTCAGGGGTCTCTTCCGGCGGCAGGAACTTCTCAATGCCTGCTTCGCACGGGCATCCGATCGTGGAGGTTGCAAATCCGGTTGCTTCGGTTGCTGCCTTGTAGGCCCACTCCTTCGTTACTGCAGTGATTACGACACGGGCAACCCACACCGGGAAGCCTTCTGCATATGTGTCTTCGAGAATAACACCATTGAATTCCATATGTTCACCAGTTTTTAGTGATAGTATACAAGTGGGACATCAAAGATAAAGAGCATTTTCTTTCCTCACGATGTTGCCGTCAGCAGAAGATATATGCGCATATACGCAGTATAGTCTGCTATGAAATTGTCATTGACTGCAGGTATGTGTCTGCTGCTGGTTCTGATGTTCTGCCTTCCGGCTTCCGCTGCTGCAGGACAGACCGGTGCAGTTTCCGTAATATCTTCGCCGCAGCCTGCTGATGTATATGTAAGCGGAGTCTACGTCGGCCAGACGAACAATGCGTTTGTGAATATTCCCAAGGATCCCACACCGTCCGCGTGGTGAAAGCGGGATATCATGAGTATGTGGCGGAAAACGTGTATGTCCCGGGCGGGCCGGGTGCGAATACCGTTTCTATGTCGGCAAATCTGCAAAAGTCCGAGACGCTTGCGGGTCTCGTGGTGGACAGTACACCCGAGGGTGCCTCGGTGTATGTGGATGATGTCTATTACGGAACGACCCACTACGGCGGACTTCAGATTGCAGATCTTTCCTCGGGTCTGCATACGATACGGCTGGAGATGGATGGCTACAAGCCCTACACGGTAACGGACTACAACACGCCGTCGGGCTATGCGACGTATCTGACCAATGTCCGGCTGATTCCAGTCGCAACCGCAACATCTACTCCGGTTGCAACAGGATCAACAACGACTGCAGCGATTACGCTTGATTCAACGCCTTCCGGGGCAACGGTCTCGCTGAACAATGAGTTCCGCGGCTACACGCCGCTGACGATCCCGGGACTGGTACCGGGAAGCTACAACGTGCTCGTAAGCCGTGACGGCTATATGGCGTGGCAGACAACGCTCACGGTCGCGGCGGGAGATGTTGTCACCCAGACCGCAGTGCTGAATCCTGCACCGACAGCGCCTGCGGCGCCGACAAAAGCTGCGGCAGGTATTGTGCCGGTCTTTGCCGGAGTGCTGATTGCAGCAGGTTGTCTGATCGCCTTCAGACACTAAACTACTTTTTGTAAATATTTGAATCCTTTTCCAGAAGGATTCAATATATTTCTCTCTTTATCTGTTCAGAGAAGCCGATGATTTCTGGGATGTTTTTGGGATCACAATCAGGACAGCGTCAAAATGTCTTGACAAAACAATTCAGAGAGATTCCACGCGATATTTGCTCATTGATGGTATTTACAGGAAAACCTAATTTAGGCTTAATAGATTGAAATAATGTCAGAGAAAAACTATCCTGTTGACACGATGACACCACCCTTCTGGAAGAGGATGCAGGAGCCGGATACGGCATCCTTCGATCGTGATCGGGGTTTGTACTGCTGCTGGTACTTGCCGCCGCAGTCCTTGGTATCTGGGCAGTGGCCGGACTTCCTGTACAGATGAAAGAACAGGATGAACACACATTCCGGGAGCTGCAGCGATCGTTCCTTCAGTACAAACTTGCAGCCGATACGCTCAGAGTACAGGGCAACTATGATGCAGCTGTCGGGATCATTCTGCCAAAGACGCAGGGACTCACCTTCCGCGTCGTCACCGACACCGGAGGAAAACTCAGTATTGTCACCGACGATGATTTCGGTAACACCACAACCATTCGGATCGGAAGAATGTCCGCAGAGGCGGCCGGTTTTTCCGGAGAACGATCGGTTGCGGCATATGAATCCGGAGGGATTCATGTCAAAACCGCAGGCAGGAATCCTGCGTGGACAACTCCCGCACTCCTCCAGATATCGCCGGTTGAGCCAACCGCTGCACGAATGGAGATCGGGATCATTTCGTTTGCAGAGAACGCGGTGATCAGCGGCAGCGGTCATCTTCCGGTAACGATGATGCTTCAGGAGTACGCAGCACGAACACTGTACTGGAAGGATAATACAACAATACAGTTCCAAAGTCCTGATGCAGAACAACGAAAGCTGTGGGAGACCGTGTTCTTTGAAACAAAGGAACGGATTGCAACCGGATCAAACTATCGGATAGACCATCCTGATTCATCCACCCTCCTCGTTCAGACGGCGAACAGAATACCACTCTTCACTATCAGACAAACCGATCCGCTTACTCTCCGGCTTGAAACGAGTATGAACACAACACTCTCCGAGATAATCCTCCGCGAGGCAGTCTATGCTACAGGACCGGCAGAAATTATACACGCGTAATGATGCACTCACTCCTGTGGTGGCGTTGGTTCTTCTGCTTCTCATGGTTGCCGGATGCTGTACGGCAATCGGAATCATCGTCTTTCAGCAGATGAATTCAGCGGGATCAGATGTGCCTGATGTCCGGATTCAGACGTCAGCGGAAAGCAGACATTTTCTCTATCATGCAGGAGGCGATACCCTGTACCGTGATTCAGTCACCTTCTACAATATAGATACAGATATAACCCACCGGACACTGGTAAACGGGAAAAAGGACTGGACGGTATGGAAGAGCGGAGAGTATCTTGAAAGCGAACAGACACTCTCGGATGTTTATCTTGTCTGGCACGGTCAGGGAAAAGATATCATTCTCTATCACTACGGGATAAACAGAAAGACCGGCGTAACGCCGATCACAGATGCTGTCCCCGATTAAAACAGTGCCTTTTCCTTCTTCGCCCCCGCAAGATTCGCGCCGCCAAGCTCGGCGTGACGAAGATCCGCGCCTGTAAGATCCGCCTGCCAGAGATCCGCGCCTTCCAGATGCACATGGGAAAGATTCGCACCGGAAAGATTCACATGCCGGAGATCCGCACCTTCCAGATGCGCGTAGCAGAGTACTGCCCCTGACAGATCCAGATTGCGCAGGGAAGCCTCCTCAAGGTACGCGCCGTACAGCCGCACATCACTGTCTGCTTTGGAAAGCTCCGTCTTATACCACTCATTCCATGCCCCGATATTTCCTGACTCCGCCGCTTCCCGAAGCCGGGAAGCATGAAGCAGATCAAACTTGATCCTGCCTGCCGGATCGTACACCGCCGCATCCGGGTTTGCACCGGAAAGCTCCGCTCCGGCAAGAAATGCCCGCCAGAGATTGGTACCGGCAAGATTTGCATTCGCCAGATTCGCATGCTTCAGATACGAGTAGGAGAGATCCGCACCCTGCAGCTGGGCGAACCGGAGATCTGCACCCTCCAGATACCAGTAGGCAAGATCCGCTTCCGCGAGATGCGCTCCGTATGTGTCCGTACTTCGGAGAAAGAGATTGTCTGTGAGATATTCTGCATACCAGCGGTTCCACTCCGTAAAGTCCATCGACTCGGAGCCGCGGCGAAGCAGCGCATACTGATCCTCATTAAACCGGGTGCGACGTGGGGGCATAGTTGGGGCAGACCTCGTTTTGTACTGTTATGTGCGGGTACCGTATAAGAACATGTCCCCGGGTAAGGGGATCTATTTTCTCAGGTACGCATACGCGGCAAGCGATGCTTTGATCCCGTCTCCGGCTGCAATACCGATCTGTTTACTCTCAACAGAGGTCGCATCCCCTGCGGCAAACAGTCCGGGGACGTTTGTTCTGCAGTTCTCGTCAACAAGGATCTCGCCAAAGGCGTTCATGCCGACAATACCCGCAAACACCGCAGTGTTCGGAGTAAGACCGAGTCCGAGAAACAGCCCGTCTATCGCAAGACGATTGGTATTTGCCGGGTCCGGACGCGGCGCGGTGTCGATGGCAGCAAGTACTTCGTCTCCGTGAAGGCCGGTGATCACAACCCCGGTCTCGATTACCACGTTCTTCTTCTCCTTAAGACGATCAACGGTGACCGCATCCGCTTTCAGGGGACTGCGGGAGATCAGATACACAACCGATGCAATGCTGCTCATCTCAAGCGCCATATCCGCAGCGGTGTTGCCGCCTCCGTACACGGCAACCCGTTTTTCTTTGAAGAACGGACCATCGCAGGTTGTACAGACGGAAACTCCTTTCCCGAAAAACTCCTCCTCACCCGGAACTCCGCTGAGTTTCGGCGTTCTGCCGGACGCGGCAATCACGGCCTTTGCAGTGAACTCACGACCGGAAAGCGTTTCAACAAAGAACATACCGTTTCGCACGGAAAAATCCGTCACCATATCGTCAAGGATAACGGCACCCGCCCCTTCTGCCTGATCCGCAAACAGACGCATCAGAGACTCACCCGATATCCGGTAAAAGCCCGGATAGTTTTCAATCTCAGATGCTCGTGTGATCATGCCGCCGCGGGCGCCGCCGATAACCAGTGTTTCAAGACCTTTGCGGCCTGCATACATCGCAGCCGCAAGTCCTGCGGCACCCGAACCAATAATGATCAGTTCATGATCCGCGGAGATCTCTTTGTTTTTGTCGATGTTGAGCCGCGCCTCGATCCGCGGACGATCGAATCCCACGATCACTTCGCCGTCGATAATGATCACCGGTACACCCCGCTGGCCGGTGAGGTCGATCATCTCGCGGGCGGCGTCCGCATCCGCGCCCACATCAATCGCATGATACGGAATATTATTCTGCGCAAGCCATGCTTTCAGGTTATTACAGTGCGGACACTTTTTGGTGGAGTATACGGTAATATCGGGAACAGTCATACTCCAACTTTTGGCGCGGGAAAATTAAAAGGGTGGGATAGAGGCATGATCTGTTCAGGTTGTTATGCATCGGCGGGTTTCGGCGTTTTCATCCGGCGCATCTCTTTGAAGAAGATTTCATAGCCGGTAATTCCCAGAACCAGCAGAACCGGACCGAGAACAAAACCGAGCAGCCCCATGGTCATCGCACCGCCGAAAAATCCGACAAACATCAGCATCGGACGAATCTGTACCCGTTTTCCGGTAAGTTGCGGCCGGAGAATGATATCCGTCACTACGCAGAGGAGGAAGTAGCCGACCGTACAGATAAGGAAGACTCCCCGCCAGTCACCGATACACAGGGAGTAGAGTCCGACAAAGATCAGAATCATTATCGGGCCGAGGAACGGAATCAGGGCAAACACCGCACACAGCATTGCATAAAACATCTCATGACCGTACCCGAGTATCAGGAAAAATCCGTAGGCCAAAAAGAAGGTGAGAATCGAGATGATCACATGCACAATATAGAGAGTAGAGAATGTCCTTGGTCTTGGATGCCATCAGGCCGACATTTTCCTTTGCGTTCTCCGGAAGAACAGACCAGATGTCGCCCCAGATACGGTCGCCGAGCGCGATGAAGCTGTAGAGGAGCGCATAGAAGAGGATGATGTCGATGATGAGTGCCGGGACGAGTTCGGCAAAGGTGATGACAAATTTGGGAAACGCAGCGGTGATCATCGATCCAAGGGCTTCGGTAATGCTTCCGGCAACGGCGTCCCCGCCCGCGGTCCCGAGAATCCGGAACAGAGTATCGGCCATAATGTGAAGTACTGAGAGCAGATACCCGATATCGGAAAGCAGAACAACCACCACTGCAACACCGATACCGACTACCGCGCCGGTAATGATGGTGGTGATCGTCCCGGCAGATATCCATACAGGCATTGTCCGAATCAGTCTGCGGTGCAGCGGCATGCAAACGACCGCGATGGAGAGGGAAAAAATGGCGATGAACAGATAGTCGCGTGCAAGAAAAAGCGTCAGCAGCGCGACGGCGGCAATAAGGATCAGGCTGAAATTGTCCCGTGCAAAGGCACTGAAATTCATTGGGTAGTAGTCAGCCTTGAAGAATGATAAAGCTCGCGTGGGCTGGTGCAAAAAAGTTGGAAATGGGGGGATGATGAGAATTTACTCGACGATCTTGAAGGATGCGCCGGGGATACCGCAGATCGGGCAGCGGTCGGAGGTCTTGTTGAGCTCAACGTTGCCGCAGACCGGGCAGAGATAGACTGTCTTGACCTCGAAATCGCGGCCGGCCTTGACTGCCTCACGTGCCTGTTTGTAGAGGTCGGCGTGAACTGCTTCTGCCTTCATTGCGTGTTCGAAGGTGATGAGTGCATCCTGACGGCCTTCTGCCTCGGCAACTTTGATGAAGGAGGGGTACATCTCGTTGGTCTCGTGCAGCTCGCCTTCCATGCCGGCTTCAAGGTTTGCAACGGTTGTTCCGATATAGCCGCCGACACGGAGGAGACGGCGTGCGTGAATCTCCTCTGCAGCGGAGGTTGCACGGAAAAGCTTTGCAACGTGGTCGTATCCCTCGTCTGCTGCTGCTTCAGAATAGGATTTGTACTTACGGTTTGCCTGTGATTCACCGGCAAAAGCATCTGCAATGCATGTCTTAGTGTCCATGTACTATTATTTGC
>JAISHD010000056.1 GCA_031262705.1 Methanocalculaceae archaeon | reverse complement strand
ACGTTAGGACTCGGACTTTGCATTGAAGAAACTGGTGAGGTTGCCGCCTGACCGGTACACGAGCATGAGATCGTTTAAAAGTTCGCGGAAATTCTCCGAAGGAGTTACTCTGATAGCGTTCTCCATTGCGGTCAGGAGATCCTCACCGAACAGCTCAACATCCCGGACGATTAAACCGCACTCCTTGGAGACCTCACCGTAGAGGTCCGCAGCGTCGTAGACACTGCGGAAGATATCATACAGCGTAATCGTAGAAGACAACGCCTGCATGTAGGTGATTGCATACGGCAGGTCCATATCGATCTTGGTTTTTCTGCCCTGTGCTTCCAGCTGCGGGTAGTAGTAGAGGCAGACAAAAACACCTGCAGGGATCAGGATAACGGCAAGAAGCATCTTCAGCCACTGGGGCAGAAACGAAATGAGGTCGAAGCTGATGTCAAAGACGTAGAGGAGAACGCCGACCATCATCATGAGCAGAGCTGACAGAACCGTCAGAAGAATTGTCAGCATCATGTACTGATCAACCGGTACTGTGATATGGGCCGAACGCAGGTACCCGGTCATCTGTTTGCTGAAGAGAAGCCGGTCGATGAAGTCTGTGTCTTTGGTCATCCGCCTTTCTGCTCCGAGATTATCGTTGCAAGAATTGCTGTTTCAACATCCGCAGGCGCGGTTCTGCCGGATGCCACCATATCCTCCAGCGCACGTCTGCGTACTGCGATCTTTTCCTCCAGCTGTTCCTGCGACCAGTTGTTCTGATACGCGATGTTGTCAAAAACCGCGGAGGTTTCATAGACCTTGACGAAGCGGTCGGTTTTGTGATCCCAGGAAAACAGCGGCTGCCAGCCGACACTGTCGTCTCCGACGGAAATTTCATTGAGAGAAAGACAGCGGCGGAATCCTTTGCCCTCACCGTACAGCAGACTCTGTACGAGGATGAGGTTTAACGCACCGAACATGGCGATCGGAACGTTGATCGGATTATGCGTCAGCCGGTTGATTGCCTCTTTGACGTTTCCGGCGTGCAGCGTTGAGTAGGTGGTGTGGCCGGTGTTCATCGCCTGAAAGAGGGTCTGGGCTTCCTCGCCGCGGACTTCTCCGACGATGATGTACTCGGGACGCTGCCGGAGGGCCGCTTTCAGGAGCGAGAACATGCTGATGCTGCCCATTCCCGAGACGTTGGCAACGCTTTCACAGGTCCGCATCGGCAGCCAGTTGGTGTGCGGCAGCTGAATTTCGCGGGTATCTTCGATGGAGACTATCTTGGCGACCGAGGGAATGAAAAACGACGCGGCGTTCATCGTTGAGGTCTTGCCGCTCGCGGTTCCTCCCGCAATGATCATGCTTTTGCGGTTCTCAACGGCAAGCCAGATGTGCGCCATGAGATCAGCACTATAGGTGTTGGATGCAATCAGGTCTGCGGGCGTCATCGGGTCGGCTTTGAACTTGCGGATGGTAAACGAACTTCCTTTGGAAGAGATGATGTCCGAGTACGTCAGTTGTGCACGGCTGCCGTCAGGAAGGGCTGCATCGATGAGAGGTGTTGTCAGAGACAGCTGTTTGTCGGCCTTCTGGGAAAGTTTGAGGACGTACTTGTTCAGCTCAACCGCGTCAAAGGAACAGTTGGTTTCAACATTTGCGAATCTGCGGTGATACAAAAAGATCGGAATGTCGGCGCCGTTGCAGGTGATGTCTTCGATCTTTTCGTCGTGCATGAGAGGATCGAGTCTGCTGTAACCGAGGAAGTTGCGGTTGAGATAATAAATGAGAACACCGATGCGGTCAGCCGATATCTCGGGATCAAAGGTAGTGATGGTCTCGCGGAGCATGTCAGGGTCAAGGCCGAACTCGCCGCGTTTGCGCACCGTGTCGTAGACAAGCATCGATCGCAGATGTTCGAAGGTTTCTTCGAGCACGACGAGTTCCTTTTCGGTGATCTTCGGCTCGACGATCTGGTAATGGATATGAGAGACGTCGTCGCGGTAGATGTTGGTGTAGGCGTATGGAGGCGTCAGCCAGTAGCGGTCAAGTACTTCGTACTCTGTTTCAAACGGCGGGAGTTCAAGAATCTCCGGCGGCTCTTCAAAGACAATTTTTTTCTCTGCGGATTTTTTTCAAAAAAATTTGCAATGGAAAATCTTTTTGCTGTTTTTTCTCCCGGCTCTTCGTCGGAGAGATCTTCCTTCCCAAACGAAAAGAGGTCACGGAGATCCCGTGTGGTGAATTTTTTTCTGTTGGAAAATTTTTTTCCGCTACAGGATCTTCTTCGGATTTTTTTTTCGTTGGAAGCCCCGGCATTTTCAGTTTCATCAGATACCTCCGGTGTATGCATGCGGACGTGCCTTCTTTTCCGTGATACTGCAGCGTTATGTCAACATCGGCGTTTCTGATGAAGACGGCAACAGCATAGCTTCCGGGTGAGAAGGGACCAACAGTCTGATACGTATCGGCACTGTAGAGACCCTGCCCCCTGCCAGCCGAAGACTTTGATAAGGTCTGCGGTACCGGTTTGTTCGTTGTAGGAGTAGAGAGCGATGCGTACATCACTGTACGGGGTCATGTCTTCTTCAGAATCACTGTCCATGCCGGTTATTTCATAGACGATTCTCCACGGGACAGTGGCATTGTGAATGACAGTGCCCCACGGAGTGTACAGTGCTGGCGGGACATCCTCGAAGGTGACAAACTGCTGATACAGCTGCCAGTCGTCATCGAACGACCATGAAATTCCCGTTGGATACCAGCTGTCCGCATAATATGCGGAGACATTCTGCTGCCAGTCGCGGGGAGAGAAAGTGAGATCATTGGATTCCTTGAGAAGGAATGTGTCCGTGATAGCGAGGAACGAATATTTTCCGTCGGCTGGGGTATAGTGTTTGCCGGTCCAGAAGGATTCGTCGGTAAGAATTTCCGGAGTGATGCCGTTGTAGGCCGCAACCGGAACTCCTTTGAGGTTTGTGTCAACCACCCAGAAGGGAGCAGCCGGCAGTGCTGTGGTGGTGTTTGTAAGAGTTGCGGTGTAAACAGGACGATAGCTGTCATCATCACTGATGAGACCAAGGGCTGTTGCATCTGGAATGATGGTAAGGCGATCATAGGTCGATGGATAATGGATAAGGGCACAGCCGTAGCCAAGCTCCTTCAGTATCGCGGCGGCGAGAATTGCATGGTCCGCAGAGTCACCGGTCTGTTCGGCAAGCGTGACAGCGGGCGTTCGCGGGTATGCGGATGAGTGGCCGGTTTCCGCGTCGGTCTGATATGCTATTGACCGGCAGAAGGAGAGGACAAGACCAGCAATATCGGCATCATCGGTGTAGCCCTGCCTAATGATGGCCTGCATCGTTCTCCATAAAAGACATCGCAATACAGCTGCAAAGCGGAGACAAAGTCATGAAGTTTGATACCAGCACAATCCTCAACAACTCTGCAAGCGTCACCGAAGAAAACAAACTCTCCGTCATCACCAACAGCGCGGGAAACAAAACGTACTTTGCTGTTCATCCCGGCATGACGGATATCATTTCTGTCGGAGACACCTTCACGCTTCTTGCAGACAGCAGCTATGACAGTACGCTTGCAGCCGATCCAAACATTGCAAAAGGACGATTCCTCACCTGGTCTCCTGAAGGATCCCCTGCTATCTTCAAACTACAGACAAATGTACCGTTCGAGTATACCATTCTTGATACCATCAGTGGCAAACCTATGCAGACCGGGACCATAACCATCCGATAAGTGAGGAAAATGTACCGACAAAAAAACACCAGATCAAAGGACGATGCGGTCTCACCGGTGGTTGGCGTCATGCTCATGCTCGTGGTAACCATCATCATCGCAGCAGTTGTCAGTAGTTTTGCAAGCGGACTTGGAACAACCACAACTGCCGCCCCTGTGGCGTCCTATGAATTCACCATCTCCGCAGGAGACACGGGAAAAAGTACTGACGGCTATCCAATTGAACTAAGAGTTCTTGCAGGAGACAGTATCCCTTCAAAGGATCTGCAGATCATCACCACCTATACAATACCGGAAATCTGGCGCGGAACACCGCTCGCAAATGCCGGCCGGGTAATCAAGCATACGCTTGACGGATCCCTTTCCCCGTACAAAGAGGGAACGACAACCAAGGACACTGCAATCGAACTGGACACAAACATTGACGGATATCCTTTTACCCCACAGGTGAACGGATACACCGACACCCTGTTCCCCAATACAAACGACTTCCAGCAGACCGCACACTTCGGCACCTGCACCTTTGAACCGACAACAACCTACTATTTCAGCCAGCCGATCAAATTCCTCGGATTTGACATATCTGACCCGAAGTACGGATTTGGTGAGGGTTCCATAGTTAGTCCACATAACCGTTGTTCACACACCGAGCGGACAAACCATCTTTGACAAGGATGTGAAAGTAAAATGGTAACGAAAAAGTATCAAAAGGACGATGCGGTCTCACCGGTTGTCGGGGTCATGCTCATGCTCGTTGTCACCATCATCATTGCTGCAGTCGTCTCGATGTTTGCCTCCGGAATGATGGCTGATACCCCACAGGCTTCAACTGCACAGGTGAAGTTTCTCGGCGTCGCCTCCGGCGGAACTGACATGACAATCGATGACGGGCTTGTCGGTCTGCTCTTCGAGGTACAGAGCGGTTCACTGGATCTCCAGAACCTGAAGTTCTACATCAGCGGAACGGACTACTACGGAGGAGGGGAAGCGTACATGTACTACACGGATCCTATCTGGGACAAGTACTATCTCGGTGGTGCAAACGCCAACAAAAACCAGCTGCGGTATCAGTTCAACAATCCCGCCGATGCCGCGAAGTACGGTGTCCGGATGATGAAGTTCTCCAACCTTACCGTTGACGAAAACAACAGGGCTCTCGGTCTCAATCCTGATCCGTTGGTCATCACAGGCGAGCGGTTCATCCTCTTCTTCGAATATCTCACACCGGCATCTGCAACCGCACCGACAACACTTGGCTTTGGCATCCATCGAAACGACGGAAGCGGAGGATCTTCCGCATGGCAGAGTGGAGCAGTTTACGCAAACGGCGACGGCCACTATGTACTCTCCGACACGGACGGAACAGTGTATGCATCAGGATATCTGAAAGAATCAGACGTTCTCTAACCCATTCACTTTTTTTGAAAAAACTCATCACATTCGCCATGCACTTTTGCGTTACATAAAAAAATATTTAGTTACATCAGACAAACCATATTTCCACGAAGTGATGTGTGTGCCAAACGATCGTGACGTCGGAATAGACATTGTAATGAACGCCCTCAAAGACAACAAGTATGGTCTTTCCATCGCCGAAATCTCCCGAAAATCCGGAATGAACAGAAACTCCGCTGCAAAGTATCTCGGTATTCTGGTAACACTCGGACAGGTGGAGATGCAGGTTGTCGGGCCTGCCCGGGTGTATCATCTCTCATCCCGTATTCCCATGTCATCTGCGGCTCTGAACCGTTTTCCTGATCCGATCATTACAATAAATGAAAATGGCACTGTCAGAAGAACCAACAAAATGTTTCAGCAGGTATGGGAAACAGATACCGATCTCAGTACTTCTGAACTCACAGATGTACCAATTTCCGCACTCCGTGAGGTGGTCGCAACACCAGAATATCAGGCAGCACTTACCGGTGATGCTGAGATAACTGCATGCTGGACAAAAACCTCCGATGACACGGCACTCTACTGGCTGTCCCCTGCAGTATTTGACGATGGGAGTCTTGGAGTTATCATTGCACTCCGAAAAAAAGAGTAGATCCACAAAAATTCTATTTTTCCCACCAGATATGTGCCGTGCGGGAAACTCCCGGAATCACATACCCCGACTCCTCACGAACCGCCCGATCCAGAAGAAATGCGTCCACAATATTTCTCTGCCACTCCTCCGCAACCGACATACGATTGTAGTAGTCTTCCTGCATCGCGGAAAATGATGCGTAGTGCTGACTCTTGTCCTTTGTCTCCACCATAACATTCGCATAAATTCCCAGCTGACAGAGAGCATTCCACAAAATATCCGCATCAGCCTCACTGCAGTACGGCTCCCCGTGAAGAATCGGCCACAGCTCCTCGTTGCCTCCGGAGGCTGATGGTGGTGTCAGAAACCAGTAGAGATGCACCGCAGAACGCGCGGCAGCATCCATCTTCAGGAGACAGTGGCAAATATCTCCCATAATCAGTGATCGCGACGCAACCACAACATCATGCACCCCGGCCTCCTCCGGTGTTACATCCTCCCAACGTTTACGAATCTCCCGAATTGGCGGAGCATGCTTCATTCTGCGGTACTGCTCCATCGCCAGCCCCATCGGCTCCGACGGCTCAACCGTTGTCACCCGGCAGCCGGAGCGGGACAGCGGCACTGCAAGAGTCCCGGGACCCGCTCCAATATCAAGAACCGAAGAACCGGGCAAAATACTCATCTCAGCTATCTGTTTCTCCATCCGCGACGGGTCGCCGGAGATAACATTCTGAACAAATCGATCGACCACGCCCTGATCCGACCAGAATGCTCCCCTACTCTCGCCCATTTTTTCCTTCTGTGCGACGGAACGGGCATGCTTTTCATTCCACAGGCGGCAGTAATCAACAGATGCCGGAGACGTACCGGAATTGTGCAAACTTATACTTTATACAAAAGCGGGCAAAGGTAATCAAAGGACTTCTCTTGGAACGAAAAAATCAACTGCAACTCCTTTACAAAAACTCAGGAGCAGAGAACGCAAAACCTGCTGTTCAAAAACCGGCAGACGTTTTTGGGATCCTCCCAAAAACTCCTGCCGTCGTTGATCAGGATCCCTTACAATCTTCGTCCGGCAAAGACCGCGGCCATTGCAAGACCTGCCAGAACACCAATGATCGGTACCGGCGACTGGGTCGTCGTCGAGACCGGAGACGCACCCGGTTTTGCATAGATCATCAGTTCGTTCAGTTCCGCATCCGTCAGATCATAATGGAAGAACAGCGAATAAAATTCCTTCACACGGCTGTCGATGCTGTAGTCAAACACATCCGGATACATCAGATTTCCCATCCAGATCATCGAAAGCAGGCGTTGAACAGACGGCGGACCTCTCATCCAGTTGTAGGGACCTTCCGGCACCTCATACACGTTACCGTTCTTCACGGCAGGCAGGGACTGCCACATCGGATCGCTCATGATCCGGTTGTAGTAGGCATGATCCGTGGTGTGGGAAACGATGATAAAATCAGGATTCATCTGTAAAATATCCTCCATAGTATACTCATCGCCCATCCCGCTTCCCGACGCCGCAGAGGGAACAACATTGTTGCCCACATAATCGATGACCTCTGCATGGTACGAACCATTGCCCACCATCGATACCGAGTTGCCGTCTATCGCCGTCACATAGATCAGCGACTTTCTGGTATCACCGATCGTTGTCATACCGGCATCAAACTCCGCAAGAAGTGACGACGTATAATTTGAAAGCCGCTGACCCTGTTCTTCGCGGGAAAGAAGCGCACCAAGCTTCAGATATGAACCCGGAATATCATCAAGGGTATTCTGGGTGATAAATGCAAACGTCACATTCGTCTTGCCGGAAATATCATCAAGATCCGGCTTCATCGTCTCCTTTGCCTCGCCGATATCCAGAACGACATCAATGTTCAGCTCCCTGTCCATTGCCATAATCGACTCGGGGTTCATCGTAGAAGCCTTCGAACCATAGAACTGTCCGGTAACCGGCAGTGTCAGAAGACGGGGATCAATATACTTCTTCTGAATATCCGAGAACTCACTTGCAACGCTCACAAACAGATCCGGATCAAGCGAGTACAGCACAATCTGTGCCAGCGGTCCTGAAGGCGACACCGCATCAACCTCAACCGGAAGCGTAACCTCCCGGCCGATATCATCAACAAAGGTCCGCATCTCCTCTCCAGCCGCTACACCTGAGAATACACAGCAGTAAGAAGAACAAGGACGACGAGGATTTCTTCACAAATTTTCATTCATAAAACAATCAATAATCACAAACAAAAAACAGAAGAGGTCTGTTCGGACCTCAACACTGCAGTCACGCTGTATCTGCATTCAACAAGGAATGATCCCCATAATAAACAGTAACGGTACAGTAATAGTAGCCAAAAGTGTAGTGACAAGTATGATCTCTGCAGCTATTTCCGGATAGGCTTTATACTCA
>JAISHD010000044.1 GCA_031262705.1 Methanocalculaceae archaeon | reverse complement strand
GCTTATCTAAATTCCATATTTTTTTCTGTTTTGTATGTGCATTTTTCCATGAAGGTTTCATCTTTTGTGATGTGACGAAAGTATTTCGTTGAATTTATCAGGATTATTTTTCTGAAATTTTATGAAGGTGAGAGGCGAGTGGACCGGATGAAAAACCGCCACAGCGTCGCGACCGTAGATTCCGCGAAGGCGACCCCGAAAGGGGGAACGAAGTAAGACTCCCGGGCTTGCGACTCAGCGCCGAAGGCGCATCTGTGTAAATGTGACCCTGCTTGCGAGGAAACAGAGCACAGCTCTGCCGTGCGAATCGGTGGCATTTTTTCCCATCATGCCAATTCATCCATCAACAGTTCCCGAAAAAACACTTAATCGTTTCCTGACACATCACAGGAACTGTATGGAAATGTCCGTGTGGATCGTGGTTATCCAAAGATGTCTGGCACGCCCACAGGTATATTATCGAAGAACTCGCAAAAGTATAATGAATGACTGCCGGACGGACTCTGATTCTCAGCGTTGATCGTGACGATGATATCGGATATAAAGCAGGAGTGATCAGTCCTGTTGTAGGAAGGGAGGCCTGTCTGGACACAGCAACACGGCTCGGCATTGCAGACCCCGAGGATTCGGATACGAACGCAATTTTTCAGGCGATTAAGACCTACGACGATCTCTTTGGAAAAGGCGAGGATGTCGAGATCGCGGTAATCGGCGGCAACCATATGAATATGCTTGAGGGTGACCGCCGGATTGCGGAACTTTTAGAGAAAGTGGTTGCCGATACCGGAGTGGAAAACTGTATTCTGATCTCGGACGGTGCGGAAGATGAGTTTGTACTGCCGATTATCCAGTCACATCTGAAAATATCAGGTGTAGTGCGGGTGGTAATCAAACAGCTGCCCAACATTGAAGGTACGTACTACATCATCAAAAAACTGTTCAACGACCCGAAAATTGCCCGCAGTGTTCTGGTGCCGATAGCACTTGCAATGATTCTGTATGTAATTGCATCGCTTGTCTCAGATGAAATTCCGGCAATGCTGGTTGTGATCGGAATTATCGGTGTGTACTTGCTGATTAAAGGATTTGATCTCGATGAGTACATCGGATATATCTATTACGGCCTTGTTGACTCGTTCCATAAAGGGCGGATGTCGTTTGTGGCCTATATCATTGCCGATATTCTGGTCATCTGCGGAGTCATCTCCGGTCTCCTGAGCATCATCACCTATTATCCGATCTCAGGTGATGCAGGACTGCTCTACAATATTATGACGTTCCTGTATGGGGAGATCATCTGGATGATGGCCGCAGGTCTGCTTGCAGCAGCCGGTAAAATCACAGACTATGTACAGAACGAACGAAAAGCACTTGTACGGATATTTGTTGTGCCGTTCTTTGTGGTGGCAATCGGGATGATTATGTACGGCTCGGTGATATACTTCCTGTCAATCTCGCCGGTTGAACCCTTCCCGTTCAATGCAACCGAAGGAATTGTGGCAATTATTCTGCTGACACTCGCAGGACTGATTGTGGCGTTTACGGGAATCTACTACCGGCCGCTGGTCCAGCGGTATGTACGTAACTGGATCGAACGGACGATGCGGCAGGAGGCGGAGGAGGACGAGAAGAGCCGTGCTCCGGTGTACAAAAAGATCAAATACTAATTTTGTTTTTTGGAAAAAGAAACGGCTGCATACTTTTATTGTAACAGGTATGAAAGGAATGCTTTTCTCCAAAGAAGCATCTATCTAACTGGGATAATCAGCACATGCTCACCCTTGATAAAATCTACCACGCAGCCTATACTCTTCGGCCGGTCATCAGAAAGACCGACATTATCTATGCGCCAAATCTCAGCAAAGATGCATATATTTACCTGAAAACGGAAAATCTTCAGATTACAGGGTCGTTCAAAGTCAGAGGCGCCTACTATAAGATCTCGCGACTTTCTCCGGAGGAGAAGGCACGCGGGGTTATCGCATGCTCCGCAGGAAACCACGCGCAGGGTGTTGCACTTGCTGCCGCGAAAAACGGTATCAACTCCCTCATCTGTATTCCGGACAACGCACCTATTTCAAAGATTGAAGCAACCAAGTCCTATGGTGCCGAGGTGGAACTGGTCAACGGTGACTACGACGATGCCTACGCCCGCGCCTGCGAACTGCAGGAGAAAGAGGGCCGGACATTTATCCACCCGTTCGATGACGATGATGTTATCGCGGGTCAGGGAACGATTGGTCTTGAGATTCTGGATCAGCTGCCAAACACTGATGCAGTGATTGTCCCGATCGGCGGAGGAGGACTGATTGCCGGAATTGCGTTTGCCGTCAAACAGCTGCGGCCTGACTGCAAGGTCTACGGAGTCCAGACCGAAGGTGCTCCCGCCATGAAGCAGTCCTTTGCTGCGCATCAAAAGATTCCGGTTTCTGCGACCTCCACGTTCGCCGACGGTATTGCAGTGAAATGTCCGGGTGATATTACGTTTGGCCTCATCAGCAAATATGTGGATGATATTGTGACCGTGACCGACGATGAGGTGGCAAGTGCAGTGCTTGCGTTAATTGAGCATCAGAAACTCATCGCCGAAGGAGCAGGAGCGGTTGCGGTTGCTGCCGCGATGTTTCACAAACTGCCTCTGGATGGGAAGAATGCTGTCTGCGTGCTTTCCGGCGGCAACATCGATGTGACGATTCTGAGCCGTGTGATAACCCGGGGTCTTCTGAAGTCCGGGCGTGTTGCAAATCTGACGATCCCTCTGATCGATAAACCGGGCCAGCTGCAGAATATTTCGGAGATTATTGCAACACGGGGCGGTAATGTGGTCAGCGTCCATCATGACCGCGGGGAGGCGAACTCGGCCATTAACAGCTGTGTTATCAAAATCGGTATGGAAACCCGTGATCAGCAGCAGATTGATGAGATAAAGGCGGCTCTGGCTGATGCAGGCTATCAGCTCATCTGATACTTTTTTTCATTTTGACGAATGAAAAACAACGCAGGCATACGGTTTTATCTGTGCAGATTTAGGATTGTTCTGTACAGATCAATTGAACGGAAAAATGGCATTATGATGGGAAAAATCTGCAAATTTCATTTGAAAAATCCGATCAGTTCGATCATCACCTAAAGACTGATATCATTACAAAACAACGCAGTAGTATACAAGGAGTTGTGTACTTCCATGGTTTCAGAAAAACCGAATGGTGACAATAAATCAAAGGGGAAGACCGCGAAAAAGGCGGCAGACCCTCACAAAAAGCTTACAAAGCAGATGAAGGCTGCGAAAAAAACACTCAAAGAGCTGAAGAAGGAAAAGCAGGCTGCAGAGATTCTGATGAATTACTGTACGTCGATGGGAAAGTACTTTGTGGATCAGAGTGCGATTGATACCCTCATGGATGTTGCCCTCGATTCCCAGAATAGTGTGGATGAGCAGGGCGCAGAGATCATCCCCGATCTTGCTGCAGAGGCGGGTGTTGCAACCGGTGAGACAACCGATGAGTTCCTCAAAGGTTTCCACGAGTCCGAGGAGTACGCGGCAGCACTGGTCGCCTACCGCAACCGGCTTGAGACGGAAAATATTATTCTCAATGAGACAGAGAAGCCGGAAGAATAATATTTTTTTTCACCGGTGTTGGATGGTCTCTTCCGCTTTCACCCGGCATGCATTCAAACAAACGTCCACGACCTTCAACCCCGCAAGACGTCTTTACTGCATATCCTGCTCAGCCAACTTGCCGCAGATTTTTCATTTTTTCTTCCAGTGTTTTTTTCTGTTCCTCTTCAGTCGCATACGGGTCGGGATGGGCGAAGTGGTGTTCGCAGGGATATTCAGGACAACCGCCGCAGGTGGAACGTCCGCGTTGTGTGCAGCAGTCATAGACCGGGCAGACGGCGATGGTCACATACGCAGTCCAAAAGGGTTTCCCGGCAACCTCACGGCAGCCGGGACAGCCGTTCGGATACGTGCAGGCGTCACAGTCCACACCGCAGCAAGCGAGTCTCATAGAGGAGTACTGCGATGCGCTCTTTGATATAGGTTCTCCCCATAATATTCCTGCATGCACAAAGCTCTGCTGTTCTCGCCATCCGGTAATGACGCAGTCATCTGCCGTCTTTGTCCGCGTCACTGCCGGATTTCCGAAGATGAGCGGGGATTTTGCGGGGTGCGGGAAAATATCTGCGGAATATTGTATGCAGACAGCTACGGAAAGCTGACCGCTGCCGGCCTGGACCCCATCGAAAAAAAGCCGCTGTACCACTACCTTCCGGGAACGCAGACATTTTCCGTCAGCAGTTACGGCTGCAATCTGACCTGCCGCCACTGTCAGAACTATACACTATCGCAAGTGCGGGATATGTTCGCCGCTGAGGTCTCCCCCGAAGATCTGATCGATGAAGTCCAAAAGACTCTGGCGAAGAGCATCTCCTTCACCTACAACGAACCGATCCTTTCCTTTGAGTATGCACTTGACGTTCTCCGGCTGGCAAAACCGGCAAGACTCGGTTCGGCGTTCATTACGAACGGCTATATGAGTGAGGAGGCGCTTGGAGAACTTGCGCCGTACCTTGGAGCAGTCCGCGTTGATCTCAAGGCATTTACCGATGAGTTTTACCGGACTATCTGCGGGGCGCATCTTGCTCCCGTGCTTGACACAATTCTTCGTGCAAAGGAACTCGGTCTGCATCTGGAGCTGGTGACGCTGGTCATCCCCGGATACAATGACAGCGCTGAGGAGATTGACGCAATGCTTTCCTGGGAGACAAAACATCTCGGAAATCTCATCCCGCATCACTTTACCCGGTTCTCTCCGATGTACCGGATGGAAAACGTCCGGCCCACTCCGAAGGAAACGCTGGACAGAATATTTGCACAGGCGAAGGAACACGGGCTTGCCTATCCATATATCGGCAATATCATGCATGCCGCAGGTTCACAAACCCGGTGTCCCGCATGTGGAGAACTGCTGATGTTACGAGCCGGCTATGTTGCAAAAATGCCGGGGCTGGTTGAAGGGCGGTGCAGGAACTGCGGGAGATCGTTCGACGGGATTCTGTAAGATCGGGGAATCTTTTTCAAGAGAGGTTACACGATGTGCCTATAGGAGAGGAGTATGTTCCTGTCTTTGCTGGTTCCGGGGGAAAATCTCTCCTGATATCAGAATAGTTTTCGCCGCAAAAGATCCCCGGCCCTCCTCCAAAAAAATTATGCAAATACCGGATAGACAACCTCTCCGGCGGACACATTCAGGCCAAACCGCGTATTGTACTCATCCAGCACAGCCCGGACACTCAGATTCGCCGCTGCCTCGGGATGCAGCATCTTCGCCACCGCCACCTCCCCGGCAAACGTCCGAGGGCCGTAGGCAATGTCATTACGGATCATATACGTCCGGTTCTCGCGAACCGCATCCAGATTGGAAAATCCTGTCCTGCCGGTAAATCCGGCATACTGATCTGCAGCGTTCTCCATATTCTTCACCGAAAGCACCTTGATCATCACATCAGGATTTTCTGCAATCAGCCACTCAGGCGAGACCTTCGGAGATGTTGCGCCCATCTCCTGCGTGAGCACATTTCTGCCGCCGGCATGTTCCATCAGCAGATCCATCCCCGACCCCTTTGCCTGACCGGAGTAGTCCGTGTATCCCTCGCAGTACACCGACGGGGAAAACGAAATACCTGCGGTTGCATTTGCCGCAGAATCCATTACTCCGGTGTAGAAGGCAACAAATTCGTCCGCTTTTTCGGCGTTCCCCGTGAGGACGCCGAGTGCCGCAACATCCGCCGCCATCGTGGTCGGTTTGTAGCAGTCGATGTAGCAGATGGGAATACCGCCGGCCTCAATGGCATCGGCGTTCAGCGGTTTTGAGGTGGAGAATGCAATCACGACATCCGGTGACAGGGAGCTGAGCGTCTCGATATCGGGAACATCCCATTTGCCGACACTCACCGCATGCGGGAAGAGCGGGCCGAGTTCAGCGTGATCCGCAATCGACTGCGATACCCCGACCACCTTGTCGGCAGCACCCATTACATACAGCATCTCCGCAGCGTTTGAGTTCATCAAAACAATTCGTTCCGCCGCATGGTCAAGCGTGAATACATCACCGTTCGTCTGGTTGATCACTACCGCACCCGCGGGAGTATCGGTTGTCACACAGACTGCCGAACAGAGAACAGCGGCCACCGCAGCGAGGCAGAGAAGGAGAAGAAAAGATTGTTTCATCACTACACACTCTTTATCGTAGTAGTGGTATGATACGCTATTTCAGTGTTACGAAGAACAAATCTTCTCACACATCGGACGGGGCATAGGAGAGAATAAATCTACCGTGGGAGTTCTCCACAATCTCTGCACAAACACCGTACACATCCCTGACCGCGTCCTTTGTCAGCACCTCCTCAGGTGTCCCGCAGGCGTAGATTCTGCCATTTTTCAGCATCACCACTTTGTCCGTGTACCGCAGAGCCAGATTGAGATCATGCAGGGCAATAATCATGCAGGATTTTTCTGCATGGACAAT
>JAISHD010000043.1 GCA_031262705.1 Methanocalculaceae archaeon | reverse complement strand
GTAGTAGGATGCAAGGTCGCGGAGGGTGTCGACGTAGATCAAAAGATGCGGTCCGTCAATGGCGGAAACTTCGATGCCGGGGATAAGTATTTCGGCTGCTTTGGTATGTTCCCAGGCTTCGCGGACGCCTGTAATGGTGTTGTGATCGGTGATTGCCGCACCAAGTCCGCGGCGGTGCAGGTAGGCGAGAAGGTCCGGGACGCGGACGAGGCCGTCGGAGTGGTTTGTGTGGACATGCATGTCGAATGCACTGCCGCTGATCCATTGTACCGGACAGGAGGCGGCGTGCTGAAAGGTTCCGGACATGATTGCTGTGTATGTTGGGGGGGCAGGGAAGAAAAAGTAGTGTATGAGAGCGAGAGTTTGTCCACAATATTTATGGAATCTGCGCTCCTTTTCTTCACCATGAGACGATCGGTGTTTTTCTGCGGGCTGATGATCCTTTGTGCGGTGCTGCTGGTGTTTGCCGCTGGCTGTGTGGGTGAGCCTCCGACTCCGGAGGATGGAAACTACTTCATCACGATTGATCCCGTGCCGGATCAGATTCTGGGAACTGCGTTTGTGGTTTCAGGAACAACGAATCTCCCGTCGGGTACGCAACTGCGCTATGAACAGGTCTGGGAGGACTGGCGGGATCAGCCGATTTATGGAACGCCGATTTATTACTGGAGTAAAGCAGGGTATATTTCGACAACACTTGAGGTCGAACGGGGGAACGGAACGGTAAACGTCTGGAGGATGCCCGTTGACAGTACTTCCTATCTGTATCCGAAAACCTACAGCATCGGAGTGGATGCGCTGGATGATCTCAATTACTCCGTTCCTCGTGCCGTTGCCGCGTATAATCTCACCCGGCAGGATGGTTGGATGCTGACACCGACGCCAACGCCGACGCCTCTTCCGTATTGGCTCTCTATTGATCCCGTGCCGGATCAGATTCCGGGTTCCGTCTTTAACCGTTTCCGGCACAACGAACCTTCCGGCGGGAAGCAGCGTCCTCTTCACTCATCACCGTGCGGTGAATTCGCACACAGCTCCTGATGCCGGAGCTTTCACGGCGACGATCAACGTTTCTGCGGGTAATGAAACGGAAAATGTCTGGCAGTACACGGTGAACAGTTCCGGTTTCCCGGATCGGATATCCTATATTGCCGGTGTCAGTGCAGATAACTCCTCTCCCGCGAGTACATCTTACCTCCTCATACATCCGGGAGACACTCCGTTCCGGTTCACGCCGATTCCAACGCTGACGTATAACTGATGAGCAAAAACCATCCGCTCAAATTTTTTTTGGAAAAACGCGATTCTAAAAAAGATAACAGAGGAATGGGGTTGACTCCCGACTTTTCCGGGAGAAATATTCTCTGTATATTCCGGAAAAAGAATTATTCGAGGTAATCCTTCGGGGTCGGAATCTGTTCCTTGAGACCCTTTCTCTTTCTGATTCCCATCAGAATCTCGGAGAGCATACCCTGCGGAACCGGAGAGAAACCTGCAAACTCAGTAGACCACATTGCGCGGCCTTCCGTTGCAGAGCGGATATCGCCTGCGAAACCGAACAGCTCGGCAACCGGTGCCTCACCGTTGACCACAATCTGGTCACCCTCGACATCGGTCGTGGACAGCTGACCGCGGCGTCCCTGAATCTGGGAAATTGCCGCACCCATCTGGTCCTGCGGGACCGTAATCTGGATCGTCTGCATCGGCTCAAGCAGCGTGTCGCCTGCCATTAAGAGAGCAGCTTTCAGACCGCCGCGAACTGCCGGAATAACCTGTCCCGGACCACGGTGGATTGCATCCTCGTGCAGCTTCACATCGTGGAGCTTAATCAGGACATTCTGCACCTGCTCATCTGCGAGCGGTCCGCCGTCCAGCGCCTCGTGCAGACCATCAATGACTAACTCCATCGTCTCGTTGAGGTACTGAATACCTTTCGTGCAGTCCACGAACATGTTGGAGCCGTAGATATCTTTCACACTCTTTGCCTCATCCTTGTCCATGCCAAGTGCAGCAAGTGCATCACGGCGGGCAATGTTGTCCATGTTCATGGAGATCTCGTTGGACTGGATTGCATCAAGGATATTCTGCGGCATCGGCTCAACCGAGAGGAAGAATCTGTTGTGGCGGTTCGGAGACTTACCTTCAACGGTTCCGTCAAGGGCCTTTGCGACAGTCTCACGATACACAACGATCGGCGGGGACGTAATGATGTCCACACCTTTGTCTCTCCGGATACGACCGGTAACGATCTCAAGGTGCAGCTCGCCCATACCTGCGATAAGGTGTTCACCGGTCTCCTCGTTAATGTTGACGCGAACAGTCGGGTCTTCCTTTGCTACCTGACGCAGAACCTCAATCAGCTTCGGCAGATCCTTCATGTTCTTTGCCTCAACTGCGACAGTCATAACCGGCTCGGAGTAGTGCTTCAGGGACTCAAACGGCGTCATCTCTTTCAGAGAAGAAACGGTCGAACCAACAATTGCATCATTCAGACCTGATACTGCGGCAATGTTTCCTGCCACAATCTTGTCCACATCCACACGGGTGGGGCCCATGACGATACCGACCAGCTGGAGTCTGTTCGGTTTGCCGGCAGTGCCGCTGACGTATAA
>JAISHD010000010.1 GCA_031262705.1 Methanocalculaceae archaeon | reverse complement strand
GTGGGTATAAATTGCCATGTTTACATCACCTTCACAGCGGGACCCATCGTAGTCTTGACGTAGACGGAACGAACATTCATTTCGCCGTTTTCGAGTCTTCCCAGTACTCTCTTTAAGACTGCATCGACATTTTCGGCTACCGCATCCGCGTTCATGGCGGTGGTTCCGATCTTGACAGACATGTTCAGTCTGTCTTTGGACCGGATCTTGACGGAGTTCCGGAGACGCTCAACGATCGGAGTAATGTCCTGGCCCATGGGAATCGGCTGCGGCATTTTGCCGCGGGGGCCGAGTCTCTGACCGAGCCAGCGACCAACAAGTGGCATGACCGCAGTCTCTGCAAGGAAGTAGTCGTACTGACCTGCGAGTTTACGTGCCTCACGCGGGGCACCACCCAGGCGCTCAATCTCTTCAGGGCCGATAATAATATCGACACCTGCGTTGCGAGCCTGGGACACAATGTCTCCCTTACCCAAGACAGCGATCTTTTTGACGCCTATTGCCTGTGGCAGAAGAATCGTCTCATCAATACGGTTTTTGGGCTGCGCCATGTCCACGTGCTTGAGATTGATAGTAATATCAATACTCTCCTGGAACTTCCTCTTGGGCGCCTGCTCCATTGCTGCCGTAACAGCGCTGATAATTTGGGTCTTGTCAACCATTTGATGAAGCCTCCATAGTTCTCGACCGGTTTACAGGACCGATCTCCTATGGTTGTTCTCTACAACTGTACATTTTTCGCGGGATATTTCACCCGCTACCCGTTTGAAGCCGGACACATGCTTTATGCAAGCTGTGCGTCGTACTCGCCTGCATTGACTGCGGCAATTGCGGCTTTTGCCGTCTTGCCGTCGATGGTCACACCAACGGAAACGCAGGTGCCCATGACTTCCTTGACCGAATTTCTAAGGTCGTAGGAAAGCATGCTCTCCATCTTCATCTTTGCAATGCGAATGACAGCTTCAAGCGGCAGATTACCAACTGCCTGAGTGTTCGGAGTGCCGGAGCCCTTCTCGATTCCCGCTTCCTTCATAACAAGTGCGGTTGTCGGAGGAATACCGACCGTTAACGTGACGTTCTTTTTGTCATCGACTGTAACCGTTACCGGGACAGACATGCCGTTGAACTCAGCAGTCTTTTTGTTGATGTCATCAACGACTGCTTTCACGTTGATCCCAAGGGGACCCAGTGCCGGACCAAGTGGTGGTCCTGCAGTTGCTCTACCGCCAGGTACCAGTACCTCGACAGTTTCTGCCATTGTATCACCGTATGTCAGTACGGAACCGAAGCTCCGCCTAACATTGGTTCAATAAGGTCGACGTATAAGAACATAAATCTAATGGGTCAAAAGGCACGGATATTGGAGATGGAGATATATGATTCCTGCAAAGATGCACAGAACTCCCGGTCACTGTACCTACGATACTGCTTCGTACAGTATAATGACGGAAGTGATAATGGCGACCGGCAGTTCGGAGGAGCTGAGGATCGTTGCAGTCCCAGTCGAAATTTTTGGAGTTCCGACGGCAGGTATACAGCAGAACGGGCAGGCAGGCACCAAAGAGATTGAGCGCTGCGCCGTATATCCAGATATCCGAGGTCACAACACCTTCAGTGAAGTAACCGGGGCCAAACACACAGATGAGAACGAACTGTGTGTGCACAGATCACAGCCCCGGTTACCGGGAAAAATAAGGGAGCGCTTTACCAGCGGTATCTTCGGATGATTCTCCGGGACGGATCTTTTTCTCAAATGGAAGAAGTAAAGAAACACAACGAGCACTCCGGAAATGATTCAGCCGGAAAAGTCCTGACTGACTACGACATTATCGAAAGTGTACCGGGACCATAAGCAAGCTTCACAATCGTCGAGAAAATCCCGTAACAGCATCCTCCTGCGAAGACCAGCAGAGAATATATCAGACGTTTTGAAGTAATGATAAAGACATAACTCAAAAAGGGGAGATGGGAGAGGATGAAGAAAAAAATTAGTCGTGATTTCGATCAATCACGCGCACATTGTCGCCGCGCACAGTGATTGGAATCGGCACGATGGACTCGTACAGCTCAACTGTGATCTCTTCTTTGGCATGGTCCACGCGCTTGACCACGGCCTTTTCACCTTTGAAGGGCCCTGCGATCAGCTCAACAATTGTGCCTTCCTCAATACCGGATACCGCCGGTTTGGGCACAAGGAAGTGCTTGATCTCTTCCATTGAAGTTTCGTTTTTCAGAACAACACGCGCATGTGCGATCGTTTCCACTAGCTCTTCAATGCGTGCATGCTCCTCGGGGCTTTCCACAAAGACATAGCCCTTAATATCCTCCGGAACCACTACAGCCGTCACAACAACGTCCGTCATGTTATTCTCAATAGCCTCGCGGATATTATCTGCAACCGTCCGTTCGTGCTTGGACGTTGTCTTAATTATGTAGTAGTGGTTGCCAAACTCTGAATCAGTCATAGTTTCACGGGAGCAGGTAGTGGAAGACCAGATAAATGATGAAACCGAGAACCCCGATAACCGCAATACCAGCTGCTGCAACTGCAGAGATCTTGACGAATTCATCTTTCGTTGGTCTGCGTGCAAGTTTTAACACACGCAGGTACTTGCGGAAGAATTCGGAGATGCTCTGTTTCGAGACCTCCGGTATCCTTACGTTTACGGCAGATGCTGCTGCCTTCTTTTCAGTATTTTTTTCGTCTGCCAATATATTCACCTCAGGAAGTCAATCTCAAACTTGGATTTCTGAACCTGACTTGATTGTGATGCCGTATATGTTTGCTCCTGCTTACCATAAATCTGTGGGGACTGAACACCGGTTACAATAAGCATGGTACGCATGCGCCCTTCCATCTCCGGATCAACCTGCACTCCCCAGATGATCCGCGCTCCCGGGTCGATACGCTGGTAAACTTCCTGCACAACACCTTCGGCCTCAAACATCGTCATATCGGGTCCGCCGATAACATTGATGAGTGCAGCGGTTGCGCCGGTGATGTCAACATCCAGCAGGGGGGAGCGCAGGGCTTTCTTGATGGAGTCGGTTGCTTTGTCCTCGCTGTCGGACTCGCCCATACCGATCATGGCGATGCCGCCCTGTTCCATGACGGTGCGGACATCGGCAAAGTCAAGGTTCACAAGACCGGGGAGGGTAATCAGTTCGGTGATACCCTTTACGGCACGCATGAGGACCTCGTCGGCAACTTTGAATGCCTGGGAGAGCGGCAGACGCGGGACGACCTCGAGAATGCGGTCGTTCGGGATGACGATGACGGTGTCTGCAACTTCACGGAGCCGTTCAAGACCTATCTCGGCGTTTTCCATACGGGTCGCACTCTCGCTCGTGAATGGAAGCGTGACGATTGCAATTGTCAGTGCGCCGACCTCTTTGGCAATCTTTGCAACAATCGGTGCGCTGCCGGTACCGGTTCCGCCGCCGAGACCTGCGGTAACGAACACCATATTTGAGCCGTTGATGGACTGGCGGATAACATCCTCGCTCTCAAGTGCGGCTTCTTCGCCGCGCTGCGGCATTGCGCCTGCGCCAAGTCCTTTTGTTGTCTGGCGTCCGATCAGAATACGTTTTCCGACACGTCCGCGGAGCGTCGAGAGGTGCTGGGCATCGGTGTTCAGTGCGTAAATCTCCGCACCCTCAACACCTTCTTCGAAGATGCGGGCGACAGTGTTGGATCCTCCTCCTCCACAGCCGACAACGGTGATCTTCGTCTTCAGAGACTCAAGAATGTCGTCAAACTCGTCGTCGTCATCGGTGTGATTTGCTGCCGGCGGTGTGTACTTATACTGGCTGGAAAAGTCAATGTCCTGCTTGGGAGCTGCTGGTTCAATGGTTGGTCTCGGAGTCGGAACAGGAGCTGCGCGAACCGGCTCGGGGGCAGGACTTTCGTATTCGGGGTATGCCTGTTCTCTGCGGGGGGTGAGTTCGACCTCATCCTCAGCATCATATATTGCGGAGACTGCGCTGTTGTCGCGTGCAGTTTCTTCAAACCGCTTGCGTGATAGTGCTTCTTCTACGATTGATCTCATGAGTAATTCTCCAATCCCGGGATATGGATGGTGGACTGAACCGTCTTTGTCACCATCTCCGGCGTGACCGTTCTGCCATCGGGGAGTGTTACAGATTCACCTGCAACAAGTTTTCCGAACAGCGGACCGGACGGGACACCCTGCGTGCGCGCGAGCTGAGTGTCAAACTGCCGACGGGTTATGGTGATCTGATCACCTTCCATCGTGGTACCCTGTGTACGTGTTATTTGTTGGATTGATAAAGCTATTAAATCACCTGCTATATCACGTCGGCAGGATGCTGTTGTCAACAGGATCGGGAGAACTTTTCCGCTTTTGCCGGTGAGGTGAAACACACCGCCGATCCGATCCAGTTCCGCAAACAGGATGTCTTCCCTGCCGCCGAATGCTTCGCTGAAAAAATCCCCGGGAAGGATAACGGAGGCCGGATCTCCTGTACCGATTTCACCGTGCGGGAACAGTTTGACGGCGGGATCGATCTCTTGCGCAAAAGAGAGGAAGTTTGTCCAGATTTTCCACGATGTGGTTCCAATCTTGTGCAGGTCGCCTTCCGTTACTTCGGGGATACCGAGTTCTTTCAGCAGTCCTTCGATGTGTGCGGCTTCCGGTTTTGCCATCGCTTTTTTGTCGATGTGCGCGGCAATCGCACCGCTTTTTGCGATCATCTGCCTGACCATGTCGGCATCCACACCGGCAATGTTGCGGGTATGCATCATGTGCCCGAATGCCCCTCGGGTTTCTAAAGCAATGGCGGTCTGCCGGACGGCGTAGTGCGTTCCGCCGAATCCGATCAACGGAATGATTTCTTCTTCGGGGTCGGCCATGAGGACACTTTTTGCGGCAGCACGGACGGCGCCCATGTTCCGCCATTCAGTTTCGGTGCTGCCCACTTCGACAAAGAAGTACGGGGCATGAATATTTGTCGGGCCGTGATGGGTGATTTCGTAGGAGGCACGAAAGCCTTCCGGGGCGTACTTCTGATGGTTGCGAAGAACCGCACGCATCCATGCAGGCGCAGCAGGACCGAGTTCACGAGGGTTTCCGCCAAGGTCCGCGGTGGTGAAGTTTCCGGCAGGGTGGACGGTGAGAACGGGGACGGGGTTGACGCTTGCGTGACGAGCGAGGAAGATGACGAGGTCTGTATCGGGACTAGTGATCGCATCAGTCGCGTTGATGATGCGATCGTTCCATTTACGGAAGGTTATTGTGTGTTTGTTAAGGAGGGGCCAGCCGCTTTCCGGCGGGTTTTGAATGAGGTTATCCATTGCGGCACGGAGGTTTGCTCCGGCGATATCGGTGGTGGAGTGGATTATATCAATCTTCATGCTGGTAGAGTTTTTGGCGTCGGGAAATGATGTGTGTTTTCTTTGGGGTATGAGGGTGGTGTGATGCCGGAAAAGGTTTCGCCGATTTTTTTCTACAATGTTCTTCCGAAAAATGGATGCAGGTTCGTGGTGAGTGTGGGTTTTTTTCCTGAAATCTCCACACTCACCTCTCCACAGTTTCCAAAAAAGTATTCAGAGATACCCAACGCCCGTGACCGCACTCACGACCCACAGTATCGCAAATATTACTGGGATGTGCGCCAGATACACCGCAAGCGTCACTTTGCCGTTGCCCATACGGGCAAAGAACTTCCCGATTTTTCCCGCTTCTGGGAACCGGAAACTGCGGATGCCGTTTGGATAAAAGATATCACCGAGCGCAATACCAATTAACAGCACACCGAACCAGGGGAACAGCGGGAAGTAGTCCTGCGTTGTGTTCATGAAGTCTGCGCCATGAATTCCCAGTGGATACAGCCATTCAGAAGCGGTGATCTCTGGAATCACGAAGATGCCAAGGAGGACGACAATGATACCCGGAAGTATGTTCCATTTCCCGAACTGCAGAAACGGCAGGCACAGCAGCATTGAGACGCTGAGCATGTGCAGGAAGCCGAACTTCACATACACACCGTTATGCAGGAGAAGAGCTGCACCTATCCAAGTGGCAACCGTAATTCCGATCGCAACAATGAAGAGGAACAGGGCTTTTATGATGATGGAACGGTAGTATTCTTTCGTTGTTCTTCCTTTTTTACGGGCATGCCGGAGAACCAAGGCACCACCTGCGATGAGAACAAAAGATGCCGATGCAATGTTGATCGTCCCGTAATAGCTGAGGAACTGCTCGTCCTCAACGATCAGATGGAAGATCACCATACAGGCAAGGAAATGGTACACAATCATACCGACAAGAGCAATGCCCCGGATTTCGTCCACTTCCCAATATCGTTCTCCCATGATACTCCGTCCTATTTGGTTTCGATGGTTATATATTTTGAGATTGGCGGGGTTCTTTGTACACCGTGAGATGAGAAATCCCACAAGATATTTTATCGTGATTTTTCCCGAAAAAAAAGCCAGCGAACTACGTTCGTTGCATCACACCACAATATTACAAAAAGAAAAAAAATTATTCTCTATCCTCAGCATCCTTCTTCGGACGTTCCGGCTTTACATACGTGATTGCAAACGTTTCCGCATCCCGCTCTGCAGGTGTTCCACAGACTGAATACTCCGTTGCAAGCGACACTGCACCGAACTTGCACAGCTCCACACACTGGTTGCAGATAACACACCGGAACCGATCGATCGTCCACGTCTTTGCTGTACGGTCAACGACAATCGCCTGTGAAGGGCAGCGTTTCATACAGATCGTACACGATGTGCACTTTGACGGATCAAACACAACATGACCGCGGGTCGCATCGTAGTGCCGTGCAGGTTCTGCCGGAAACGTTGTCGTCACCGGTTTGTGCGCAAACTGCTTCAGGATAGTTTTCAGCATCTTCATCGCATCATCACCTCTCCATACAGCCGATGCACGGATCAATCGTCAGTACAATCTGCGGCACATCCGCAAGTTCCGTGCCTGCAAGCATCGCGATCAGCGACGGGACATTCGTCAGGGTCGGCGTCCGCACGCGGAACTGTGTCAGATACTTTGTGCCGTTGCCGCGGAGATAGTGAATCACTTCGCCGCGGGGCTGCTCGGACCTGCTGAAGTACTCGCCGTCCGGGTTACCTTTCACCGATACGGCAACGTCGCCGTCCGGCATTGCGGCAATCACCTTGTGAATGATGTCAACGGACTGGAACAGCTCCTTGCACCGCACTTCGCAGCGTGCGTATCCGTCACAGCCGTCTGCCGTTACCGGTTTGAACCCGATGTCCTGATACGCCAGATACTCCGATGTCCGCACATCCATGCAAAGTCCCGAGCCGCGTGCAACCGGGCCGACTGCGCCGAGATTGTATGCGTCGTCAGGTTTTAGGATGCCTTTGCCGACCAGCCGCTTTTTCAGCGTATAATCGTTCAGGAAAACATTCACCATTTCCTGTATATCGGACTCGATACCCTCAAGCCGCTTGTCCATGCCGGACAGGAACTCATTCGTCACATCGCGACGGACACCACCCACCTTGCAGACACCCTGAATAACCCGTCCTCCGGTGGTTGCCTCAAGCTCGTTTAAGATCGATTCGCGAATCTTCCATGCATTGTAGAACAGACTCTCAAAGCCCAGAGAATCCGCAAACAAACCAAGCCAGAGCAGGTGGCTGTGAATACGCGAGTACTCGCCCCACATTGTCCGGAGATAGTTGGCACGTTCCGGAATCTCGATGCTCATCAGCCCCTCCACACCCTGACAAAACGTCGAAGAATGCGTGAAACTGCAGATACCGCAGATGCGCTCCGCAAGATACACAAAATCCGCATACTCACGGCGATCCACCAGACTCTCCAGACCGCGGTGCACGTAGCCGATGGACGGTACCGCCTCGACCACGTGTTCGTCCTCGATCACAAGATCCAGATGAATCGGTTCGGGCAGCACCGGATGCTGCGGGCCGAACGGTACAACCGTTCGCCTGCCGGTCATGATGCGTCCTCCTTTGGGACTTTCGTCACCGTTGGTGCAGGAATTTCCTTCTTTTTGAACGGATACGGTACACTCGTTCTGATGAACGTTCCGCCGAAGTCGATCGTCATGCCGGTGAAGGTGAACCCGTAGAGATCATGAATCTCGTTCTCGTACACAAACGCCCCGCCGTAGGATGCACCGATGGACGGGATGACCGTTCCTTCCGGAACGGTCATCCGGTAATGCCGGAGATCGTTTTCCCGGGCAAACGAGTAGGTAAGGTCGTACTCCTCAGCCGCCGCAGTACAGGTGATCACCACAAGACGGCGCCCCTCGGCCTTCATGTCAGCCGCTATTTTTTCAATTCCTGCAGGGGACGCAGGGATAACTTCCATCGTCATAGTGAACCTCTGCTGTCAAGTACAGCACGTTTTTGTTCCAGAACGCCGATCGCTTTGACCACGCCTTCGATCAGCGCCTCAGGCCGAACTGAACATCCCGGCACATACACGTCCACCGGAATAATCGTGTCAACGCCGCCGGAGACGTTGTAGCAGTCGCGGAACACTCCGCCGGACGATGCACAGATACCGACCGCGACAACGACCTTCGGTTCGGGGATCTGGTCGTAGAGATTTTTCAAAACCTCTTTGTTCTGCTCGTTCACACTACCGGTCACGACAAAAATATCCGCGTGTGCCGGGTTGCCGGTATTGATAATGCCGAACCGTTCCACATCGTACAGGGGAGTCAGTGCTGCGAGGATTTCAATGTCGCATCCGTTGCAGCTGGACGCATTGTAGTGCAGAAGCCAGGGGGACTTTCCTGATGAGCTCATCCAATTACACCTCCTACTACGCCGATCACTGCGATGTTAATCACACCGAGAAGAATCGTTGCAATCCACAGACTTTTCACCGTCATTTTCCATGTCACCCGCGGGAACAGGTTGTCCATCAGAATTTCCAGAAAGTAGCAGATGACGACCACGATGATGCCGAGCACCGGGTTTCCGGCAAAGAACAAGAACATCAGTGCGAGAATCAAAATCGTCTCGTACCAGTGGGCAATCTCCACCTTTGCAAGTGTTCTGCCGGAAAGTGACGCGGTCACTCCCTTTACCAGTTCCTGATGGGCGTGGTGCGAGGTGGCAATGTCAAACGGTGATTTGCGCAGTTTCAGTGTCAGCACGGCGAAGAGAGCAAGGAATACGCCCGGCAGATAGATGATTGCGGGGACGGTCTCTTTGAGAATGTCGGAGACGAAGAAGCTGCCCGTTATCATGAAGAATCCTGCTGCAAGCAGGATCAGAATCGGTTCTGCAACCATGACGCCGATGAGTTCACGTTCCGCGCCCACCGTTGAGTAGGGGGCGTTTGCCGCATATGCTGCGAGAATCAGGAACGTGTGCGCGAGTGCAAGGGTAAAGACGACCAGAAGCAGATCGCCGCCGGAGAACAGCAGTGCGCCGGAGAATGCAATGAGTACCAGATAACCGGTGGTGAAGATCATCTCTACCGGGTTTGCAAATGCACGTTCTTTGTGCCAGAGTTTGCTGATGTCGTAGAACGGCTGCAAAACCGGCGGGCCGCGCCGGCTTTGCATTCGTGCGGTAAGTACGCGGTCAACTCCGGCGATCAGTCCGCCGAGAAGCGGTGCCAAGATCAGGAACAGAACCGCACCGGTTATTGCAAGTATCAGATTCATATCATAACCCCCAGGAATGCGAGTGCAAACATGACGATGATGAGGAGAATGGAGATGATCCACGAGGGTTTTATCAGTCCCGATTCGCCGCAGTATTCTTCCATGTAGTAGTTTGCGGATTTCGCTTCTTTGTACACGCCGAGCGATCCGCGGAATTTGCCAGCCTCATCAACTCCGCGGCCGCAAAGGTAAGGCGGGAGTGTTTTGCCCGCGGCGGAGCCGAAGTGCGCTGCAAGTATGAGGATAGCGAGGATGAGGAACATGATAGCAATCATGAGACGGTTGTCTGAGATCATTGCTCCGGTCTCCACAAATCCCGCATAGATTCCGGCAAGATACGGCTCGACAAAGTACACTGTGATTGCGGCAAAGCCGACACAGCAGAGAACGGTGAAGATTCCGGTGGCAGTTACTGCAATTTTTTCGGATATGTGCAGTAAGGTGTCGGGTGCTGCCGGACGGTTCATGCGCATGAAGAGTTTTCCAAGCCATTTTGTCCAGAAGAATATGGTGAATGCGCTGCCGAAGGCGAGGAGGATGACGAAGGCCCAGCCGAACGGGGCTTCAAGGAAGGCGACGATGGCTGCCCATTTAGAGATGAGCATGCCGAATGGTGCAAGGTACATGCCGCAGATGCCGACAACCATCATGGTTGCCAGAAGCGGAAGCCGGACGAGGAGTCCATCCATGTCTTCGATGTCGCGACTGTCGATTCGGTGCTCAACTGCACCGACGCACATGAACAGGAGTGCTTTTGCAACGGCGTGGAAGATGATCAGGAGTATTGCTGCCATGACTGCTTCGGGTGTGCCGATTCCGGCACAGGCGGTGATGAGGCCGAGGTTTGCGATGGTTGAGTAGGCGAGTACTTTCTTTGAGTTGCTCTGCGAGATGGCAAGGGCGGAGGTTGCAAAGAAGGTGAAGACACCAATCGCGGCAAGGGCAATGCCGACGGCGGTCTGGGAGAAGACGGGTGCAAAGATGACCAGCAGGTAGACGCCGGCTTTTACCATGGTGCTGGAGTGCAGCAGAGCGGAGACAGGGGTTGGTGCGACCATTGCGCCGGTGAGCCATGTGAAAAACGGCATCTGGGCGGCTTTGGTGAGTCCGGCAACGGCGATGAGTGCTGCCGGGACGGTGAGTGCCGCCATTTCATGGTAGCCGATAATGTCGGTGATGCTGAGGAGGTTGGCGCCGAACGGTTTTATTTCCAGAAGGGATATGATTGCGAGGGTGAATGCGATGCCTCCGATGAGGTTCATCCATACGGCGCGGAAGGAGTTGGTGACTGCTTCGGGCGTTTTGGAGTAGCCTATGAGGAGGAAGGAGCAGAGGGTGGTGACTTCCCAGAAGCAGAGGATCCACATGAGACTGTCGGAGAGAACGATGCCGAACATGGCGGTGAGGAAAGCGAAGAGTATTGCGAAGAAGTACGGTTTGCGTTCCGCAATTTCGGTGTGGTGGTGGTGATAATCTTTCATGTAGCCGAGGGCGTACACACAGATGAGGGTGCCGATGATGCCGATGATCAGTACCATGACGGCTGAGAGGTTGTTAACGACGAATGCGGTTGAGACAACGACGGATTCGGCATAGACGAGTTCCAGAACAAGCAGCAGGGCAAGTTGGAGTGCGCCGAGGACGAGCGGAAGAATCCGCCGGTATTTGAGGGAGAGTGCGATGATTGCAAGGGCAACTACGAACTCTACGATGAAGAGGCCGACGTTTATCAGTTTTGCGTGTTCCAGAGCAATCGTTATCGGGGCAGGACTTGCCCATGCGAGATACGCAAGGTACAGGGACGCTGCGATAATGACTGCGGAGGCAGCACCGACGACACCGTTGCGGATGGCGTTCCTGTTCATTACGGCAAGGAGGATTGCGGCGAACAGAGGGACCAGCAGAAGTATCAGGATGGCTACGAGTTCCGGCGGGTACATAATATCACTTGTTGAAAGTATGGGGATTGATCATTATTAATCATTCTAATATATTCTCGATTAGGATCGGAGGCTGAATAGCATTTCTATTCACTGACGTGAGTATCTACGGACACCTCAAGGTTTTCCGTGTTTTTTCGCACGGCATTCTGATGGCTTCCTTGGTGTATTATGGCCGCAGTATCAATCTATACGAAAGCATAAGACCTGCAACAACAAACTATCAACAGTTATGGCTGAGGATGTGGCAGGCAGTTCGATGCCTCAGGATATTGTGAATACCTTTTACTCCGGCGAAAATCCGCTGTGTGTGATGCAGAATCTTTCTGAGGAAAAAAGCCGCAGAAAAATTATCATCGTTTCCGATCAGCGGCTGATGTACTTTGAGGAGAACGCGACCGGCATGTATGATGACACTCTGTATGCGTTTTCCCGTATTGATTCGATCGTTTTTCATGAAGGAAAAAAGTCGGCGGAGCTGAAGATCACCGATACGGAGGGTGCGGTGCTGAAGATCGGCTGGCTTCTGAATGAGGAGGCTGAGCGGGTTCTTCTGACGTTGCAGGCGGCGATGAATGATCTTGGTACAGCCCCGGTGTCGCTTGACCGCAGGAAGTCGATGTTTTCCGGCGAGGAGTGGACACTGAAAAAGCCGGTGGACTACCTGACAAAAACCGTGAAATCTGATGCCCCGCCGATGGCGGAGAGTTATATTGCACCGATTCTTCCCAAAGATGAAGAGGAGGAGGCGCATGAACTGTTTGAGGTGAGTGAGGAGAACGCCCCCGGACCTGTGGTTGTTGAGGCCGAGGAGATGATGGATCAGGATGTGGTGAGGGAGTGTCTGAAAGCGCTTCGCACGCTGTATGATAATCATGTTCTGACGGAGGAGCAGTACCGCAAGCTGCGGTTGCCGCTTCTGGAGAAATTGGATATTTAATTTTTTTTTTCTTCAGATGTGTTACACATAGAGATCGGACTTTATGGGCAATGCCACTCTGATGAGAAAAACTATTTTTCTAAAAGAAAAAAATCTAAAAAAATTATACCACGTCCGGCACGAACTTCGTACCATAGTGGATAATGCCGTCTGAGCCCTCTCGGTCAAGAACGCGGAACACCGACTTCACCGGCATACCGATGAACACCTCATCCGGCTCGCAGATAACCTGCGTTGTCACACGTGATCCTTCCTCCAGCTCAACAATCGCCAGCACATACGGTTTCATCTCCGCATACTGCTCACTTGCTGAGTTGAGAATTGAGAACGTTAGAACCTTCCCCTTGCCGGAACACTTGTACTCCACAATCTTACCGTTACGACGGCAGTGCGGGCAGACTGATCGCGGCGGGAAAAACACCCTGCCACAGGTTTCGCACTTCGTACCGACCATATTGTATCTCTGGGGAATCTCTCTCCAGAATCGTGCAACTGTCATTGTTTAGGCCCTCCTCAAAATGTGTGACACAACTGTAGCACCCGTACCACCCACATTCTGGGTCATACCGACCTCGGCTCCCTCAACCTGGCGCTTGCCTGCCTCGCCTCTTAGCTGCTGGACAACCTCCCAGATCTGCTTGATACCTGTCGCACCAACCGGGTGACCGCATGCCTTCAGACCTCCGGAAGTATTCACCGGCAGCTTACCGCCAATCTGTGTCTGGCCCTCCTCCGTGAACTTGCCTGCCGTTCCCTTCGGAACAAAGCCGAGATCCTCAATAGCACACAGCTCTGCGATTGTGAAACAGTCGTGAACCTCCACAAAGTCAACATCTTTGCGCTCCAGCTTTGCCTGCTTAAACGCGGAGTTGCCCGCAGCAACCGTCGCGCCCATAGTCGAAAAGTCCGGACGGTCATGCAGGGCAATCGTATCGCCCGCCTGAGCCGAAGCCAGAACCTGAATCGGCGTATCGGTGAACTCTTTCGCACGCTCCAGCGGACAAACAATCACAGCCGCCGCACCATCAGAAACCGGTGAACAGTCAAACAGCCGCAACGGAGACGCAACAAGTGTGGACTTCAACACTGTTGCCTGCGTAATTTCCGATCTGAACTGTGCGAACGGATTACGTGCACCATGATAATGGTTCTTCACCGCGACCTGTGCCAGCTGCTCGCGGGTCAGACCGTACTTGTTCATGTAATCACAGGCGATCATCGCATACAGTCCTGGGAAAGTTGCTCCAGCAAAACTCTCCCACTCTCTGTCTGCCGCACCGGCCAGAACATCCGTCGCATCGGAAACATCCGTCATCTTCTCAACGCCAGCTGCCACAACCACATCAGACATACCTGACGCAACCGCAGCAACAGCCTGCCGGAACGCAAGACCGCCGGAAGCACATGCTGCCTCCACACGGGTTGCCGGCACATGCAGCTCGCCGCCAAGACCCACATAATCTGCAACAAGCGCACCCACGTGCTCCTGACCGATAAATCTGCCCGCGGACATCGACCCAACAAACAGCGCATCGATCTGCTCGCCGGAAACATTCGCATCCTCAAGCGCAGCAACGCCTGACTCTGTACACAGATCACGGAACGACGTGTCCCAGCGCTCTCCAAATGCCGTAATACCGGCACCAATAACTGCTACATCTCTCATTTTCCGCACCTCACACCTTGATCTTTCCTTTATGGCGGGCGTACACCGCATAATCAAGATACTTCGCCTTCGCAAGCGTCGACTCAACTGACGGGCCTTTGGACCGATCGATCTTATTGAGAATCGCGTCCGTCACCGTGATATCGAACGCATCCGAACCCGCACCGCTGCCGTAGCTCGTAACAAAAATTCGGTCGCCCGGTTTTGCCGCATCCAGAATGGCTGCAAGACCGAGAGGGACTGCACCACTGTAGGTATTGCCAAGTCTTGGCACAATCAGACCGGTTTTGATCTGCTCAGGCGTAAACCCGAGCATCGCCGCACCTTTCTGCGGGAACGTTGCGTTCGGTTGGTGGAACACCGCATAGTCGTAGTCAGAGGGCTTTGTTCCCATATCCGCAAGCATCATCTTCGCAGCACCGGTTACGTGCTTAAAATATCCCGGGTCGCCGGAGAAACGTCCGCCGTGACGCGGATAGTCCTCACCCTCGCGGCGCCAGAAGTCCGGCGTATCGCTGGTAAAAGAACAGGTGTGATTGATAACCGCGATTGGATCGTCATTACCGATCACATACGCAGCACCGCCTGCAGCAGCAGTGTATTCAAGGGCATCGCCCGGAGCACCCTGTGCCGTATCCGCACCAATTGCCACTGCATACTTCATCATTCCGGAGGAAACCAGACCCATTGCAGTCTGAATTCCGGCGGTTCCTGCCTTGCAGGCAAACTCATAGTCGGCTGCGGTCATCACCGGCGTCGCACCGATGGCCTCACCCACGGTAACTGCCGTCGGCTTAACCGCATACGGATGCGACTCGGATCCCACGTAGACAGCCTTGATCTCTGTGGGATCGACCGATCTGCGTGCAAGAGCACTGCGGGTTGCCTCCACCGCAAACGTTGCAGTGTTTTCATCATAATCGGGGACGGCTTTCTCAATAACGCCAAGACCACCCGTAATTTCTGCGGCATTTGCGCCCCAGACACGTGCGATCTCCTCGATCTTAATCCTGTAACGGGGAATGTATGCCCCGTAGGTAATAATTCCTACCATTCTGTATTCCTCAGACGGGTGATAATTTCCTGCACGTCAAGCGACGTACATAATACGGTTATGCGATCCTTCTCTGCAAGCAGCTTTACCAGCGGGTGGACGTGTTCTGCATCAATCCCCTGTAGAATTACATACGGGGGCTTGAACGGTGTTACCCTGATGGCAATCATCGGAGATTTTCCGGTGGAAACGTCCGTGAAGATCAGTGCCCGCTCGGTGCTCCAGCCGTAAACACGGTTGAACTCATTCGGAGAAAGGTTCAAAATCGCATTCTTGCTGTTCACTACGGTGTAGCCGAAGATCTGATGATCCTCTGAGCCGTAAAGAAGAGTGCATTCGATCAGTTCCGACAACTCTCGAATCGGAATTGATGAGGCGAAATCATGGATATCATAGATGACTTCATCATCGTAATCGGAGAACAGCAGCTTGCCATACTTCTGAATGTACTTGCCGCCGTTTTCCTCATCAATATCCAGAAGAGTATCTACAATTTTTCCGACCACACCGGTGCCTGGGCTTTTTCTCCGACCGCTCTCGTAATCACTGATAACGGACGGAGAAATACCAAGATGGTCTGCCAGCACACCGGGAGCAATCTGAAAACTGGATCTCCATTTTTTCAGCGCTTTCCCGGGAGCGTCGGAGAGAGTTATTTCACCTGCCATTTTTTCGGCAAGCTGTTGACGCAGTTCCGGTTTCATACAACAATAGTGTATTTCGTTCCCTACATAAAAGGCTGGTCGTCGAATTCGTCAATACACGAAGTAATAGATGCGAACTCATATATAGGGAACAACCCAATAGTGAGTATCATGGTTACAGTCGATGCAGAGGATACTCTCTGTCTGAAGCGTATTGCAGCAATGGGAGGATGTAAAGGACCGGTTCGTCTCTCGACACAGAGTCTCGGTGAACAGCTGGGGATCAGCCAGCAGACCGCTTCGCGCAGACTGCGATCTCTGGAGACTGCGCAGCTTATCTCCAGGACGACCGAATCCTCCGGGCAGTTCGTGCTGGTGACAAAGATCGGCGAGGAGCTGTTGCGCCGCGAGTTCTCGGAGTACTGCAAAATCTTTGATAGGATCGGCGGTCACTATGTGCTGACCGGGAGCGTGATTTCCGGAGTTGGTGAAGGCAGATACTATATGTCCATTCCGCACTATCAGGAAAAGTTCACCGAACTCTGCGGATTTTCCCCGTACCCCGGAACGCTGAACGTAAAGCTGAATCCGCAAAGTATTCTCGTCCGTAAACGGATAGACACACTTGAGTGGATCACAGTTCCCGGATTTTCCGACGAACATCGGACATTCGGTTCGGCCCGCTGCATCCCCTGCAGAATTGACAACATCCCCTGTGCAATTGTGGTCCCCGGCCGCACGCATTATCCGGAGGATATTATTGAGATAATCTCCGGCGTTCCCCTGCGCGGAACGCTCGGGCTGAGTGACAATGACAGCGTAGAGGTAGAGATTGGAGATGATTGATGAGGCATTGGACGCCCTAAAACAGGGCAAAGTAATTCTGCTGTATGATTTTGACAACCGCGAAAAAGAAACGGACTTTGCGGTCCTCTCTTCTGCAGTCACGCCGGAAACAATCCGGATGTTCAGGAAAGATGGAGGAGGTCTGATCTGTACGGCAATCTCTGGAGCAGCAGCACAGGCGTTCGGTCTTCCGTTTGCATCCGATGCTCTGCGGTTCACCGGAGATATTGTGGAGAAAGAGGGGGACGTCCCCTACGACCGGCGCAATCACTCGTCCTTCTCGCTCTGGGTAAACCACCGCAACACCTATACCGGCGTCACCGATCGCGACCGGGCTCTGACCGTTATCTCCATTGCCGAGTATGTGAAAAACTTTGAGAGCGGCAATTCAGGAAAGTTCTCGGACGACTTCCGTACTCCGGGTCACATGGCGCTGCTGCGCGCGGCAGACGAACTGCTGGATCAGCGCCGAGGCCAGACGGAGCTGTCGGTTGCCCTTGCACAGATGGCAGGCGTAACCTCTGCCGTGACCATCTGCGAGATGATGGCGGACAACGGTCTCGCACTTGACAAAGAAGGGGCAAAAGCATATGCAAAAGAGCACGGACTGGTATTTATCGAAGGGCAGGAAGTCCTTGACGAATGGGAGCGGCGCAAGGCTGCGGCCTGAACTTTTTTTTATTTTTTTGGAAATGAAAGTGGTCGAGTGGCGGCTGTGGTTTTGTTTGAAGTAACCAGATTCACCACTCAGTCACCCGCAATTTCAAGAAAAAGAGAAAATATCTTCACGCCTCAAACGTGAATATCTCCTCAATAGTGGTATTGAAGTATTTCGCCATGCGGAACGCAAGCTCCAGCGAAGGATCATACTTGCCTTTCTCAATGGCGAGTATCGTCTGGCGGGTAACGCCAAGAGCTTGTGCAAGTCCCTCCTGCGTGAGATCATTCATCGCCCGATAGACTTTGATCTTATTCTTCATCATCATCCCACTCCCCGAACTTGTGAGAGTAATAAATTCTGAATGCTACATAGATGAACAGCATCAAGACAAGCAGAAGAATCTGGATTACCCCGAAGATGCCAAGATGTGAGATGGCAATCATCTCCGGCGGAGCCGGGAAGACATTGATGACCTCCATTTTGGTGGCATTTGTGTAGTAGATAGCATCCGTTGCATTCTGGTGAATCGTGATCGCGACCGAGTAGTTGTCCGTGAGGGGCCGAGTAAAGTTTATTCCATGGATCAAACTGTTTCCGGCTTCATACATGGTGTTTGCTTCACTTGGTTCAGGGATGGAAACAATAATATTCTGAAAACCAAGGGAAGCACTGAAAACATAGACGACTGTTGCAAGATTTACGGAAAAAAAGCTGACCCAGAACGCTTTCAGCGTAGCTGATGCTGTTTTCATGTCTATGAGATTCTGGCGCTCGTCGGCGCAGCAGTCCGTCACTTTTCTGCGCAGAATAAAATACAGCAGTGCTCCTGCAACAAAACCCACACCGACAATGAACGGATTGGATGATTGAATTGATTCCCAGAAAAGCAGAACCTCAACGAGACCAATAATGCCGATTATAATATAGAAGTTATTTTGTTTCATGACTGTCAACCCTGCTGAGATTCCCGCCATCATCCGCGGGGATGTATGCAACCTTTTACATTATACAATTGTGTACAGGGATATTATATCTTTCTCATGCCTGTAGAGCAGTAGGTTCGGGAAAAGAGAGAAACTCTTTGGCATCAGCCGTCTCATGGGGATTTCACCGGCTGATGCGCTTGAGTCTTCCTGTGGTGTGGTATGAATGGGTGTGTGTATGTGACTGATTCTTACCTGTTTGGATTTAGTGTGCTGTTGTTTTTTTCTTGCTGAATGTTTTTCCGCGTTTACTATAGAGGAGGAATTTTCATCTATTTCCTGGAGGAAATGGGAATGACCTCTGTTGTACCGGGGTACCTTCCTGATCTCCGCACTCCTTCAGTGTAAAGTTTATTTGACATTATGTAATATATAGTTTCCTGTGTGGGCAGATATCCGCGACACTTATCACTCCTCCGGTACATACATACAGAACAAATATGAGTATCCCACAAAATCCTTTGCCGCAGCCGGAGTTTTTGCCGATGACGCCTGAGGAACTGAATAAATGCGGGATCACACAGCCCGATGTAATTCTTGTTTCTGGCGATGCTTACGTAGATCATCCGTCATTTGCGACGGCACTGCTCGGGCGGGCCCTGTGGGATGCAGGCTTTACTGTGGGTGTTATTGCCCAGCCGGACTGGAAGGATCACAACCTCAAAAACTTCAAGCGTCTGGGAAGGCCGCGCCTGTTTTTTGCAGTCGTTCCGGGTGCCGTGGACCCGCTGGTCAACGCCTACACGCCGGCGCTGAAAAAACGATCGAAGGACAGTTACTCGCCCGGTGGAAAACTCACCCGTCCGGAACGCACAACAATTGTGTACACGAACGCTCTCCACCGGCAATACCCGCAGATTCCGATCGTTATCGGCGGGATTGAGGCAAGTCTCCGACGGTTCGCCCACTATGACTACTGGAGTGACAGTGTCCGGCAGGGAATTCTTGCCGACGCGCCGGCATCACTTCTTGTGTATGGGATGGGTGAACTTGCCCTCATTGAGATCGCAAAACGGATGCGGCAAGGCAACACAATAGACACCATCCGCGATATCCCAGGTACCTGCTGGACAATGAGTGTGGGGGAGTTCTGCAAAAACCCGCCGAAGGATGCTGTGGTGCTGCCGCCCTATCCGAGCGTTGTCGGCAAAGGAGTATTTGCAAACGCCTACGCGGTCATGTACCGCGAAGGACACAAAAGACTTGTACAGCCACACCCAAAAACTGTAATCGTAGCAAACCCTCCCATGCGACCGGTAACAACGGAGGAACTTGATCGCTTCTATGAACTGCCGTTCACCCGAAAACAGACCCCGTCCTACAAACAACCGATCCCGGCACTTGAACCGGTACAATTCTCTCTGGTAACTCATCGCGGCTGTTTCGGCGGCTGTTCGTTCTGTGCGATCACGCATCATCAAGGAAGAATCGTCACCTCACGAAGCGAGGAATCACTCATTCGCGAGGCAGAACGCATGATCGAACTGCCGGAGTTCCGGGGAACCATTCAGGATGTCGGAGGACCCACAGCAAACATGTACGGCTGCACCTGCAAAACATGGGAAATGGGAGTGCCCTGCCTCGACAAAAACTGCACAAAGTGTGGAACATTCACCAACGGGACGGAACGGCAGCTGGTACTTCTGGAACGTCTGCGAAAACTTCCAAAGGTCAAACATGTGTTCATCAGCTCCGGTATCCGCTTCGACCTCATTCCCAAAGATGAGTCGGGGGACCGCTACCTGTTGGAACTGCGGGAACACTACATCTCCGGACACCTGAAGGTCGCGCCCGAACACATTTCCGAGCGTGTGACCGAACTGATGAACAAACCACGAAACCGTGTGTTTTACGACTTCCATGTACACTTTGAATCACTACAGAAACGAAAAACACCGAAAGGAAAGAATCGGCAGTATCTTCTGCCATATCTGATGTCCTCACATCCCGGATGCCGGATTGAAGATATGATCGATCTTGCACTGTACCTGCGAAGGCACAATCTCTACACCGAACAGGTGCAGGACTTCACGCCGGTTCCCATGACCCTGTCCACGGCAATGTACTACAGCGGCATGCATCCTCTTACTAGACAGAAGGTCTATGTTCCGGTCGGCGGTGAAAAACGCATCCAGCGAGCCCTTCTGCAGTGGAAGGATCCGAAGCAGTATGACCTTGCCGTTGCCGGGCTGCTGCAGGCGAAGAGAAGCGATCTTATCGGAGATCTGATACCCGCACGCGGAAGATTCCCCAAGGGAAAAAAAGAGACAAAGTAAGATCCGAGTAAAACCGCGGGAACAGACGAGGTACTGTGATGACGGCTGTTCATCCTGATTTTCGGAAAAAGATATCTGTTATGTCTGGTTGAATAGTGATTGGCAAGAAATGGATTTGGGGAAAACACCTCAAATACCGCAGAACTCCTATTTCAAAAAAGAATTTTTTACTGCTGCAATCCCGCAGCAGGATCAGGTTTCTTCTCGGACTTGAAGAACCAGCCCCGATAGACCAAGGGCACTATCACCGTTGTAATAAGCGACATCAGCACAATCGCGATGAACACCTCGTTCCCCAGCTGGAGCAGATACTCCGCCTGAACCGCATCCGTTGCTGCCGCTGCCATCTCCTGGAAATGTGTCAGTGCAATCAGACCAACGATCATCGCCACCTCACCCCTGGGAGCCATACCGAATCCGATGATCAGTGAGTCGCGGGTGTTCATACCAAGCAGCCGTGCTGGCAGACCGCAACCCGCCACCTTCGTGATGATAGCCACCGCAATCAGCGCGATGATGAACCACAGCATCTCCGGCTTCTCGAACAGATACTGCAGATCCACAATAATACCCAGCGAAACAAAGAAGATTGCCGCAAAGATGATGTACAGATATTCCGCACCGAGCTTGATGTCAAGACTATGCTTCAGACTCACGCGGTTAACACACACGCCGGCAAGGAATGCACCGACAATTGCTGATACTCCCACAAACTCCGCTGCCATTGCATAGAAGAACGCAACCATCATCGCAAAGATGAACACGAACTCTGGGAACTGCCGAGCAAGTTTGGTTGCATCCATCCGGGAGATCAGTGGCGGAATCACTTTGATGCCGACAATTGCTGCGATCACCACAAACCCAATCGATTTAATCACGGTCAGGCCAACCGCCATCGGCACAAGTTCGCCGGTTGCGCCGAGATCCTTGCAGATGGACAACACGATCAGACTGAGAATATCATCAATAACCGCAGCACCGATGATCGCCTTCGCAAACGGCTGGTGAAGTTTTCCCATCTCCCGCAGAACGTTTGCCGTAATCGCAATACTCGTCGCAGTAAGCGCGGTTCCGATGAAGATTGCCGTGTAGAAGTCCATATTGAAGAATATGGATGTTGCGTATCCCCCAATCCAAGGGACAATCACCCCGACAATGGCTATTACCCCGTACCGCCAGTTGGTTATATCACTGAGTTCAAACTCAAATCCAATCACGAAAAGAAGGATGATTGCACCAAGACCTGCCAGACTCTGGACAAAGTCGGTGTAGGTAATCAGCCCGAGAACGCTGGGACCTACAATGAGACCAACCAGAATTTCACCGATAACTGCGGACTGGTGGATGCGTGTTGCCAGGAGATATCCGCCGAGTGCCACGAAGAGCAGCAGGCTCATCTGAAACTCGACTGTTGAAGTGATATCTTCCATCATAGTTCAATTTCAGATGGGGGCTGAGATGTAAAAAGAATATCGTTTAGACGAAGTTACTCTTCGCGAACGGAGAATAATTTTTCGTCCGGGATTGCCTGCATGACGTGGAAAAGTTCGTTTTTGATCTCACTCATGCGGCGCAGATCTCCTGGGGTTGCAGTACCGATCTCAATTTTTTTCTTGATCCGGGTAAGTTCATCACTGGTCAGATGCGTTCCCGGCAGCTCATCGATGAAGAGTTTCCGACCGTTTGGTTTTGTGATGACGAAGCTGACTGTGTTGGTATCAGCAACGTCCATACGTTCCGGATGATTTTTCACGTCAAAGGTAACTTTGAGCGCGTCCAGCGGACAACGGGTGGTGTGGGCGACAATTCTGACCTCCTTCTCCCCGGCCCATGCCGCCGCAACAACGGCAATCTTGTATCCAAGGGCGATGCCGGGGCAAGTGTGTCCGTGAGCCTGTGCTACTGTTTCAAATGCAGGAATCTGTACCATGATAGTTCGAGAAAAAAAATGGTGGTGATGTGTTCAGAGATATTTGTGTGCGCGAAGCCAGTCTACCTGCGGGGTAGTGTAGCGGTAAACGATGTCACATTTGTCGTCCTGGAAATCCCACGGAATAACAATGAGAATGTCGCCTTCGCGGATCCAGACCCGTTTCTTAATTTTTCCCTTAATCCGGCCAAGACGGGTGATACCGTCTGAGCAGCGGACTTTGATATGGTTTGAGCCAAGCATCAGCTCTGCCTGAGCAAACTGTTCTTTTGTGCGACGGTTCGGAAGTTTTACACGAATAATACTTCCATCTTCTGCTACGTCCTGATTTGCGTTTTCTATTCGACCCAGAATATCTACCCCTGTTTGGGTAATACATTGGTTGTGTCATCTGATAAAGATGCCTGATGATCGGTTTTTGAAAAAACTCTGCCGGAAAACTTCTCCCATGCAAAAGTGTTAATGTATATGCACGATACATACAATATGACGCAGGAGGAACTCGTGAACATCATCATCAGCAATGCAAGTGATAAGCCCATTTACGAGCAGATTACCTCGCAGATCAAACGCATGATCATCAGCGGAGAACTCCCCGAAGGGACTGCACTGCCGAGCATGCGCCTTCTTGCAAAGGAACTGCGCATCAGTGTAATCACCACAAAGCGTGCCTACACCGATCTGGAACATGACGGTTTCATCGAAACCGTCATCGGCAAAGGCAGCTTTGTCGCAGGATCGAACCTTGAGATCATCAAAGAAGAACAAATGCGGCTTTGCGAAGAGTATCTGCAAAAAGCCGTAGACATCGCCGCACAAAGCGGCATCACCTATGAGGAACTTCAGGAAATCCTCGAACTGCTCTACAACGGAGAGTAACAGAATGGAGTATGCAATAAAAGTAACGAATCTTTGCAAAGCCTATCAGGACTTTGCTCTGGACAATGTCTCCCTTGCCGTACCAAAAGGATGCATCATGGGATTCATCGGGGAAAACGGTGCAGGAAAATCAACGACGATCAAGGCAATGCTCAATCTCGTCCACCGCGACGCGGGAACGGTTGAAATTCTCGGCATGGACCTGAACAGTCATGAAAAGAAGATTAAGGAGAGAATTGGCGTGGTGTTTGATGAATGCTGTTTCCACGACAACCTCACTCCTGCTGACATTTCCAAAATCCTTGGAAAGATCTATCAGAATTGGGACGGGAAACTATATCAAAAGTATCTTACCCAGTTTGGTCTTGGGGAAAAGAAGAAAATCAAAGAATTCTCCCGCGGGATGAAAATGAAGCTCGGCATTGCGGCGGCTCTCGCCCACAAACCGGACGTACTGATCCTCGATGAAGCTACCAGCGGTCTTGACCCAATCGTGCGTGAAGAGATTCTTGACATCTTCCTTGACTTCATTCAGGACGAAAACCATGCAATTCTGATATCATCGCATATCACAAGTGACCTCGACAAGATCGCAGACTATCTGACATTTATTCACCATGGCAAAATTGTCTTCTCGGTGAGTCGCGATGAACTGATGGACAGCATGGGCATTGTAAAATGCGGCACAGAAGACCTCGCCGGAATCGGCAAAGACCAGGTTATCCGGTACCGCACAAATCAGTTCGGCTGCGAGGTACTGATTCGCGACAAGAAGTCGTTTGCCTCCCGGTATCCGGGGATGGTAATGGATCCGGTAACAACCGAGTCGATCATGCTGTTCTATTCGCGGGGTGAAGAACTGTGAACGGGCTGCTCTATAAGGATCTACTGAACCTGAACTCAACGATGAAGTATCTGGCGGTGATGATACTGATCTTCTGTGCAATTTTTATCCCGATGGGAAATGAACTGCCGGTGCTCATTATTCTGGTTCTGTTCGGTGCAATGCTGCCGATATCGACGATTACGTATGACACGACAGCACGGTGGGATAAGTACGCAGTAAGTCTGCCGATGATTCGCGAGGAAATTGTGGGCACGCGATATCAGCTGATGCTGGGCGGCGTTTGTGTTGCAGGAATTGTTTCCCTGACAATTGCGGTCGCGATGACGGTTCTGATGCCGGGAAAGGGAGTTTTTGTTACATTTATAAACCCGCTGGCGTTGGCGGTCATATTCGTTGCCTGCGGGATTTTTCTGGGCAGTATTATGCTGCCGCTGACGCTGAAGTTCGGGCTGAGAAGATGCGTTACCTTTTCATAATGGTTTACGGCGCAGCTTTCCTGCTGATTCTCGGGCTGACGTTTCTGCTGGATGTATCGGGAACAGCACTGCCTACATCAGTAGCGATGCCGATGATTCTGGGTGTTTTGGCCGCGGCTGCAGCAGTTGTTGTCTATGTGTCCTATCGGATTTCGGTGAGGATTTACACAAACACGGAGTTCTAAATAGTATGAACGGACTGTTGTATAAGGATCTGCTGAACCTGAGTTCCACGACGAAGTATCTGGTACTTGTGATGCTGTTCTTCTGCGTGATTTTTGTTCCGCAGGGAAACGAGCTGCCGGTGTACATTCTTCTGATTATATTCGGTGCAATGCTGCCGATGACGGTGAACACGTATGATACGACAGTACGGTGGGATAAATACGCGGCAAGTCTGCCTGTGACCCGCAAGGAAATTGTGTGGACGCGGTATCAGCTGATGTTGATCGGGATGAGTGTTGCGGGCATTATTTCCCTGATAATTGCGACGATGATGACGGTTCTGCTACCGGGTGAGGGAGTTTTTCTTTCGGTTTTGGATCCTCTGACACTGACGGTGATGTTTCTTGCCTGCGGGCTGTTGGTGGGCAGTGTTATACTGCCGCTGACACTGAAGTTCGGGAATGAGGTGACGCGCTATATTATCATAATGATCGCGCTGGTACCGGTTGTGGTAATTCTCGGGCTGACGTTTCTGCTCCTTCCGTCCGGATTGACCTTCCCGATACTGCCTCTTTCGATGATTGCGGGCGCTCTGACCGCAGTGGCGGTGATTGGAGTTGTTGTGTCCTACCGGCTTTCGGTGCGGATTTATATGAAGAAGGAGTTCTAAAAAAATATGAACGGACTGCTGTTAAAGGACTGGATATATCTGCGGAAGGCCATTGTGCTGATGGCGCTGGTGATCGTTGTCGGTATGGTGATATTTGTGCCGCAGGGTGTTAGCTCGGCTGCGTTTCTGATTGCGGGCGCAATGGTTCTTACACTGTCAGTCAATGCTATGACCATATGGATACATCCAGCCGGTGGGAGCGGTATGCACTTTCCCTGCCGCTTTCCCGTAGGGAGATTCTGGCCGCCCGGTATGCGTTTGCGCTTCTCTGTCTTGGTGCGGCGGCGCTGATCTGCGGTGTAGCGGCGGTTGGTTCAGTGATGTTTCTGAATGGGTATGATCTGCTGGAAGTTTCGCCACTGATCTGGTGGGCGGGATGTATCGGGCTTGCACTGCTGATGCTGGATCTGATGTTTGCGGTGTATTTTGTGTACCGCATCAATATCGGAATTATATTGTTTCTGGTTGTGTGTGTTGTACCGGTGACTGCGGTGTACTGGCGTGATCTGCTGAAACCTGAGGTTATCGGTGTCTGGGCTGTGATTTTTGCAGTATTGGGGCTTTTGGGGCTGTGGATTTCGTGGCGGATTTCGCTGCGGTCGTTTGAACGCTGGGATGCGGTGTGATGTGAATGGTGTGGCTGCTGCAGGCAGGGGTTACCCTGTTTCTCCATCTTTTGTGCGGTATCTGATTCTGCCGCTACCCAAGTGTGTATATTCTATGAAGGATGATTACTCTCTATGGCAACCAGTGCAGCAAAAAAGGCAGAGATTGTAGCTTATCTTGAACAGATTGCTGCAATCCAGAGAGAAGGCGATAATGATGTTGTTGAAGTGCGCATTGCAAAACTCGGCGATGGTATTCACCACTCAAAGGAGCTGAATCATCATGAAAAGCATACAGCGGGCGAAATTCTGAAGATCCGCGACTGGAATGCGCTGAAGAAGTATCTGGAGAATATGTAATTTTTTTCTTTTTGTGGGTACTGCTCTCCAATTCGGTTTTCTGAAAAAAGGAGGTGGTCTATCTATCAGTGTTGTTGAATGAACCAACCAAATTATATCATTTTCGTTATCTGTGGGATTTTGTCCTTGGTTTTATTTGGAACGACCGCGAATCACATGTCTTCAGTCTGCTTCAAACAAAACCAAAGTCGAAATATTTTTTGAATCGGAAAAATTCCTGCTCATGCGGGGAAGGAGGCTTGTCAGACTTTTAAAGAAAGCCACAAGTACAAAAGCCATTATCCGACAGCACCAACACAAAAGACAATGGGTGAACGGTACTGGGAAGTTGATGCAGTCAGAGGGCTCTCCCTTGTCGGGATGATTCTCTTTCACATCATCTCTCTCATGGTAATCTTTCACATGACCCATGGAATGGTACTATGAGGTCTGCCGCTACATTCACCTTGGGACAAGTGTCTTCGTCATAATATCCGGTGTTGCCCTCATTCTCCGGTACGGCAGAATGGCTGGTCACCCGAAACGCGAATATCATACGGCAATTCTCAAACGAGGTACCCAAATTTTCCTTATCGGCATAGTCGTCGCCGTCGTTGCCTCCCTTGCCATCCACTTCATCATCGGCGACGGTAACTACATGCTCTTCAACTTCCTGCAGATGATGGGTTTGTCCATGATCATCTGCATCCCGTTTCTCCGGCTCGGCAAATGGAACATCATCCCTGCCGCCATTCTCATCTGGGTGGGTTTCATCGTCAAATCCATTCACACCGGCCCGATATGGCTGTTACCGTTTGGTATTCTCCCAGAAGGCATGTTCTATCCGCGTGACTACTTCCCGCTCCTCCCTTGGGTCGGCGTCATGCTTCTCGGTGTCGCTATTGGTTCTGTCCTCTATCCTAAAGGTGTCCGCCGGTTTTGTATCCCGGATGTGGGAGCCATCGGCAGAACTTTTGCCCTGATTAGCCGGCATTCGCTGGAGATCTATCTCCTGCATCTCCCGATCATCGCCGCAGTCCTCTACGTCGTCATGGTTGTATCCCAGGTACTTGGCATGCCGTTTGGCTACCTGTAGATATTCTCCCGCACCCGCACCTCAGAAATTCCGGCAAGAACAAAACTCAGCCGGTAATATTCATCCGCCGCCATCTCCGCAAGCATCTCCCGCGGCAGCATCGCCCCGAACTTCCACGTCGTATCTGGTAGCTCAGGCATCTCACCTGCGAGTACCGCTGCATCCGTCCGCGCCAGTTCCCGCAGAAGATCGCCGATCCGCTCCGCCGCATCCGGCGACTCCCATCCGAAGATGCGTATCGCAAACTGATCATAATGCATGCTGTATTTTCCGTCCGCCAGCCGGTTTTTTAGCAGACGTACGAGAACCATGTTTGCTCGTGTTCCAAGAAATGTTGCGGCGACCACCGACCAGCCGCTGACCTCCGGCTCGGCACGGACATGTACGCATCCCGGTACAAAATCCTCCGGCAGCATCCGGATCAGATCCGCAAGCATCTTCTCCGCACCCTGCGGCAGCGGAAGAAGCGTCTTTCCCCGGGCAAGAAGCTGACAGACCGCGCCACAGACTGTGGGCGATGCATCCGCCCCCCGCATCCCGCTTCCGCTCCAGAACGGTCGTTTCACGCCGCTGCCGGAGGTAGATGCCGGCTCCACCAGCGCACGCTTATGCACATCATCGCGGAAGAGCAGCCGCCAGTTTTTCCCCGTAAACGAAAACATCTTGCCGGGTTCGCTTCCCACAAACCGGGGGTCCAGAGTTCCCACAATCGTCCCGTCCGGCAGCACCGCAAGATATCCTCCCGTATCGTGAATCACCGAAATCAGTGTAATCCAGTTCGACTTCCCCAGCTCCCGTTCTGCCCGCGACCCGGCAGAATATAGATCCCCGTCGCGGACCAGATACTCCTGCTCCGCAAGATACCCAAGCAGCTTCGCCATAGTATCGGGCGGCACCATCGCAAACGGCGAAAGGGAACGAAGCGCCGCGGTTATCGTCTTCTGTGAAACTCCTCCTAACCTGCTTTTCAGCAGAAGAAACAGCTGCTGGACCATCACATGGTACGCATGTGCCGGAGCCGTGAGCGGCTCAATCTCATGCCGCATCGCCGACTCAATCGTCGCCGCAGCAACCAGCAGATCGCACGGGCTTTGCAGAACAAACGTCATCTCTGCCGCCTGTCCGCGCCTGCCGGTACGTCCCAGCCGCTGCAGAAACGACGCAACCGATCGCGGCGGCCCGTACTGCACCACCAGATCCAGATCACCGATATCAATTCCGAGTTCCATCGTACTCGTACAGATAACACACGTCCCGCCGCCCTGATCAAACGCTGCTTCCGCCTCCGCACGATCCTCCGCCGACACCGACGAGTGATGCAGATGCACCCCGGACACCAGATCGGAAAGCGGCACCATCAGCCGCTCCGCAAAACTCCGGCTGTCCACAAATACCAGCGCCTTCTTTCCCCGCACCGCGTCTGCCACCGCCTGGACTGCCGTGGAAAACTCCTCCTCCACCACAAAAGAAAACAGCTTCGGCGTTGCGGGCGATGGAATCTGTACCAGCTGCTTTTTCCGTCCCGGTCCAGACAGCCATGCCAGCAGCTCCTCCGGGTTTCCGACCGTCGCCGACAACCCGATTCTCTGAACAGTCCGTCGTCCGGCGGAAACCATCTCCAGCCGGTCCAGCAGACACCGGAGATGCACTCCGCGATCCGTCTCCATGAATGCGTGAATCTCATCGATGATCACAAACCGGACGGAGGCAAACGCCCCCCTTGAGTCGGGATCGCCGAGCAGAACCTCCAGCGACTCGGGTGTCGTGAGCAAAAGATTCGGCAGTTCCCCGTCTGCGGAAAACTTCCACTGGTCGCGGGAGGCCACGTCGCCGTGCCGGGATGCAACCGTCAGCCCGGCACGCCCGCACATCAGCAGAATCCGGTCCTCCTGATCATTGATGAGCGCCTTTAAGGGCGACAGATAAATCGCCCCAAGTCCGGACGACCCCATCTTCAGCAGCGCATCGATCACCGGAATGAACGCTGACTCCGTCTTTCCTCCTGCGGTTGGTGCGAGTACCACTACGTCCGCTCCTCCGGACACCGCCCGGCAGGTCTCCTCCTGTACTGGCCGCAGCTCGTCCCACCCGAGGCCAGAAAGCAGAATCTCCTGCAGACTTGGATGAAACGACTCAAACAGCGTCATCGGTTCGGAACACCGCATTCAGTTCCTCACGGAACTTTTCTGCCGACATCGCACCCACATGTAGCCGCACCGCGGTTCCGTTGACGACGTACAGCACCCGCGGAATACTCGTGATGCCGAGCTGCGTCGCAATCCCGTGGTTGCGGTCGGTATCGCATTTGCAGAACTGCACCTCAGGAAACTCAATTGACATCTCTTCAAAGATCGGACTGAAGTACCGGCACGGCCCGCACCACTCAGCCCAGAAATCAATCACCACGTTTGGCCGCCCGAGCGTTACCTCATTGAAGTTGTACTCCGTCAGATGCACAACCGGCCCCCCTTCCGGAGGTGGCATCTTTGCCGCCATCTGTTCAAACCGCTTCCGCCGCAGCTGTTCCAGTTCCTCGTCTTCCATACCTGAATATGGGAAAAACAACCTAATGAGGATATGCCAACTGCATGTCGGAACCTATTTAAAGAAAACCGTCGTATATCTTATCTCACTTACAAGAAGCGAGGTGGGGTAGTCAGGAGATCCCGACGGGCTCATAACCCGTAGACCAATGGTTCAAATCCATTCCTCGCTACTGTTTTTCTGCAGATTTTTCCGCAAGCACAATGCACTTAGTCTTACCCGTCCAACCTATCAGGGAATGACAGCATCCAAAATTCTTCTTCTCATCATCGACGGCGTGGGAGACCGTCCGTGCGACTGCCTCGGCGGCAAAACCCCGTTACAGGCAGCGCATATCCCAAACCTCGACAAACTTGCAACGACCGGCATCTGCGGCATCATGGATCCTGTCGCGCCCGGAATTCGCGCGGGATCCGATACCTCCCATCTCAGTCTCCTTGGTTACCCGCCGCAACAGTACTACACCGGTCGCGGCCCGCTTGAAGCAGCCGGCTGCGGCATTCAGATGGAGCCGGGCATGATCGGGTTCCGCGCAAACTATGCAACCATCGATGACGCCGGCAACGTGATTGACCGGCGCGCCGGCAGAATCTCTGACATCACCGAGATCTCCGCTGCCATCCGTGACGAGGTTGACCTTAGCGGATACGGTGTCACTATTCAGTTCGAACCGGGAACCGGCCACCGTGCCGCCCTTGCCCTGAAAGGCAAAGGACTCTCTCCCGCAGTCTCCAGCAACGACCCCAAAGAAACCGGTCTCCCTCCCAAGCCCATTCACCCCGAAGGAGGAGACACTCCCGAAGCAAAGTTCACCGCCGAGGTCTGCAACGAGTTCTGCCGTCAGGCAGTGGAAATTCTCAAAAATCATCCGGTCAACCTTACACGAAAAGCCGCAGGCCAGAATCCGGCAAATGTTATTCTTATCCGGGGGGCAGGTGCCATGGGTGTCTATGAACCGTTCGAGGAACATCACGAACTTTCCGGCAGTGTCGTTGCTGCAGCCGCCCTGATTGCAGGCATCGGCATCTCTGTCGGTCTTCGTCGCGTTCCGGTGCAACCGGACACTCCGCTTGCAGAACAGGTTGTCCTTGTCAGACAGGAGTTTGCAACGCAGGACTTCGTTCTCTTCAACATCAAAAATGCCGATGAGTACGGCCATGACGGAAAAGCAATGGAAAAAAAGGAATTTCTGGAAAAGATCGATAAGGAACTCCGTCCCCTCATGGAGATGCCGGAGCTGATGATCGCCGTCTGTGGTGATCACTCGACCCCGTGCACTATCAAAGAGCACAGCGCAGACCCCGTACCCCTGATCATTCATGGTGATGGAGCGCGGATTGACCATGTTTCCTCCTATGATGAGATCTCCTGTGCAGCCGGTGCCCTCTGCCGGATCCACGGCGGCGACCTGATGCCGATCCTCTTAGACCTCATCGACAAAACTCATAAGTACGGCGCATAACGATTATTACATATATACAGGGTGGAGAATGGCAGAGGAAAAAAAACGGGTCATCATCGCAGAACCCATTCCCGATAACGTCCTGATTGAAGCGGAGGAGGTTCTGGCTGAGGGGACAGAAGGGGAACGTGCAGTTTCGTCCGCCCTCACTGCAGAGACGGAGGAAGTCTCTGCCGAAGAGCTGCCGCGCAATGAAGAGTCCTCAACCGTTGCCGCCATAGCAACCGCCGAACTCTTCAAAAAATGTATTCTGCCGGACAAAACCGAACTGCAGGAACGCATTCTGAAAACCAAAAACGATATTCTGGTGGGTGACCACTGCGATATCGGCTACGGCCTCTACGGCAACGACGTTGTCGTCTGTGAGTTCTGCAAACTGACCGGCGATGTCGTTGCCGAAGGCGATCTCCGCATTGACAACTTCTGCGAGATCAACGGAACCGTCATCTGCAACGGCGACGCTTATCTCGGCGAAGGTGTCAAAGTGTACGGCAAACTGACAGTCGGCGGCAACCTTGACATCGGCGACAACGTCACCATCGATAAAGAGTTCAAAGCCTTAGGCGATATCAGCATCAGAAACCCGATGCCTGTTATCCTCTACCTCCTTCTCTACGTCATGACGATGCTCCACCTCGACAACGAAGCGGAGGTGGAAAAAACCGTCAATGCCATCATCTCGGAAGCCAACTCCGAACCGCTTGTTCTTCCTCCCCGCACCACTATGGATCTCCGTTACTTCTCCGTTTCCACTCCGATGGATGTCGGTGCAAACTGCCGTCTACACGGAAACATCAAAGCAAAGGCCATCTCTCTGAAAAATGACGTGACCCTTTTCGGCGGCATTCATGCAAGCCGCCGCGTCAGGATCGGTGAGCGTACCGCGGTGCACGGTGATGTTGTCGGCCAAACCATCAGAATCGAGCGCGGCGCAGACATCCTCGGCGATGTTGCGGGCGACAAGGTCTGGCTGCATGAGGACGCGCTGGTGAGCGGTATTATCCGTTCACCAGGCGGTCTGACCATCGGACGGTTTGAGGTGAAGAAGGAATGAAATCGGTTGCAGAGATGCTGGAACTGGATACCGTCCGGTTCCTTGAACCTGACTATGCATCGCTCGTGAACAGCGGTGAGCCCGGTGTTCTGATCTGCGAAGCGAGGCCGACTCCCGGCGGTGCCCGGATGCTGATTGATGAGAAGGAAAATCCGGTACTGTTTGCGGTTCGTGAGGGTGATGAATGGGTTGCGACCTCGTGGAACTTCCGCAGTCCGACGGAGCAGGAGTTTGCCCTCTTTACCGTGGCGGACGGCGATCTGTATCAGGAACCGCGTGCCGCAATCGATGATGCGGTGCGTGCCTATTTTGCAGAAATCCTCCGTGAGGAGATTGCCCCCGCACGTGAAGATCTGCCGCCCGACAGAATTGACAAAGTCCGCGATCTCCTGCATGAGGTGTGGGGGATGTCTGCACCCGGTCTCTGTCTTGATGCCTGTGCCGGCTCCGGCATTGGTTCCATGATCATCCGTGAGATGGGAGGCCGCCCGATTGCGTACGATAACGATCCGGCACTGCTTGCGCTGGGTTTTGCCTCAGGCCGCCTTACACCGGAGGACACCATCTGTATCGACGGAACAGTGGCGTCTGCGTATCTGCCGGACGCAGACCGGGGCATAGGAATCATGTTCGGCCAGATGTATGTGTACACGCAGGATCTCTGGCGGCCGATCGTTGAGGAGCTTGCAGGCATCACTGCTGAGACGCTTATTACGGTTGCAACCGAGGAAGAGGCGCACTGGGTGCGTGAGTGGGCAAAAGGTGTTGACCGCGACCTTGAGATCTGGGAAAATGATCGCGATCCGATTTATGACCGCTGGGTCTGCTTTGGATGAATTTTTTTCTTCATACAATTTGCGTTTAAAATTTTTTTTCAAAAAAATATTTTTCAGAATATATTTATTTTTCAGCGGCGGTACGTTCCTCTGCAACCGCCTCGGCCATCGTTGAAACTTCTTTTTCGGAAAGTTTTGCAAGCACCTCATGTGTCGGACCGATATCGATGATCTTTCCGCCGCGCATGAACATGCGGCGGTCGCAGACATCGCGGACAAACTCCATATCGTGCGACACGATGATGAACGTCTCGTCCATTTCCTCACGGGCGTGAATAATTGAATGCTTCACATCCACCTTCGTGATCGGATCCATTGTTCCTGCCGGTTCATCCAGAAGAATAATTCTCGGCTCGCGGATCAGCACCTGCGCCAGCGCAACGCGGTGCTTCTCCCCCGCCGACAAACTTGACGGATAGCGGTTCAGCACATCTTTTGCCTTCTTGTCCGTAAACCCTGCCATCCGCAGGGTAATCATCGCCTTGCGGGCCGCAAGCTCCTTCGGGAACTCAAGGCCTATCGCGTCGGTCAGATTATCAATAATTGTCCGGTGCGGATAGAGATCATACTCCTGATGCAGAAGGCCGATGTACTGTTTGGCGCGGCCGCGGAACTGGTAACCAGGCTTCGTCATATCGATCCATTCATCACCAATCCGCACCTCCAGTCCCCCCCCCCGCCGTCGGTTCGTAGAGGCCTGCGATCATCTTTGACAGTGTCGTCTTCCCGCCGCCCGAAACCCCGATGACGCCGAAGATCTCCCGCTCGTTGATCTCAAACGTAATAGTGTCCACCGCTTTAATCACGCCGCGGTCCACCGCGATGAACTTCTTGCTCAGTTTGTCGGCACGCACAATCGGATTGCCGATCTCCTGATCGGTGTACTCCAGATCATCTGCGCAGTCCTTCATGAACTCCGCAACAATCTCGACAGGTTCGCCGATCTTCACGATTTTTCCGTCATCCAGAAGCACCGCACGGTCACAGACATCTTCCAGCACCTGCGAAAAGTGCGAAGTGATCACCATGCCCATGTTCGTACTCTTCGCCGCCTGCTTTAAGAGATCGTGCACAATTGTCGCGGTCTTGGGATCAAGCGTTCCGGTTGGTTCATCTGCACAGAGAAACAGCGGTTCGCGTGCCAGCTGCCGGGCAAGGACAACACGCTGCTTCTCGCCGCCGGAGAGATCGCGTGCCACATGCATCATGCGGTGCGTCAGCCGTACCTCATCGATCAGATCTGCCGCACGGTTGATCGCCTTCTCCGCCGGATAATCAATATCATCCAGCGCCCGCAGAACATTTTCAATTACACGGTCATCGCCGTAGAGAGCAAACGTCCGCTGAAACATCAGTGACGTTCTTGCCATGATCTTTGTCTTGAGAGCAGTGTTTTCCGATGCCCAGAAATCCACGTCCTGTGCTTCCAGCACAGCTCCGCAGGTGGAACACTTCCGACCCGCACTGCTGCGGAACTCAATTCTGCCGCAGGCAGGGCAGCGCGAAATATGATAGATGATCCTTCCTGCGGTGGGAGGCTGTTCGATCCCCCGCAGCAAATGAATCAGAACCGTTTTTCCGCAGCCTGATCTTCCGATCACACCGACAATCTCCCCTTCGGCTATTTCCAGATTGATATCGTTGAGAATCCTGACCTGTTCGCCTGCCGGATTGTCTGCATCTGCGGGAAAATCGATGCAGAGATTTTCAATGGTGATAAATGGCGTCGTCATTTGCACTAACCTCGAATACCCGGCAGGCTGATTTCGTCTACCGGAAAATGTTATCATAGTATTTCTCAGGTGGTATTATATACTTTGGCGCATATGAGTAATATGGCCCCCGTCTCTTCCAACAGACAAAAGCACTTTTAAGAGGAAGAGAAAAAGATACAGGAGATATATCATGCCGGAGAATCCAAACGAATGTCCGAAAGGCAGATGCGGTCGCCCGCGGATGAGGCGGTGCATCGTTCTCGACGGAGCCTCCGGCTGCTATGCGCCGGTCTGTCCCCATCGTCAGGAAAATGCGGAGTCTGTTGTCGTGTTTCCGGAGGAGATTGCGGTCTTGAAGCTTGTTGATCTGGACGACCTCTCGCAGGAGGAGGCAGCAGGAGTTCTCGGTGTCTCCCGCAAAACGGCGTGGCGGGACCTACATGAGGCGCGGAGAAAGATTGCTGATGCGCTTGTGAACGGAAAAGCCATCCGCGTCTCCTGCTGCCCTCATGAAAACAGATGCAGTAGTGTTGCACCGGACAGGGAAAAATAATTTTTTTTTGTTCCGGACGTTTTTCCTCATCAGTTTCTCCCCGGTACAGCAAACTAAAAAACCCATTCCTCCCATATACTATACATCTACCGGGCTGACAGGTAAGGATTTTACAATGGTTTTCAGAGTATTTGTTGAGAAGAAACCCGCTCTTGCAAATGAATCACACGCGCTCCTCCGTGAGCTTTCCACTCTGCCGGGGGTGCAGGGTATCACCTCGCTCCGAATCATCAACCGCTACGATGTGGACAACATCGACGCAGCCCTCTTTGCGTACGCAAAGCGCACCGTTTTCTCCGAGCCGCAGCTTGACATAGTCGCGGATACTCCGACCCTTGCTGAAGACGAACGGATGTTTGCCGTTGAGTATCTGCCGGGCCAGTTTGATCAGCGCGCCGACAGCGCTGCCCAGTGCATTCAGCTCATCTCGCAAAAAGAGCGCCCCCTTGTCCGTACCGCCCGTGTATATGTTCTCGGCGGCAGCATATCCGATGCGGCGCTTGATCTGGTCAAAAAATATGTCATCAACCCGCTCGAGAGCCGCGAGGCCGATCTTGCAATGCCCGCGACTCTGGTGATGAACTGCGCCGTTCCCGCAAAAGTTGCGGTGCTGGACGGATTCCGCGGACTCGATGCTGCGGGTCTTGCAGGCTTCGCCGCCGCCCGCGGCCTTGCCATGGATGCCGCCGACCTTGCCTTCTGCCAGAACTACTTCATCAGCGAAAACCGCGACCCGACCATCACCGAGATTCGGATGATTGATACCTACTGGTCGGATCACTGCCGCCACACGACCTTCCTTACCACCATCGACAGCGTGAAAACCGAAAGTCCGCTCCTGCAAAAAGCCTTTGACGAGTACCTCGAAATCCGAAAAGCAGTCGGCAGAACCAAACCCGTCAACCTGATGGACCTTGGAACGATTGCCGTCAGATATTTGCGGAGTCAGGGAAAGCTTGACAAACTTGATGAGTCCGAGGAGGTCAACGCCTGCACAGTAAAGATAACGGTCTGTGTTGACGGAAAGGATGAGGACTGGCTGCTGCTGTTCAAGAACGAAACACACAACCACCCAACCGAGATCGAGCCGTTCGGCGGTGCGGCAACCTGTATTGGCGGGGAAATCCGTGATCCGCTTTCCGGCAGGGCATATGTGTATGCCGCGATGCGGCTGACGGGTGCTGGAAACCCGCTTGCGCCGGTCAGCGAAACGCTGCCCGGCAAACTCCCGCAGAAAAAAATTGTCACGACCGCCGCCGCAGGCTACAGTTCCTACGGCAACCAGATAGGTCTTGCAACCGGCATGGTGGATGAACTCTACCATCCCGGCTACGTCGCAAAACGGATGGAGGTCGGAGCCGTCATCGGTGCGGTACCCGCGAAGAATGTGCGCCGCGAAGTTCCTGCCGCAGGGGACGCCGTGATTCTTCTTGGCGGCAGAACCGGCCGCGACGGCTGCGGCGGGGCGACGGGCTCTTCCAAGTCCCACACCGCCGCGTCCCTTGAGTCCTGCGGGGCCGAGGTGCAGAAAGGAAACGCTCCTGAGGAGCGGAAAATCCAGCGGCTGTTCCGCAACCCGGATGCCGCGGTTTTGATCAAGCGCTGCAATGACTTCGGCGCGGGCGGTGTTTCGGTTGCCATCGGAGAACTTGCCGACGGGGTTTTGATCAACCTCAACGCCGTGCCCAAAAAATATGACGGCCTGGACGGTACCGAGCTTGCGATCAGCGAGTCGCAGGAACGCATGGCGGTCGTGGTTGCCGCTGCCGATGCGGAGCGGTTCATCGCGCTTGCCCGTGCGGAAAATCTCGAAGCGACCATCGTCGCCGAGGTGACCGCCGAGCCGCGTCTGGTGATGATCTGGAACGGTGACAAAATTGTTGACATCTCCCGCGAGTTCCTCGCCTCCAACGGAGTGGAAAAACACACTGAGGTGGAGATGGCAGTGCCGCAGTCGTTCGCCCGCGAAGTCGCCGGCGACTTCGCGGAGAACTACCGGCGTCTCGCGGACGATCTGAATGTCTGTTCCAAACGCGGACTTTTCGAACGGTTTGACTCGACGATTGGTGCGGGCGCGGTGCTGATGCCGTTCGGCGGCAGATATCAGCAGACGCCGGTGCAGGCGATGGTCACCAAGATTTCGGTGGAGAACGGCGATACCGATGACTG
>JAISHD010000063.1 GCA_031262705.1 Methanocalculaceae archaeon | reverse complement strand
CGTGTACAAGCAGGGTGCCTGCGGTATCTGCCGCTGCTGCCATCATGGCAGGATTTGGCGCGCCTGCGCTCTGTTTCGCTGCTACCATCTCGGACGGCGACAGCGCGCGGTCAATATGCTCCTGAGTGAGTCCCATCTGTTTCAGGGACCGGCCGTAAATCTCGGTACCTGCCTCTTCGACAATATCAAGCGACAGTCCGCCGAGTTTGACGGCCCGGCCGACGATGTTGTGGGCTGTCCGGAAGGGCATTCCAAACTCCCGCACCATGAGATCCGCAAGCTCGGTCGCCGTTGCGTTGCCGCGATCGGACTCTTCCGCCATTCTTCCGGTATTAAAGGATGCGGTCCGGATCATTCCTGCAAGGATCGGCAGGCTCGCCTCGGCAGCATCAAGGCTCCGCCACAGATGCGGTGTTAAGTCCTGCATGTCGCGGTTGTAGCTCATCGGAAGTCCTTTCATCAGGGTAATGCCTGCCATCAGTTCGCCGGATGCAACGCCGGATTTGCCCCGCATAATCTCTGCAGTATCGGGATTTTTCTTCTGGGGCATGATGGAACTGGTTGAACAGTAGGTGTCGTCCAGTTCCACGAACCGGATGAAGGCACTGCTCCAGAGCACCAGTTCCTCGCACAGACGGCTGACGTTTGTCATCAGAATCGAAAGCGCTGCAAGCACCTCAAGCATAAAGTCGCGGGATGCAACGCCGTCCATTGAGTTGGTCATGACCGAGGTAAATCCGAGGTATGCAGCGGTAGCTTCGCGGTCAAGGGCAAAACCGGTCCCTGCAAACGCAGCGGATCCGAGCGGTGACACATTCAGGCGGGCGTAGGCGTCAAACAGTCGTCCCGCGTCGCGGGCAAACACGGATTCATATGCGAGCAGGTAGTGGGCAAGCGTCGTCGGCTGTGCGTGTTGGAAGTGCGTAAAGCCCGGCATGATGCTGCGAGTGTGCTGCGCCGCCTGATCGAGTAAGGCACGGCGCAGTGCGGCGATGCCGTCAAGAATTTCCAGAATGTCAAGGCGTGTCTGCATCCGCAGACAGGTTGCCACCTCGTCGTTGCGGCTGCGGCCGAGATGCATTCTCCCGCCGATGTCCGCACCGCAGTCTGCGATCAGCTGTGCCTCAATGCCTGCATGAATGTCCTCGTGGGCCGGATCGAACACCGCTTCCGGGAGTCCTTCATTCATATACCGGTGAAGGTGTGAAAGCAGCATCTTTGCAGATGCCGGATCGATCAGGTTCTGTTTTGCAAGCATCAGAATATGCGCCATATCCACGCGGAGATCGCAGTAGGCAATGCGCCGGTCTGCCGATGCCGAGGAGAGATACTCTGCAACCGCAGAGCTCCGGTCGCCGCCGAGCCGTCCTTTGCGGATCTGATCAGTTTTCGTCATGTTTTCCATCCTCTCCCGCTTCATCTGTTTTCAGCCGTTCGGTGATCCACTCCTGATCAATCGCCACGCATTCCGTGACTGGCACATCCCAGATAGGCTCGCCGGTCGCCACGCAGGTCTGGTAGAGCGCGTACGGCAGCTCGACAACGCCCAGATATTTGTTGTCCCGAAACGCTGCGAGAAAGATCTTTTTGTCGTCCGCATCCTCGTCCACCTTAGTGAACAGCAGCATGTCCGGCACCTGCTCAGGATTGTCACTGTGCAGTTTTGTGAGCGTCAGCGTCTTGAACAGCTCCATCACCCGATCGTCGAGACCCGCCTCAAAGATGAAGATCTTTTCTTTCAGGGTGTTCAGATCCGAAACAAGCCTCATCGGTCTTTCCCGGTACACTACCTGATCCGCCATATCGCCGTCAATGCCTACCTCGCGGTCGGGACAGTCAGGTTCAAGATAGATCAGAAATCCTCCTTTCGTCTCTTTGTCTTCATAGACGAACGGGTATCCGGCAAACCCGGTACACCCGCATTTCTCGCAGGTGAACAGGAACAGTTCTCCGGAGAGAACCTTTTCGCGCATCTCCGGATCGGTTGTTACGTTCACAGACGGGCAGATGATAATCTTCTGTTCATGATTGCACTCAGGACAGATGATCACATCTTCGTCTGTGATCATGTCTGCTCCTTCTTTGCGGCGGACTGTACCCAGAGTTTGTCAACAACGGTGTAGCCTTCAACCGCCCGCTCCCAGATGCCGTGCATCAGCATCTTGATCTTTTCATAGGTATCGAACGGAATTTTGATCGGTTCAAGATACTCCTTGTCCTTTTTCGGGACCAAGATGAGGGATCTGCCTTCGCAGCCGAACATGTCCTGTGCATAGTAGAGGGCATCGGGCATTTTTTCCTCGTGGCGGGCATCCATTTCACGCAGAATGGAGTCTTTTACGGTCTCGACGATCCGGTCGTCCAGGAGGTCGCGGAAGATGAAGATCTTTTCGCGGAGATCATCTGTGTTGTGGACAAGCCGCAGACGCATCTCGGGAAGCAGGTGCGCGGGCAGGACGTTCGGGAGTTTTGCCTCGCGGTCGCTGCTGTCGGGTGCAAAAAAGACCGAGAACTTTTTGTCAAGGTCATGGTAGAGCATCGGATACTCCACAATTCCCGAGAATCCGCATTCCTCGCAGGTCAGGGTGGTCAGGTTTCCGTCGAGATATTTTTCCGCAAGACCCGGGTCTGATGAGGCGTTGATACTCGGGTACATGGTGAAGTTCTGTTTTTCCCCGCATTTCGGGCAGGTTATGATTTTTACTACAGGTTTCATGGTATTATTCCTTTCTTCCGGAAGGACCCCGGTGGTGATGGGCAAACTCGCTGTCTTTGATGATGTCTCCGGTAAAGACCGGGCCGTCACGGCAGACGCGGAGGCCTTCATGGTCTATGCAGCAGGAGCCGCAGACGCCGACGCCGCATTTCATGTACCGGTGCAGGGAGAACTGTCCCCGTGCCTCGATGCCTTTGGCAGCGAGCCGGTCGAGGACTCCTTTCATCATCATTTCAGGACCGCAGACGCAGATGGTATCATATTCTGTTGCGTCAAGCTGGTCGAGAATGCCGGTGACAAATCCGTGATGCCCGCGGGTTCCGTCGTCGGTGGCAATCTTCAGGTCGGTTACGTTTGCAAGTTCGTCTGCGAAGACCAGCTCTTCTGCGGTGCGTGCTCCGAGGATGAAGGTGTCAACCTCGCCGCCTGCGGCGAGAGTGAACAATGGCGTGACTCCGATGCCGCCGCCGACGGCAAGGACTTTTCCGGTCGGGAAAAATCCGTTGCCGAAGGGTCCCCGGATGCCGATTTTGTCACCTTCTTTGAGGGTGAAAAGGGCTGCGGTTGCGTCCCCGACTTTCATGACGGTGATGGCGTTTGCAGCGGAGAAGGCCATCGGGATTTCGTCAACGCCCGGTATCCAGACCATGCAGAACTGGCCGGGCCGGATGTTGAAGAGTTCGTCGAAGACGAAGGTTTTGATGGTCGGTGTTTCGTCGATTACTTTGGTGATGGTGACCACCACCGGCATGTGTTCTTCAGTCATGAGCGCACCCCACGATTTCTCCGGCAGGTATTCCGTCCGCAGCATACAGGTCTTCGGCGATGTCGGAGAAGACGTTGATGTTGTCATAGACCGCGCTGCCGATCTCAACTGCCGCAGCACCTGCCATCATCATCTCAAGGACGTTGTCGGCGGTGGAAATGCCGCCGCAGCCGATGATGGGGATGGTGCATGCTTCATAGAGGTCATACACTGCACGCACTGCAATCGGGAAGACGGCGGTTCCGGACAGGCCGCCGAACTTGTTTCTGAGAACTGGGCGGCGCATGCCGGTTGAGATGCGCATTGCTTTTACTGTATTGATGGCGACGATGGCATCTGCACCACCTTCTTCCGCGGCTCTGCCGATTACCCCGATGTCTGCGACGTTCGGGGTGAGTTTGACCCAGACCGGTTTACCGAATGCTTTGATCGCTTCGGTACATTCCCGTACGACCCGCGGGTTTGCGCCGATTGCAGCCCCGTATCCTTCGGCGTGCGGGCAGGAGAGGTTGAGTTCAAACGCGGGAGCGTTCGGGAACCATTCGGCAACTTTGGCGAACTCCGCCGGAGTTCCGCCGAAGATGCTGACAACTACCGGCTCTTTTGCAGCAAGAAGCGGGGCAATTTCTTCGGTGAACTCCTGTGAGGGGTTTGGCAGACCCATTGCGTTGAGGATGCCGCCCGCGACCGGAATAAGCGACGGGCCGTGATGACCGTCTTTTGGTTCCGGGCCAATGGATTTGGTGACAACTCCGCCAGCCCCGAGGCGAAGCATTCGTGACAGCGATGCGGCGGTGGTCCCGAGCACTCCTGCGGCGAGGAGCATATGATTGTTGAGGGAGACGCCGCCTATCCTTTCTGTCGGTGTCTGGAGCTTGATCATATCTGTGTTATTGTATGTAGTCCGCCCTGCATTAATCCTAACGAGGCGGTGTGATGCCACAAAAAAATTTAGTTGATTTTTCCCGCAATCCTATCCGATTCTCACTGACTGAACATCCGAACCCTCAAAAACACAAAAATACTATAAGAATCTCCGGCACAAGGGAGAAAAGAAAAAGTGGGGACATCCACATTTACCCAAAATTCTTTACCGTACGGCTGCACGAATACTTTTTTCCACAAAATCGAGAATCGTTTCCGCATCGCGGTCGGCGTCCACCAGAACGAACCGCGCCGGATCCTCTGTGGCACGCGCCAGATAATTTTTCTGTACGCTCTCTAAAAACTCCTGCCGTTCAAAGTGTTCCTGCTCGCATCGTCCGGCAAGCCGCGACATCGCTACGGTCACCGGCAGGACAAGAAGAATCGTCATGTCGGGCCTAACAGACCAGCCTGCATGAACTGCCTCCAGCCATCCGTGCGGGTCCGGGTGGACACCGGCAAGCGATACTTCCTGATAGGCGAATCTTGAATCCGAGTACCGGTCGGAGATGACAATACGGTCTTTTGCCAGAGCCGGGCGGACAACGTCAGCGAGATGTACCGCATGGTCGGCGACGAACAGCGCGGCCTCGACCATCGGGTCGCCGTCGGCGGCAATAGCGCGCCGGACGGCGTCGCCAAGGTACGGACTTCCCGGTTCGCGGGTGAAAAGGGGCTGAAGGTCCGCAAGGCGGGTTTTCAGCCCTTCGTAGAGGGTTGACTTGCCGGAGCCGTCGATGCCCTCAAGGGTAATCAGCAAAACGATCCCTCCCGGACGATCTCAAGCGGGATGGTTCCCCGGTGCACCGCGGTTGCAACAATCGCGCCGTCAAATCCGGCATCTGCAAGAGTCTGCAGGTCCTCTGCTGACCGTACACCGCCGCCGTAGTAGAGCTGCTTCGCAGAACTGCTCCGCAGCAGTTCTGCGTATGCGGGATCGATTCCCGAGGAGGTGCCGACCGAGGAGATGTTCAGAAGAATGCATCCGTCAAAATCTGTTTCGTCTGCCGCACGCAGCACGTCTGCGGGGCTGGCTGCGGACGGGAACGCAGT
>JAISHD010000037.1 GCA_031262705.1 Methanocalculaceae archaeon | reverse complement strand
GAAGCAGAAAAGTACCACACAGATTATCGCCATTGCGAAACGTTTCAGCCACTTTCTGCTTTCAGCAGAGAAACGCGGCTCGGATCTTCGTCCGGTCTGTGTCCGTTTAATAATCCAGGCGGATGCAAGGTTTACGACGAGAGCAATGATCAGCAGAATGACCGCGACGCCGAAGAGGGCATAGTAGTGCATGCTGTTGGTTGCCACCTCAGCCATTTCGATACCCAGGGTTGCGGTCAGGGTTCTGACCGGCAAAAGAACATTCCAGATGGGTTCGGGGATGATCGCAGCGTTTCCGGCAACCATCATGACTGCCATGGTCTCACCGATTGCTCGTCCCATTCCAAGGACAACCGCAGCGGAAATTCCGGATGCAGCGGCGGGCAAAAGAACGCGGGAGATGGTGTGCCAGTAGGTTGCACCAAGACCAAGAGAGGCTTCCTTGTAGTCTTTGGGAACCGCAAACAGTGCATCCTCGGAGACGGAGACGATCGTCGGCAGTGCCATGATTCCCAGAATCACCGAGGCGGCAAGCCAAGAGAAACCGCTCGGAATGTCAAGGGTTGTCCGCAGGAAGCTGCAGAGAACCACCATACCAAAAAAGCCGTACACGACCGAAGGAATTCCCGCAAGAAGTTCGATGATGGGTTTTACCGTGTCGCGAATCTTTGGCGGGGCAAGATAGGAAAGGTACACCGCAGTGGCAAGACCCAGAGGAACGGCAAAGATCAGTGCCCCAAGGGTGACAAGCAGTGTGTCAATAATTAATGCTGCAACACCGTAGGAAGGGACAGAGCCGGTCGGGTTCCAGTCAGTGTTGAATAAAAATCCTGAAATTCCCACTTCGGTGAATGCGGGAAGAGCAGTATAGATCAGATAACCGAGGATGAATATAACAGCAGCAGCCGATATCAGAGCGGTAAGCAACCAGATGGATCTGATAATTTTTTCCCGCACAACCCGGTTGCGGGCTGCAATGTTTGTGTGTTCTGTCATTGTTCCCTCGAAAAAAAGATGATTGAATCTTTATGCAACCGGCACAAATCCGTTGTCGCTTAAGATCTTCTGACCTTCTGCAGAGAGAATAAAGTCAAGATAGCTCTTTGCAAGACCGGTCGGTTCACCGTTGGTGATCATGAGAAGCGGACGGTTGATGGTGTAGGTGCCGTCAATGACAGTGGCGACCGAGGGGGTGACGCCGTCGATGACGAATGCTTTGACGGTGCTGTCTACGTACTCAAGGGAGACATACCCGATTGCACCGGGAGTCTGGGCAACACTCTGCTGAACAGCTCCGTTGGAGTTGAGTTCCTGCATGGTCTTTGCAGCATCTTCATTCTGTAAGACAAACTCGGTGAAGAACTCCCGGGTTCCGGATGCACTGTCACGGCCGACGAGAACGATCTGCCTGTCAGCACCGCCGACTTCTTTCCAGTTGGTGATCCTGCCCTGATAGATGTCTTTTACCTGAGCAAGGGTGAGAGCAGGAACACTGTTGGACGGGTGGGCGATGATGGCAATGCCGTCATGGCCGATGATATATTCTTTGAAGTTGTGTCCTTCTTTTTCGGAGGACTTCAGGTCACGGGACAGCATACCGATGTCCGCAGTTCCGGAGGAAATGGTGGTAACTCCTACACCAGAACCGCCGCCGCTGATCTGAATGTCAGCGTCTGCATGGTTGTTCATGTAAACTTCAGCTACTGTCTGGGCAACGGGAAGTACAGTCGTGGATCCGGCAACCGAGATGGTGCCGGTTGTCTCAGACGGAGTGCCGGTATCGACACATCCGGCCGTGAGAACGGCAAGAGCAAGTACTGCTACTGCAAGGATTGCAGTGACACCTGCTTTGTTAAAGCGTTTTGAGCTACGCATACTAATTACACCCGGAAGATTGACGTCATTGTTCATCAGCTTCCGTTCATTTTGTTGTGGATTATCCGGTATAGTGGTGATCGACATAGTCTCCGGTGATCTCTATCTTAACTATTCGCACGCAGAGTTTCCATATACCTATTGTGCATATAGAGAATATGGAGGTGTCAATAAATATTGGCTGTGACATATAGTATGACAGACTATGGAAATCCGGAAAGTGCAGGTTACGGGAGGTTCATCATACGTGATTTCTCTTCCGAAAGGCTGGGTGCGCCAGCAGAAGATTGAGAAAAATGATCCTGTCGGGGTGATTACACAGGCAGACGGGACACTTCTGCTGACACCGAACCTGACGTATGATAGTACGATCCGGATTAAGGAGTTTTCCCTGAAGGATTATCCGGCTCCGGACATGCTGCTCCGCTCGCTGATTGGTGCATATATTTCCGGGTTTACGACGATTCGTGTTACGTCTGCAGGTCGTATTCCGCCGAAAGTGCGGCAGGTGGTACGAAAATTTACGCAGCTGACAATCGGTCAGGAGGTTGCGGAGGAGAGCGACAACAGTATTATTCTGAAGGATATTCTGAATCCTTCGGAGATGCCGTTTGATAATACCATTCGCCGGATGTATGTGATTGTGAAGGCGATGCATGAGGATGCGCTGTATGCACTTGAACAGGGACGCCGTGAGCTTGCAGAGGATGTGGCCGCCCGTGATACGGACGTGGATCGTCTCCACTGGCTGATTCACCGGCAGTTCTCTCTTATTGTGACGAATCCTGCACTGTCGCGGAGGATGGAGATTGCAGCGTCGAAGGCTGCGACCTATTATCAGATTTCCCGGATTATTGAACGGGTGGGGGATCACGCGGTCGCGATTTCGGAGGCGGTGCTGGTGCTGATTGATATGCGGGTGGATCATACGGTTGCTGCGAAGGTGACGAAGGCAGGAGAGGCAATGCTGAATATTTTCAACCGGAGTATTAAGGCGATTTATGCGAACAGTATTCCGGAGGCGAATGCGATTATTGAGGCGGCGGATGATTTGCTGCCGGAGTTTCATACGCTGTCGGCGACGACACAGAAGATGAAGGTCAAAGAGGCTGTTGCGATTGCAACGATTGCGAACAGTATGCACAGGATTAGTGAGTACAGTTCGGATATTGCGGAGATTCTGATTAATCAAATGGTCGGGGCGGACACGAACTGAAGGGTTTTTGCTGACAATTACAGCAACGCCTGAGGAACAATCCCCAAATACTTTTGCCGCACATATAGATCCACGCAACCGAAATCTGTTTATTTCAAATTAGCCCGGAGATATGGTGTTTTCATTTTCGGGCTGTTTATTATGGCTACAGGCATTGCCCTGTCGATTCGTGCGGATATGGGGATTACACCGATCTCAAGTCTGCCGTATGTGGTGAGCCTCGGGGTGCCGCTGACGGTGGGGATGCTGACGATTCTTCTGCATGCGGGGTTCCTGTTGATCGAGTTTCTGCT
>JAISHD010000033.1 GCA_031262705.1 Methanocalculaceae archaeon | reverse complement strand
TTTTTTTGTAAAACATCATCCGTTTTTTTAGAATATGTACAAAATTTTTTTAAAAACACACATAAATTTTTTAAAAAAATTTTTTTTTTTTTTTTTTTTTTTTTTTTTTTTTTTTTCCGGGAGTGATTATTCCCTTACTGTAATCTCAATGCCGCCGAAGAGTCTGGAGGAATGGTTGAATGCCCAGGCGCAGATTGCACCAACGATCAGACCGATGATGAGACCAATTACTGCGTAGATGACGACCAGCATGATAGTCTCCAGAAGACCGATGCCAAGACCCTGGATAATTCCAATTCTGAAGGAAAGTCCGATCATTGCAGACATTCCCTCAAAGAATCCGCCAATTGCACCGAGAACAGCAAAAATACCGCCAAAAACGCATGCGACGGAAGACACACCACCTTTCTCAATTCTCATGATTATACCCTAGTTACAATTCTCATTTTACATATATATACTCATGGGTTTTCGGTTTTCCTGCTCTTTTGCAAGGCCGGAAAGCAGAGTAACCGTACCGGTTTTGCTTAAGGGCTGATTGTTGTTTCCGCATTTGGGCGAGTGAATGCAGGCCGGACAGCCGGATTCGCAGGAGCAGCGGGATACCATCTCCCGTGCAAGACGAAGAATGTCCAAAAACACCCCGGCTGCTTTTTCGGCAAGGCCGACACCGCCCGGTACTCCGTCATAGATGAAGATGGCGGCATCACCGACATCCGGATGGAACGGAGTGGAGACACCGCCGATATCGGACCGGTCACAGAGTACATGTACCGGCATGGCAGCAATCAGGGCATGTTCCGCACCATGCAACGACCCGGCAATGTCGGCAGGAGGAATTTCATCGCAGCAGTCCGGAACAATCCAGCAGGCTTTGGTGGTAAATGCGAGAGGCGGAATGTCAAGGGAGTGGGTGGAGACGATCTGGTCGTACTCAAGAACCGAGTAACCGATCATCTGTGAGCAGACGGAGACCGAACCGTAATGAACGAGGAGTTCTCCGTGCCGGCAGGTTTTTTCGCGGGAAAGAATGCGGACATCGGTGGTGGAGAGCGGGCGGGTGTGGTAGTTGTCCGTGATCTTTTTGACCCGGACAGTGAGATTCTTCCGGTCAATCTCCTCTACACGGTAGCGGTCGCCCTGATGGAAGATGACTGCGCCCGGATAGGCTTCGCGAAACATCTGGGACTCGTCCATTGTTTCCAGAACACGGCTGCCGTGCATGACCGTACAGGTTCCGGACGTTCTGCCGGAAAGCGAAACCTGCTGGGCGGGGGATTCGGTTCCGCAGTAGACATACCCTTTGGGTGTGCTTGCAAGGAGATGTTCATCCTTCAGACTGCGGACGATATCGGCGGCAAATGTTCCGAAGTACTCAGCGTCCCGTTCGGTCCGGTAGGGAAGCTCAGCGGCGGCGCAGAGGAGGTGCTGCCGCAGAACATAGGGGTTTTCGAGATCGAGGATCGGATGTTCGTAGGGCGCGTCAAAGAAAGCGTCGGGACACCGCATAAAATACTGATCCAGCGGGTTAAGATTCGCGACAAAGGTGATGAGTGCGTCCTTTCCGCTGCGACCTGCACGTCCTGCCTGCTGGCGGACGGACATCATGGTTCCCGGAAATCCGCTGATGATCACCGAGTCAAGACTGCCTACATCAATGCCGAGTTCCAGGGCATTGGTGCTGATGACGCCTGCAAGATCGCCTTCTTTGAGATTTTTTTCGATATGCCGCCGCTCGTTCGGACGGTAGCCGCCGCGATAGGAAGAGATGCTGCCCGGCGGCATCTCTTCCCGGCAGCGGAGTGCGGTGATCTCTGCCATGTTGCGGGATTTGGTGAAGCAGAGTGTCTGCATGCCGTTCCGTACCTGATCGCGAATGAGATCGGCGGTAGCGGAAAGGCTGCTTTTGCCCGAACTCCACGGATTGTACAGCCGGAACGTCTGTTGTGCCCGGGGGGAGCCGTCATCCGCTATCTCAACTGCCGCAAGACCGGTGAGGGTTTTGGCAAACGAAGAAGCGTCACCGATGGTGGCGGAGGAGAGGATAAACTGCGGGCGGGAGTCGTAATAACTGCAGATGCGCCGCAGCCGCCGCAGAAGCAGAGCAATGTGCGAGCCGAAGATTCCCCGGTACCGGTGTGCCTCGTCGATGATGACGAAGGAGAGGTTTGCCCAGAAGTCCCCCCACTGCATCCTCCATGCAAGAATCTGGTGGAGTTCGTACATGTTGGTGAGGATAATGCGGGAACTGCTGCGGATTTTTGATCTGGCGTCACGGGGAGTGTCGCCGTCGTAGATTGCCGGGCGGGTTTGTGCACCGAGATCTTTGTCAAGTTTTTGCAGGACGGCAAACTGGTCGCGGGTGAGGGCTTTGGTCGGGTAGATGAACAGTGCGGTTGCGCTGCGGTTTTGTATCAGATTTTCCAGAACCGGCAGGGTATATGCAAGGGTTTTGCCCGACGCCGTGGGGGTGGTGAGAATGATATTTTCCCCCCGCATAACCGCGTCATAGGAGTCAGCCTGATGAGTATAGAGCCGGATATTTCGGCTTTGCAGATATTCGATTGCCGGTTCTTTATATGCAGCGTCCCGTGCGGGAAACACCCGCGTGTGCATCTCAGGTTCCATACACTATCTCCGTTTGTCTGGCAAGCAGCAGGGCAAGGCTGGTAACATCACTTCGGTTGTGATCGACGATCTGTTTCAGGGGAGCGGGGTCGCCGGTGTGCAGGTACTTCTGATAATAGACGGGTACGAGATAGCCGGGGAGATCCTCTTCGCGTCCGCAGCCGAGTACATACTCTTCCACGGTTCCGAGACAGCAGTCCGGCAGGTCTTCCCGGAACAGACGTCTTGACGTATGCAGCAGATCGAAGTGCAGCGCGGGACGGCATTCCCGTTCGCCGTAGTAGGCGAGGCGGTTGTTGGTGAACGGCAGGTCAAACGACCTGCCGTTGTAGGTGACAAGATCCGGATGCGTCCGCATCATTTCTGCGACAAGTCCGAGAGCTGCGATCTCTTCGCCGATGTCGCGGAGCAGATACTGCGTAACCCGGAGTGTCCGGCCTTCGCAGACACCGCAGCCGAAGAGAATGATCGGCGAATGCACCATCCCGAGCGTCTCGATATCGAAGAACAGCAGATCCTCTTTTGGCACTGCAGCTCCGAATCCGATCAGAAGCGGATCGGCACCGCGTCCTTTTTCCCGGAACAACCTGATAACCTCCCGCGGCGTGCCGTTCTGCATGATCTCTGCGATCTCCTGCGCCTCAGGCTTCCAGTTGGTACGCCGGAGATCGGCAAGCGTCTGTATTCCGCGTCTGCGGCACATCTGTTCCCGTTCTGGCCCGATACCGTGCACGAGCGTAAGTTCGCGCATCAGACGCTCGCGCAGCTGTTCCTCGGAAACAAAAAACTCCGGCAGGGAATGTTCGGACTCAATCGCAAGACAGCAGCCGTCTGCGGTCGCTGCCTCAAAACCTTCCGGAAGTTTCCCGTTTCGTGTGGTTGTTCTGAGAGATAGTGCCGGAATAAATCCCTGTTCTACCTGCATCATTTTCTTTTTCTCTCTCTGACAGTCCGGGATACTTTGACGAATTTTCCGCTCACGCAATAAGATAGTTTGGATCCCTCAGGGACGAGATCATGTTTCCCGGCGTTCCCGCCGCATACCAGCAGAGCTTGGAAAGCTGGTTTTTGCGCTGAATCACCGTGTACTTGCTCGCACGTTCTGCCATTGAGGTTAATGCAATGCTTGTCATGATCAAACATCAGAGTGAGGGAATATAAATCCCGGACCGCGCGTACTGAAAGTGCCCCTCCCTCTGAAAAACGGAATCAAACACGTATCTTTACAACCCTCCGCAACAAATTAGATAGCAGATTTTCCATGCTTGAGATCAGCAATCTTCATGTGGAAGTTGGCGGACGTGAGGTGCTTCACGGCGTTAATCTGAAAATTAACGACGGCGAGACCCACGTACTTCTCGGACCGAACGGCTCGGGCAAGACCACTCTTCTGCGTACCATCATGGGATTTGGCAGCTCCCAGGTCACCAGCGGCAAAATACTTTTTAACGGCGTTGATGTCACCGAAAAACCGGTACACGAACGGGCACAGCTTGGAATGGGCATCATGTTCCAGCGCCCGCCCACCATCTCCGGTCTGAAGCTCGGCAAGTTCCTTGCCGCAACCACCAAGATCGGCGAGGAACGGATTCCGGCCCTTGCAGAACGCATGCATATGACGAAATTCCTCGACCGCGATGTCAATGCCGGATTCTCCGGCGGTGAGATAAAACGCAGTGAAATTCTCCAGCTCATGGTGCAGGAACCCTCTTTCGTCATGCTGGACGAGCCGGAAAGCGGTGTCGATGTAGAGAACATGGCACTTCTCGGAGGTGCTGCGGCAAGCCTTCTGGAAAAAGATCAGCACATGATTAACCGTACCAAGTCCAGCCTCATCATTACCCATACCGGCTACATTCTCGACTATATTGAGGCGGATGTCGGCCATGTGTTAATCGACGGTATGATGCGGTGCAGCTGAAACCCGCGTGAGATTCTCCGGAGTGTGAAGACGTCCGGCTATAAGGAGTGTATCGCATGCCAGAAATGAAAGGATTTGATTCCATCAGTACAGAAGACAGGGAACGGCTGGCCTTAACCGGCATTCAGACCGATTCCCTTGAAGGCCGGGCAGGCAGTTTCCTCCTTGTCAACGACCATGTTCTGCACGCAGGATCCAACGCCGAAGGCGTTGAGGTCATGATGATCGATAAGGCCCTGGAGAAGTATGCATGGCTTTCGGAGTACTTCTGGAACGTTGTCCCAAAAGACAAAGACCAGTACACGAAGTACGTCGCAGACCATCCCCAGCGTGGCTATGTCATCATCGCCCGCAAAGGTGCGAAGACCACCTTCCCTCTGCAGAGCTGTATGTTCCTGCAGGGCGATACCATTCAGACCGTCCACAATATTGTGATCGCCGAGGAGGGCGCAGAAGTTCACCTGATCGCCGGATGCGCCAGTTCCATGAAGACAAAAGAGGGAGCACACTACGGCGTCAATGAGATTTACGTCGGCAAGGATGCGAAAGTAACTTCGACTATGATTCATACGTGGGGCGAGGAGATCGAGGTGTTCCCGCGAACGGCCTCCATTGTTGAGGAAGGAGGAACGTTCATCTCGAACTATGTCTGTATGAAACCGACAAAGATGGTGCAGATGTATCCGACCGCTTATCTCCGCGGTAAGGGGGCGGTCGCCCGTTTCTCCAGCGTGATTGTGGCAGGATCGGGATCGCACATTGACTCAGGTTCGCGTGCGATCCTTGAGGCGCCGGAGACGAGCGCCGAGTTAATCACCCGTGCAATTACGAACGGCGGTACGATTATTTCCCGCGGGGCAATTATCGGATCGGCGCCGCAGACGAAGGGAAACATTGAGTGCCGCGGCCTTATTCTCAAGGACGGTATCATGCATGCGATTCCGGAGATCGATGGGCGTGTGACGGATGTGGAGCTTTCCCATGAGGCGGCTGTCGGAAAGATTGCCCGCGATGAGATCGAGTATCTGATGGCGCGCGGTCTTTCGGAAGAAGAGGCTACGGCAACGATCATTCGCGGGTTCCTTGATGTGCGCATTGAGGGTCTGCCGGATGCGCTGCAGAAGCAGATCGATGATGCGATTGATTCTGCGGATCACGGATTCTGAGTATGAAACTATACGATGTGACCCGGACGCTTGCGTCCGGGATGTATGTGTATCCGGGTGATCCGGAGTTTGTGCGGACTCCCCTGCGGTCAGGGGAGTCGTATATTTCTGCTCTGGCGCTCGGGACACATACGGGAACGCACATCGACGCGCCTGCGCATTATTTTTCCGGAGCGGCAGGAGTAGGGGTGGATGAGCTGCCGCCCGAAAAACTGTTTACGACCGCCGAACTGCTTTCCTTCGGAGGGCTGGTATCGGAGACGACACCTGCGGTTCTGTTCCGATCGGGATATCGTGAGGGGGATACCGCGTATCCGCAGCTTTCCGAGGAGGAGGCAGCTGCACTTGTGCGGGCCGGAGTGGAGGTTGTCGGCTGTGATACGCCGTCGATCGGCAGTGATGCGGTTCACCGCATTCTGCTTGCAGCGGGTGTGATAGTGATTGAACTGCTGGATTTTACGGATGTGGCTGACGGTGTGTACCGGATGATTGCACTGCCGCTGAAGATTACGGGGGCTGATGCAGCCCCTGCACGGGTTGTTTTAATCGATGAGGAAACTGTATGATTTTGCATGATGCAGTTGTACGCCTGCGTGAGGTTTCGGCGGGCGCGGGATGCGAGGACGGGGATCTGCGCTATGCGCCCCTCCCGTCGCATCACATCTGCCGGTTCTGTCGCGGACGGTGTATGGGTGTTGAGTACGGGGGACGGGTTGCGGAGATCAGTTCTCCGGATCCGTTTTCGGCAAAGATGCTGCTTGAGCATCTATTTGATGCGCCGCTGAAGTCGGAGAAGACGCGTGCCGCAGCAGCAGGTGCTCTGACCGTTGCGGCAGGCTTTCTGATGCTGACCCGCAAGCTTGCGCCCTGTCCTACGGTGAACTTTGATGACTGTCTGGAGGAGCTTGCTGCCCGCTGCGCCGGACGGCTGGTGTATGTGATCGGTGATGATATTCCCGGACTTCGTCAGGCGCTGTTTGTAGAGGAGGCAGATCTGGTGGTTGCAACCGGTGATGCACTTCTGACGGAGGACGGCCTTGCGGAGATTGAGGAGGCACGGGATTTGGGGAAAGAGATGCTGCTGCTCGGTCCGGAATGGGCGGGGACTGCGGCACTACTGGGAATGGAACACTGGTGCCCGTACGGGACGTAAAAAATTAAAAAAATTATTCTCCCACTTTTTTCGATGTACTCTCCCAAATAACTGCATCTTTGCGTGGGGAGTAAAGACCAGCAAGCAGATACAGCTGATTGGTTATGAAGGATGTCAGGAGATTCCCTTTCCAGACGAGACTGATCAAAGCCAGTGCAAGCAGCAGCAGGAGAAGTATGAGGGGACTCACGAAGAAAAGTCCGATAACAAACGCCCCCGCTCCAATAAAAAACAGTGTCGGTGTTATCACATACATCCAGATTCTCAGGGGGTAGAATAGTTTGGAGAACGGGCGCTTTAACTTCAACAGATCACGATTTGCCAGTGTTGCCTGAATCAATCCCTTCGCACGACGGGCTTTTTGTGAATACTGTTTGCTCATATTTTCCGGAAGCTCCTCATACACTTTTGCCTGAGTGTCATAGATGGTACGGTATCCTTTCCGGATGGCAACAAAAGCGATGTTTGCATCGTCCGGGCCGATGAATTCAGTGATGCCGTCGATGACACTTTTTTTGAGTGCAATCAGGTTTCCGTTGAAAATGTACGTAGCATCATTTGCACTTTCCCATTCAGACATTCTGCCAAAGTAGGACCGGTATGTCATTTCCATGGAGGTAACCCGATCTGCTGCTGCATAGGGCTGAAGATCCGCACTGACTGCGGCAATTTTTTCCTCACTGACAAGTCTTCTGACCAGCATCTCCACAGTTGTGGTATCCCAGATTACATCTGCGTCGGTGTCTATGATGATATCATTGGATGCCATGCCCATACCGATATTGAGAGATTTGTTTTTGCCGGTTCTTTCGTTATTAACATGGATCTTCCAGGAAAGATCCGAATGTTCCAAGGTATCCCGGGCAACTCCCTCGGTATTGTCATCAGCCTGATCAATGACAATGACAACCTCTATTTTATCGTTTGGATAACTGCAGTCACTGATGCTCTGTATTTTTTTTCCGATGTTCCGTTCTTCTTTGTAGGAGCAGATGACAATCGAGATATTGGGGAGAGAAACAATCTCTGTTTGGGGAAGAGCAGATATTTTTTTTCCGAACTTTACGCCGACCAGATAGATAATATAGGGAATTATCGCGATGATTGCGATGCCAAATCCGATTGCTACTAAATACAAGAACATGTTTTACCCATTATTTCATTATGAAACGGCCCAACCTCTCAGAAAAAGATTGAAAGGTGCCGCCTATATCCTATCTGAATAGGATATTTGAATTTAAATATATAACCCTTAAATAAAACACGTCACTTTCTTCATCATACCGCTTTGTGATTGTATTGGGGGATTTGAGCAGGAATATTTTTCATCTCGTCACTTTGCGGACTTCCAGTCATTCTCTGTGAATATATATCTGTGCTGGAATGTATACCGGCAACACTCATTCTGATAAAACCCAATTATCTAATATCTTCCTTTATGTTGAATCAGTTTTATCTGCTGGTTGGCCTTTTTGGGAGAAAAAATATACCCCAATGGGAGCGAGTTGAAAAGTGATGGTACAATAGACATTGAAATCAATACGAAAATGTATAAAAATAATTAGTAGGTTATCACTAGAATGTGGACTCAGGGACGAGCCAGAAAACACCACAACAAAGCAAATCCTGTTACTGCAACCACTTATATTCTGGCAGATATAATAGTAGTAACTGTATAAGCGGAGATAATATATGGATCTGAGTTTTTGGAACGATCGTCGATATCGTTACGGAATCCTTGGAGGGCTTGTACTCATCTTCACAGTACTTGCCTTCTGGATACGCATACTTCCGTTTCCGGATCTTGCCGGAACCGGCGATATGATCGCAGGACCTGATGCCTGGTACAACCTGCGGCTGATTGAAGTAGCGCTTGCAAATAACTTTGGATTTATCCATTTTGAACCAATGACCCTGTACCCGACGGGACAGGATATCGTCTGGGGTCAGCTGTTTACCTGGATTGCAGCAGCAGTTGCGGCACTTGCCGGAGCTGCAACACGTCCGGAGATAATTGATGCGGCCGGATGGGTGCCTGCCCTGATAGGTGCCGCAATGGTCCCGGTTATGTACTGGCTTGGTGCCAGAATCGATAACTGGAAGACGGGACTTTTCTCCGCTCTGTTCATTGCCGTAATCGGCGGTCAGTATCTGTCAAGATCTCTGTACGGGCATCTGGATCACCACATCGCGGAAACACTGTTCTCAACACTGTTCTGTCTTCTCTATGTAGTGGCTCTGTATGCACTCAATAATCACAAAATCGATTTCAAAGAGTATGCAACCCTGAAGATTCCGGCATTATACGGAGTAATCTGCGGTATTGCCTACCTGCTTGGTCTCCTGACCATGTCCACCATGGTCGTGTTCGGGCTGTTCGTTGCACTCTTCACGCTGCTTCAGTTCATCATTAACCATCGTTCCGGAAAACCAACCGAAGATCTGCTTGTTCTGAACGTGATTACATTTGTGGTGGTAGTAATCGGCATGTTGATCTACGGGATTCAGAATCTCAGTTTCAGTTTCGTATCATATTCACTTGGAGTACTCTGTGCCCATCTTGGTCTGATTTTTGGAACGATCGTTCTCTACATCATATCAAAGATAGCCGCAAAGAAACAACTCCAGTGGTATTACTACCCTGCTGCTCTTGCCGTGTTGGTTCTCGTTGTTCTCGGAGGTGTTGCAGTTGTTCTCCCTTCCCTGTTTGCGTCCGCAATGGGGTCTCTGACCCAGTTCTTCGCTCAGGCAGCAGCACAGTCCACCATCGCCGAGATGGCATCCTGGTCCATTCAGGGAGCGTTCAACTCCTTCAGCTGGGGCATCCTCCTGGCTGCGGGCGGATTCATCTGCCTCCTCTACCGTGTCTGGAAGCACGAAGAACCGGGAGCACTCTTTGTCCTCATCTGGTCTGCACTGATGATCTTTGCCACCATGCAGCACGTACGCTGGGAGTACTATGTTGCGGCAAGCATCGCGCTTCTTGCTGCAGTGTTTGTCGGATGGGCGATCACTTTCGCTGAAAAGGACATCCTGCAGATTGCCGGAAGCAGAAAACAGAATGAGTCTGAAGACAAAACGGCAAAGAAAGGAAAAAAAGCGGGTGCAAAGGCAACTGCGGGGCCTGACTGGATTAAGGTCGGAACCTGCGCCATCGTTGCAGTTATCGCAATCGCATTTGTTGCAACCTCTGCGGTAACCGCAGTCCAGACTGGTGAGAGCTACGGTAAATACGGCGGAACCGAGAAAGATTGGATATCCGAATGTACCTGGATGCTCTCCGGGACACCGGAAACCGGCGTTGACTACCTCACCATCTACAACGGCGAAGGATTCGAGTACCCGTCAGAGTCCTATGGTGTTATGTCCTGGTGGGACTACGGCCATTATATCACCACTATTGCAGAACGCATCCCGAACAGCAATCCGTTCCAGGCAGGAGTTGCAGGCCCGTACGGTGCTGCTGCGGTACTGACCAGTACGAATGAATCTGCCGTAATGGAAAAACTGGATCACCTTGGCACCCGCTATGTGATGACCGACTACCAGATGGCAGGCGGCAAGTTCGGCGCAATGGCAATCTGGAATGACTCGGTTGCCCAGCTCACCCCGTACTACTACACCTTCCTGCAGCCGAATAACAACGGCCAGCTTTCCGGTGTACAGGCTCAAACACCCGAGTATTACAACACACTCACCGTCCGGCTTCAGTACTACGACGGTTCCATGACCAGTCCCGGAGACATTGCAGTTGTAGAGACTGATTCATCAACAGGATACAGCTATCCGGTCATCACCGCGGTTCGGCCGTATGCAACAGAGGAGGAGGCTCAGGCAGCCGCCTCCCAGATCAATGCAACAGGTCCTGCAACAAAGCACGCGTATGTGATCGCAAACCCGTCAAGCACGGCTACTGCCTATCTGCCGAGCACAACCGTTCCGGCACTGCAGCACTTCCGCTTAGTCCACGAGTCCCCGAACTATGTCACGGCCAACGGCCAGTACACGAACCAGCCGGTTACAGGCGGAACAGCCTGGGTCAAGAGCTTTGAGTACGTGCCGGGAGCCGTGATCAAAGGAGACGGCATCATTGAGGTGAACGTTACCACCAACAACGGCAGAACCTTCACCTACCGTCAGGCAAGCGTGGACGGACAGTTCGTTGTCCCGTACTCCACTTCCGGCAGCTCATATGATGTGAAGACCACAGGACCCTATACCATCGTTGGCACCGGTAAGACCTTCGAAGTCTCCGAAGAGGCCGTGATACGTGGTCTTACCATCAACTGAACCGGATCTCTGGAAAATACCAGATCCCTTTTTTTAGCCAGTGCGGATCGCAATCCACATCTTTATACTCCGGCACCATCCAACATAGTAGCATGAGCACGCCTGCAATCGGGCAGACAGTGCGGTACGGCAGAACGGGAACCGTCGGGAAAATTGTAGCATTCGTCGAAGAAAACGGATTCACCTTTGCAGAGCTTGACAGTACCGGTCTGTACTATCGTATCGACCAGCTCACTGCAATCAGTGAGGTTGCCCACAAAGAAACCAGACATAATGACTTCAAAAAAGATCTCGAGGAGGAACAGAAGAGATTCCGTGAGATGAACGAATCTGCCTGGCAGAATACCGATCAGAGTTGTGAAGGCGGAGGGTAATTTTCCCTCCTCTCTTTTGAAAAAAATCAGTTTACCGGAATAGTCGTCAGTTTGACCGACTCAACACCCTTGAGTGCCATCAGCTTTTCTGCAACTTCCTTCAGCTTCGCCCCGTCGCCGCGGACAAGGATCACCTCAAGGCACCGCTCGTCATTCACGTGTGCGTGCAGTGTGGACTGGATAGTCTCACGGTTTTCATGCTGAATCTCGGTGATCGTCTGCATCAGTCCGCGGTGGTCGTGATCATAGACCATGGTAATCACTCCCTGCCGTTCGCCTTTGACATCAGACATCCATTCATAGTAGGTAATGTAGCTGCGGATTGCATCACGGATACCTTCCGAACGGGAAGAGTAACCACGAAGTCCGATAATACCGTCAAATTTGTCCAAAAGGTTCTGCGGAAGGGATATTCCTATGCGTGAAAGATCCGAGTCTCCTACCATAATATACTATTATATCGAACTGTTCCTATTTTATTCTTCTTACGTAATCTTATGCAAGAGGAACTTTCGTCATACGAAGTCTGCCAGACACTAGGAAACAAAGCCGGGACGGTTTATCACACAAATATATCTGTTCGGAGGTCGATTATATAAGGTTGAGGAGGTTTTGGTTTCTTTGCATGATCCTACAATACCAAACGTAAATATCGGCGTGGTAGGCCACGTTGACCACGGAAAGACCACCCTGGTCAGTCAGCTTACCGGCTCATGGACCGATCGCCACAGTGAGGAACTGAAGCGCGGCATCTCCATCCGCCTCGGCTATGCCGACGCGACGTTTTACAAGTGCCCCAAATGTGAGGGTGCAAATTCCTGGTCTAATACTGATACATGCCCGATCTGCGGCGAAAAACTCGAACCGATACGGTCTGTCTCCTTTGTGGACGCACCCGGACACGAGACCCTGATGGCAACCATGCTTTCGGGTTCTGCAATCATGGACGGCGCGATGCTGGTCATTGCCGCAAACGAACCGTGCCCGCAGCCGCAGACCAAAGAGCACTTAATGGCTCTTGAGCTGACCGGCATCAAAAACATCGTCATCGTTCAGAATAAGATTGACGTGGTGCCCCAGAAACAGGCAATTGAAAACTATAAACAGATCAAAGCGTTCGTCAAGGGAACGGTTGCAGAGAATGCACCGATCATTCCGGTTTCCGCGCAGAAGAAGATCAACTTCGGTGTTTTGATCGATGCGCTGAACATCACAATCCCTGACATGGAACGTGATGCTGATGTTCCGCCTATTATGCTGATTGCCCGATCCTTTGATGTCAACCGGCCGGGAAGCTCCTGGCGTGACATCAAGGGCGGAGTCATCGGAGGGTCTCTGATCTGCGGCGTGTTCCACGAAGGCGACGACATTGAGATCCGCCCCGGACGGCAGTACATGTCCGAAAACAAGGCAAAATGGGAGCCGATTACAACCAAAATTACCTCCATGAACAAGGCATCCCACAAGGTTCTGGTCGCAACCCCGGGTGGTTTGTCCGCTATCGGTACGAAACTTGACCCGGCAATTACGAAGAGTGATACGCTTGTCGGTCAGGTTGCCGGCGCGGCAGGCTCTCTTCCGCCGGTATGGGATAAACTGAAGTTTGACATGACCTTAATGGATCGTGTGGTAGGGTCCGCATCCGAACAGAACATCGACCCGCTGCGGCTGAAAGAGCCGCTGATGCTGTCCGTCGGCACGGCTGTCACGGTCGGTATTGTCATGGCGGCGAAGAAGAATCAGGCAGAGGTTATTCTCAAGCGTCCGGTTTGTGCGGAGCTTGGGTCCCGTATTGCAATCAGCCGGCAGGTCGGTGGCAGATGGCGTCTGATCGGCATGGGTGTCCTGACCGAGTAACGGTTGTTCTGGACACAAACGCTCTGATGATGCCCGCGCAGTTCGGCGTGGACCTGTTTGAGGGTCTGCGCGAACTGCTCGGGGGATACGATGCACTCGTACCTGCCGAGGTGGTGTACGAGCTGCGCGGTCTTGCACAGGGACGCGGGAACAATGCGGCGGCAGCACGGTTTGGTCTGACAGTTGCGGCGCGCTGCACGGTTCTTCCTCCGTATGAGGATGAAGTCCCGGTGGATGATAAGGTTATCCGATCCGCAGAGATGTTTAATGCTGTTGTAGTGACCAATGATAAAAAGCTGAAAGACCGCCTGCTCAGTCTGCGCATTCCGGTTGTTGTACTCCGGTCACGGTCCAGACTCGAGCTGATTGGAAAATAATTCGACGAGGAGCAAGGATATGTATTACAAACTGAAATTAAACGATAAGGTCAGGGTCCCGCCGGAACGTATGGGCGAGGATCTGAACACCGTTATTCTGGATGTGCTGCAGGAGCAGTTCGAGGGAAGCGTTGACAAGGAGATTGGTATCTTCATTGCAGTCACGGGCGTTGACCGTGTCGGTGACGGAGAGATCATCTACAGCGACGGCGGGGTGTATTATGATGTGGACTTTGAAGCGGTAACACTCCGTCTGTCCCTTCAGGAGATCATTGAAGGTATTGTGGTGGAGACGACGAGCTTCGGCGCATTCATCTCGCTCGGACCTATTGATGCGATGCTGCACATGAGTCAGATCACCGATGAGTACATCGATTACGATGAGAAGAACTCCCGCCTTGTCTGCAAGGACACCGGCAGAACGATCGCGGTCGGCGATACGGTGCGCGCCCGTGTGGTGGCCCTGTCGCTGAACGAACGTGAGCCGCGCGAGTCGAAGATCGGTCTGACCATGCGCCAGCCGGGTCTTGGTACGCTTGCCTGGCTTCAGGATGAGCGCAACCGCGAGAAGGCGGAGAAGGAGCGGAAGTAATGGCACCGAAACGGACTCAGAAGAAACTGCTGCAGGCATGCCGTACCTGCCACAAGGTGCTGGAAGCCGACAAGACAATCTGTCCGGAGTGTCAGGGGAATGCCCTGACAACGGAGTGGTTCGGATATCTGGTCATCATTGACTCCCGCCACTCGGATGTTGCAAAGAAGATGAACATCGAATACAACGGCCGCTACGCTCTTAAGGTTCGATAATGCTTGTTCTCCCGTCGGAACACCGGGGACTGTTCAAACAGCCCATCGGCACCCTTTTTCCAGAATTTTCCGATATTGTTCCGCAGCTCTCCGGCAGGATGGTCTGTACAGTAGGGGATGTTGTTACGCACTCGGCACTTGCCCGCGGCATTATTCCTGCAGTAGGTGTTATCGACGGATTTACCATGCGCTCCCCCTATCTTGCGATGCCGGAGATTTCACATCATATTTTGCGGGTGATAAATCCGGCCGGCGTAATCACGGATGAACTGACGGCAGTACTTGCTGAAGCTGTCAAAGCAGCACCCTGTGTGATTATGGTGGAAGGAGAAGAGGACTTGGCGGTTCTTCCGCTTATCGGACTTCTGCCCGACGGTGCGCTGATTCTCTACGGTCAACCGAATGAAGGCGTCGTGGTTTGTGAAGTGACGCCTGCACTGCGGCAGCGCGCTGCTGATCTGTTGTCCTGTTTTGTATCTGTCTAACCCGACCCTCTTGTTTGAGATCTGCGTGTTTTTAATCTGGAGTTCGTCCACACTCTCTGTATGTTCATCAACCGAGTCCGAACCGATGAAATCGGTTTTTGTCCGAATGGCAGAAGACACCAGTATTAAATATACTGCATTCCAATATTTGTGGGATATCGATGGAGATTAAGATCACCTCTAATACCAGAAACGAGCTTTTAAGCCGTAACGAGGTTGCATTCACCGCCACGTATGACGGCGCAACCCCTGCACGTGCAGATATCGGAGCAAAAATCGCAGCTATGCAGAATACCCCGGTCGAAAACCTCATCCTCTCTCCGCTGAAGGGACGGTTCGGAGCAAGAGCAGTTATCGGTGTTGCACGCATTTACGACTCTCCGGAAGCACTGAAAGCAACCGAACGCGAATACCTGATTGCCCGCGGCCAGCCGAAAGCAGCTGAGGAGGAGTAAAACCATGGCAGCAAAGAAGGCAGTAAAAGAGTCACAGAAGCGCAGTGAGCTCTACTCCGTTGACGGACAGGGAAAGGCAACCACCACGCACCGCCACTGCCCCCGCTGCGGCCCGGGTGTATTCATGGGCGAGCACAAGGACCGCTTTGCCTGCGGAAAGTGCGGATATACTGAGTTTAAGCAATAAAATACATTATTATGCCCGAAACAAGGGTTCTTGGCATTGAAGGGACAGCATGGAACTTCAGTGCCGCTGTTTTTGATGAGGATCTGGTTTGTCTTCACTCCTCACCATATGTGCCTCCGCACGGGGGAATTCATCCGCGCGAAGCAGCCCAGCATCATGCGGCGGTTGCCGCAGAGGTGATTGGGAAGGTTCTTGCCGAAGCCGGCGATGAGATCGACGGTGTGGCGTTTTCGATAGGTCCCGGCCTTGGCCCGTCTCTCCGGACGGCTGCGACTGCGGCGCGGTCGCTTGCCCTGAAGTACGGTGTGCCGTTAATCGGGGTGAATCACTGTGTGGCCCATGTGGAGATCGGTCGCTGGTACACGAGGTTTGCCGACCCGATCGTGCTGTATGCATCCGGTGCAAACACGCAGGTGCTCGGTTTCCTGAACGGCCGCTACCGCATCTTCGGCGAGACGCTGGACATCGGCCTTGGCAATGCGCTGGACAAGTTCGCCCGCAGTCATGATCTCCCGCATCCGGGAGGGCCGATCATTGAGGAGACGGCAAAGAAAGGATCCTACATCCCTCTTCCCTACACGGTGAAGGGAATGGACCTTGCATTCTCCGGTCTGATGAGTGCGGCAAAGGACGCAACCGCGCGCGGCGGGTCGATGGAGGATGTCTGCTGCAGTTTTCAGGAGACGGCGTTTGCGATGTGTGTCGAGGTGACGGAACGTGCACTTGCCCACACCGGCAAGGATGAGGTGATTCTTGTCGGCGGTGTTGGTGCGAACAGCCGCTTACAGGAGATGCTGCGGATCATGTGCGAGGAACGCGGCGCAAGGTTCATGGCACCGCCCCGTGTGTACATGGGGGACAACGGTGCGATGATCGCCTACACCGGGAAGGTGATGCTGGAAGCGGGTTCAACAATCCCGATCGAGGCATCGTTCGTAAACCCCGGATACCG
>JAISHD010000009.1 GCA_031262705.1 Methanocalculaceae archaeon | reverse complement strand
TCTCAAGAAGACCGCTCTCTACAAATGGAAACTCGTGCAGGTGGCGAAAAAGTTCGGCGCAATTGACGCGGACGCCGACTATGAAAAGATCAGCATTAGCCGTCTGCTGGATCTCTTCGACGGTACGGTGATTGAAAAAGAGGCGTTCCGCGAGCTGTTCTTCTCAAATATGGACGTGGAACATGCCCGTCTTGTGGTGCAGATGATCCGGGATCACAGCATGGAGACGGCAACAAGCCGTCTGTCCATTATCGGCGCTGAGGGCCTTTTCACCGGCAGGGATGTGATTGTACCTCCGGGCGAGGATCAGGCGATTATTGCGAGTGTGAAACACCGTATCGATGAGCAGAACATCGTACTTGCGTGCATGCACTGCAAAGGATGGAAGAGCCGTACCAAGGTAGGCCGCGCTCCTGATAAGCCGCAGTGTCCTGTCTGCGGCGCACGGCTGATTGCGGTTCTCAAACCCTACGACGAAAAGATGTATCTGGCGATGAAAAAGAAGAACAAGAGTACAGAGGAACGTGAAGCAGAGGCGCGGATGATCCGCAACGCAAACATGGTGCTCTCCAGCGGGAAAAAGGCTATCATCGCGCTTGCCGGACGCGGTGTGGGTCCTGAGGCTGCGGCGCGGATTCTGAACACGTTTGCAACAGGCGATAACTTCTACCGTGAAATCCTGAAGGCTGAGAGAAGGTTTGTCCAGACCCACCGGTTCTGGTCGGATTAACTATTTTGTCCATGCATCAGACTGTTATTTTCCCATCGGGTACGAAAACAGCAGTTCCGAAAAAAGATTCGGGGATATGTTGATGAAACAACCCGGTTTTTTGAAGATACGTCCTGACGGATGCGGGATGCATCCTGCATTATTTCTGTTCTTTTAACATGGTTTCCAGACGCTCTTCAAGGAAGTCAAGGCCGCGGCGGAGATCGTCAAGGTTCTTGCCGCCGGTTAAGATGATCTTTCCTGAGGAGAAGAGAAGCGCGACGATCTTCGGGTCCTTAATGCGGTAGACAAGACCCGGGAACTGTTCCGGCTCGTACTCAATTTCCTCAAGGGATAGGGTTGCCACAACACGGTTCAGGTTAATGAACTTGCCAATATCATAGGAACAGACAATGTTCGTCACCGCAACTTTGGGGACGTCCAGTGTTATTATGCTTGCCTCTTTGAGGGATTTCAGGATGATCTCAAGACCGTCCTGAAGCGCGGACTCGTTTCTGATGCCGGTTAAGACCACTTTTCCCGAGGAGAAGATCAAAGATGCCATTCTCGGCTCGTTGATACGGTAAACTGCGCCGGGGAACCGTTTGGTGTTCAGTTCACAACCGTCAATCTTTTCGGCAATCTCTGCCAGATTAATCTCATCTGCGATTACGCCGGACGCAACGATATTTTCGATCTTCAGCGAATCGTATGTTTTCCCATCCATCTCTATTTAATACGAGAGATGCAAGCATAATACTTCGCGTCCTATGCACCGTCCCGGCCTGAATGTACCTCTCGGTCCTGCTTGCATTAATTACCTGAGACGTCCCATTCATATAGGACAATAACCATGACAGAGACGCAAGGTGCCTCAATCATCGGGGGCAACATTGGCAATTATGAAGAGACGTACCGCACGTTCTCTCTTGTCGCGCCAAAGTACTACAACTTCGCGTTTGACGTGGTCGATGCTTGGGCCAAAAAGGATCGCAACCACTTAGCGATGATCTGGGTAAACCAACAGGGTGTTGAAAAGAAGTTTACCTTCTGGGACATGATGGTCCACTCAAATGAGGCCGCAAACATTCTGATGAAGTTCGGCATTCAGAAAGGCGACCGTGTCCTTCTGATGCTGCCGCGCGTTCCTGAGTGGTGGATTTTAGTCCTCGGCATCATGAAACTGGGCGCAGTGTTCTGTCCCTCGCCCCACATGCTGACAGTAAAGGATATCGCTTACCGGATGAAGGTCGGCAGCTTCAAGATGGTTATCACCGACAGCGAAAATATGGACAAGGTTGATGAAGTTGCAGCCGATTGTCCGAACCTCCAGCTCCGCATGCTGGTGGACGATAAACCCGGTGAGCGGCTGCCGACCCCGTGGATCGGCTACCAGAACGAACTGTTGTATCCGGCTCCAGTCTCTACAAAACTTGTCAGCAGTGTCGGCCGCAGGATGCTTGCAACCGATCCGATGCTGATCTACTTCACCTCCGGAACCACCAAAGACCCGAAAATGGTGCTGCACGATTACGGCCACCCGCTCGGCCAGACGGTGACGGCAAAGTTCTGGCATGACTTAACCGAGTACGATGTACACTTTACGGTGTCGGATACCGGATGGGCGAAATGCGGCTGGGGCAAGATTTACGGTCAGTGGATCTGCGGCGCATGCATCTTTGTCTATGACTACCGCACGAAGTTCCATGCAACCGAGCTTCTGCCGCTGATCGAGCGGTACGGCATTACATCGTTCTGTGCACCGCCGACGATCTACCGGATGCTGATCATCGCGGATCTGAAGAAGTTCTCGTTCAGTGAACTGCGTAGCTGTACAAGCGCGGGCGAGCCGCTGAACCCGGAGGTTATCCGCATCTGGAAGGAAGGAACCGGTCTTATGATCCGCGAGGGGTACGGACAGACCGAGACCTGCTGCTGTATTGCAACGATGCCGGGTATGGAGGTCAAGCAGGGTTCGATGGGCAAGCCTGTCCCCGGCTGGCACATTCAGCTCCATGACGACGACGGAAACGAGGTCCCGCAGGGAGAAACCGGCAGAATTGCCATCTCGTTAAACCCGAGACCTGCAGGTCTTGTCTGCGAGTACCTTGACAATCCTGAAGAGAATGCGGCGATGTTCGTCAACGGCTGGTACTACACCGGTGACAAGGCATATCTGGACGAGGACGGCTACTTCTGGTTCGTCGGCAGAAACGATGATGTGATCAAGAGCTCCGGTTACCGGATCAGTCCGTTTGAGGTGGAGTCCACACTTCTTGAACACCCGGCGGTCAAAGAAAGCGCGGTGGTCGGAAGTCCCGATTCCATTCGCGGCATGGTGATTAAGGCATTCATCGTTCTGCATGATGGATACCAGCCGTCGGAGAAGCTGATGAAGGATATTCAGGATTACGTGAAGCGGACTACTGCTCCTTACAAATATCCGCGTCTGATCGAGTTTGTTGCCGAACTGCCGAAGACCATCTCCGGCAAGATCAAACGTGCCGAACTCCGCAACCGCGAGCTTGAGCGGTTTGCGGAAGAGAACGGCGACAACTAATTTTTTTTCTTTTTTGAAAAGCAGTACCTTGTGATGTCAGGTAATAGTTCGCATCGCATTTTCCTGGAAAACAGAAGCGGGGAAGTAGTCCTGAGATTTGGATGAGAGTTCGAAACAACTCCCGAAAGGGAAGAATAACGCACAACGAACCAGTGTGCTGAAGGTGTGCATTCGCGTTGTTTGTGTGTAAAAAAGCATCCTGCCTGTTTCCTGTGAGCCACACCGGCACATCGTGATAAAGATCAAGATGATGAAGTAAATCCCTTCACCGCCGCACCGATTGCCCCGGCAAACTGCGCATCGGGAGAGGTAGCCACCGGACGATTCAGCTGTTCCTCCAGAGCAGTGCGGACCGCACTGCTTGCGGACAGCCCACCCGAGAGAAAGACAACGTCTGCAACCCGCATGCGTGCCGCAAGACCTGCCGCCTTCTCGGCAGCGGATGCGATGACGCCTGCAAGAATATCTGCACGGTTTGCCCCGGACGCCCGCAGACCGATGACCTCGGACTCGGCAAAAACCGCGCAGGTACTCGTAATCCTGACCGGAACCGCCTCTTCGATCGCATCATCCAGCGTTGCAAACGTCTCACCGAGGGTCTCAAGCATCATCTCAAGAAACTTCCCGGTTCCCGCGGCGCACTTGTCGTTCATAATGAAATCCGCAACAGCTCCGTTTTCATCACAGACGATGACCTTGCTGTCCTGACCGCCGATGTCAATCACCGTCCGCACCGCAGGATTCAGATAATGAACCCCCAGCGCATGGCACGTGATTTCGGTGACTGCCGCATCTGCTTCAACCGAGACGCGACCGTAGCCGGTCGCCGTAATGAACAGTTCCGCTCGCGAAATCCCGTGCTTCTGCATCAGTTCACCGCACATCTTCCCGGTGAGTTCCCGCGTGTTCCAGCCGGACGGAACAATCGCCAGTTGGGCAACTGTATCATCCTGCATCAAAGCAAACTTCGTGTACCGCGAACCTGCATCAACACCCAGCGAATACATCTTACAGCATCTCCAAAAATGCCGACAGACGGGTTGAAAGCTGGCCGGTATCGGCACAGGAATAGTCAGTCTCCAGATGCATGAAAGGAGTCTTTTTCACCTCTGACACATACTCGCGGAGTTTTGTACTCTCCGCGTTGAAGGTATGGCAGGCGACAAGACCCATGTCAACTACACCGTCAACCTGGTATTCATCGATCTTTTCCCCGATAATCCCAAGCCGGGCAGTGTTCGGCGTCATACAGGAGCAGGGGATTCTGATGTACTTGTGGGCAAGTGCGTCATAGACATCGGGATTTTCCTCGTCCACAAGGAGTTCAGTTGCCCGTGAACCGATGCAGCCTTCAAGATATACGACCGTTCCTCCGGCAGACTCTATTGCATCGATGACTTTGACTGTTGCTTTGGTTACTGGGGATCCGGTGAGGAGAATACGTTTCGGATGCCGGACAGGAATCGGTCGGGCGGTGTATGTTTCTTTGAGTCTGTGAAGTTCTGTAAGTTTCTCGTCGGAATCAAACGAGGTCGTAGAGGAGTTGAACATATCAAATAGTTCCCTGCCGGAAACCCGGGGCGGATCCTCTCTTGCAAGATGATAAACATCTGCGAGCGCCCGCCGCTCTGCATTCAATACACGAATCTGATCGTGAACCATCTCATCCGTGATGATTACGCCAAAGCTCTCCTCCAGCCGTTTTGCAAACTTTCTGAACTCGATCGTCAGAAGAGCGATGCCGTCCTCATTGATCATCTGGGGGGATGGATCACATGCACCGGAACCTCTTCAGAGATGTACTCAAACATCTTCTTCTTGCCGTCACAGGTCGTCTCGCCTACGATCAGCTTTGCAAAGTGCGAGTAAGAACAGCGGCCGCCGAGAAGTGATCCGTAGCTGGACTTCACCAGCGGACAGAAGTTGATCGGAAGGTCAGCTTCTGCTGCGGGAATGGTGGCGTCCGTTCCGCCGCAGAGTGAGATGGGCACCGCTCCTGCGGCACGGATCAGTTCACGGGGAACAAACGTACAGAACGTGCCGACAATGGGCTTTTCATGGGAAAGCTCACGAACCCTCAGAAAGTTTTCCCGGTGTGATTCGGAGAAGGTGTCAAAGTCTGCGGGGAGATCGGTCATTCCTGTACTCATCTGCAAACGGCACATATAGTGCTTCTGTTTGCAGACGATGAATCCCTTATTACCGTTCACGTCCAATATATAAGTTAGTGAATATTCATGACGACCCTACAGGAATATCTGAAGAACTCCGGCGTATATGAAGATCTCAGTAAAATAATTGCATTGATCGCGGAGCAGGCGGTACCCATCCGTGCTGCGTTTATCAGCAATCAAAGCTATGCTGATTCAACAAATGCATCCGGAGAGCAGCAGGCCGCGATGGATACCTGGGCCGATACGCATATTACCCGTGTCCTTGCAAAGAGCGGACTTGTGCGTGCGGTCGCCTCCGAGGAACAGGATGACATTACCACATTCTCCTCATCCTCAAAATATTCGGTGGTGATGGATCCGCTGGACGGTTCCTCCCTGATCTCGGTGAACCTGTGCGTCGGTACAATTGTGGGAATCTACAACGGCGATGTGTTGCAGCCGGGAAAGAATCTGAAAGCTGCATTTTATATTCTGTACGGCCCGATGACAACACTCACGCTCTCGGTCGGACGCGGTGTTGCGATCTTTGCTCAGAACAGCGACGGCGTGTATCAGATGCTTGCAGACAATGTGCGGATTCCGGAAGGAAACCTCTACGGCTCAGGCGGTCTTCGGACGGAGTGGCTGCCGGAGCATGCAAAGTTTATCACAGATATTGAGGCGGCGGGCGGCAAGAACCGGTACTCGGGTTCGTTTGTTGCGGACTTCCATCAGGTGCTGAAGTACGGAGGTGTGTATGCGTATCCGCCGACGACAAAGTCACCGGACGGAAAGCTGCGGCTGGTGTTTGAGGCCAATCCGATCGGATTTCTGGCAGTACAAGCGGGCGGGGCTGTTTCAAACGGTGTTTCGAGTACGCTTACAGTGGTGCCTGCAAAGGTGCACCAGAGAACACCGATCTATGTCGGCAGCCGCGGCATGATTGAGGCAATTGAAAAGATTCACAGTGCGTAACGTATGGCAACGACAATTTCCGTGTGTGCTCTGCCGCTCGGCGGCATTGCAGGATCTGCGGCGATATTTCCGGATGTGCTGCAGAGGGCGGCAAAGGTGTTGAAGGAGGCGGAAGGGTCGCTCCTGACGGATTCACTGGTGACGCATATTGCTGACCGGCTGGTGCTGGTAATGGTGCATGGAGAGGGCGGGGCGTCACCGCTGGTTACGGTTCTGAAGGATGCGGCAGTTGCCGCGGCTGCGGAGACGGCAGGCAAGCGGCGGCTGTTTTCCCGCGACCTGAAGCCCGCGATGTGCGGTCTGTCGTTTGCGGAGCGAGAGAGCGAGCCGTTTGTGCTGTTTCTTGCAGATGCGCAGGATCCTGCGTTCTGGAACCCTGTTCTGCTTTCCCAGTTTGCCGATCCGTTTGCAATATCCTCCCTTGCGGACGGGACGGGCTTTGTGTTCTGCACCGAGGATGCAGCAATGTTTCAGACGCCGCCGGATCTGCACCGGCTGATTGCTGCGGCAAAGAGTTCTGCAATAGTGGGTGTCGCTGCTGATGCCGACACGCCTGCGGCATCAGCCGGTTCAGGCGTGGTGATGATCACCCGCGCAGAGCATCCCTATCCGGCCACCGCAGAGCTCTGCGGCGTGTTTGCCCATCCCCGCATGTCGCCGGAAGGGGTTCTTTGTCCGGTGAGCCTCTGCGACGGCAGAACCGTGGCCAAAGGTGTTGTCCCAGTGGTGGCGCTCGGTTTTTCGGTTGCTGATGGAAAACTCTCCGGCCCGGTGGATTTGTTTGACAATCCGGCGTTTGATGCGGCACGGATTGCGGCGGGAAAACTTTCCGGCTTCTTCTAACTTTTTTTAATCATCCGCAATTTGAAAAACAAACAAAATGAAAGGGAAAAGATTGGCGCAAAATATGCATACAACCCTGCATATCCTGCAAACTATCTCAGTCTGAAGCCAGTGCCTCCACCGGATTCAGATTCGCCGCCTTCCATGCCGGATACAGACCCGACAGCAGACAGACCAGAATACCGATCACAATACCGTACGGGATATAGACAAGAACCGACGGCGCAAACATCAGATCGATATTGCCGAACAAGAGACCGATCACGACGGCCGATGCGCCGACACTCATGACGCCGCCGATCATCGCACCGATAAGGCCGATGATCGCCGCCTCATACAGAAACATCAGCAACACCTGATTGCGCAGCGTACCGATACTGCGGAGAATGCCAATCTCCCGGATACGCTCGTTCACGCTCATCAGCATCACGTTGAAGATGGCAACCGCTGCAACCAGCAGAGAGATGCCGCCGATAGCAACAAGGAACAGCGAGATCATACCCAGCCCCTCCTGCATCATCTCCGCAAACTGTCGGGCATCCGTAATCTCCACACGGTCGTCCGTGTCCCGGTCGGCCCGGCCGTTCAGCCGCTTCTCAATTGCGGAGGAGATGGCGTCCAGATTATTCAGATCGCCGGTCTTCACCATTGCAGAGCTGTAGAGATTGTGCGTGTTTACGATTGACTCATACCAGGCCGCCGTCCCGACAATTGCCCTGTCAGTGGAAAATGTCAGCGACATACCGGAGTTCTCCAGAATGCCCACAACACGCACTGCCGTTGTCGCGCCGTTCTTGTCCGTCATCGTAAGCCGGCTGCCGATGCGGAGATCATGATCCTCGGCAAGCTGTTCACCGATCAGAACACCCTCGGTACCGCGGGGGACTTTTCCGCTCTGAATTGTCACCTGTTCGGGAATATCGCCTGGTTCAAAACCGTAGATCTGGGCACTGAACTCCTTGTTCTGAAACTTCATCACCTTTGATCCCTGATACATCGGAATCAGCGAGTAGTCCGTGGTGGCCGAACGTATCGCCGCCTCAATATCGCGCATATCCTTTGAGGACAGACCGGTTGCGGAAATGCCGTCCACCGTTTTCTCCTCCACTGACATGATCGTCAGCGAGT
>JAISHD010000048.1 GCA_031262705.1 Methanocalculaceae archaeon | reverse complement strand
CCAGAGTGTTTTTCAGTGAGACATCTTCGGTAGTTCCGCCGGTTCCAACACAACCCGCAGAAATGGTGAGAAGCAGCACTGCAACAATACAGCACAGAATAAATGACGTTGTTCGTTTTTTCACAGATTTCACATCCCAGAATTGAGACTACAGTTATCGCTCGGGGATAATACGAATTTTTAAATTCATAATTCATATTCACTAAGCATTACGATATTGTAGTTAATGAGGTATAAATATTATATAGAGAAAATTTCGTAGCAAAAAAGAAGAGTGGTTTCAGATCCTGCTCGGTTTTTTGTTTGACTCTGTGCGGAAATAATTCGCAATCGAGGTGATACAGCTCAGAGTTACCACAAGGAAAACACCCGGAATGATAATTACCCACCAGGTGTTGAGAAGCAGGGCACGGTTTGCAAGCGAGAGCAGACTTCCCCAGGAAAGGACATCGAGCGGCAGACCGAGACCGAGGAAACTCAGGGTCGATTCCATGGTAATACAGGAGCTGATGCTGGAGATGACGACGAACATGATGGCCGGAATAATGTTCGGGACCAGATGGATGCGAAGAAGGTACCAGAAATCCGATCCCATTGCTTTGGCGGCGAGGACATACTCATTGTTCCGGATCTGCCGGACTTCGCTGCGGACAATTCTTGCGAGGGCGAACCATGAGGTCACGGAAATGACAAACGAGATGGAGAATACATTCTGGGTACCGAGAACCGCCATCAGAAGAATACAGAGAAGGATGGTCGGAATGCTGTGGAACAGTTCCACTACCCTCTGCATGAGGATATCTCCCCGGGTGTTGACCAGGCCGTTGACACAGCCGTAGGTGACTCCGATAACAGTTACGATGACCATTCCCAGAATACCGATAACAAGGGAACTGCGGCCGCCGTACCAGATGGCAGAGAACAGGTCGCGTCCCAGTGAATCGGTTCCGAACAGAAACTCAGACGAAGGTGCTTCGTTGAGATGGTCAAGATAATACATCGCGGGATCATGCATACAGATCAGGTCAGCGAAGATACAGCCGAGAACAATTCCCGAGAGGATACCGATGGAGATCCAGGGATACGTGCGCAGGAAAGCAAACCGGGACCGGGGCGCGGCAGCCGGCGTCCATTCCCGGTAGTTTGGGCCGACAACGGTAAACCGGGTGCCGTCTACTCCTCCCATACGCTGCCTCCGGTATCTTTCATACGGGGATCGATGACCTCGTTGATGGTGTAGGCGGCCATACTGCTGAGGATGACCATGCCGCCGATAAGGAGAACCAGCAGCATCAGAAGGTTGTAGTCATGATACTTTGCGGCGTTGACCGCCATGTTTCCGATTCCCGGATAGTTGAAGACGGCTTCTGCGATGACGGTGCCGCTGAGAACATGCGGGATGGAGATTGCCATGAGGGTGATAATGGTCGGGGCAATGTTTCGCAGGGAATGTTTCCAGACAATTTCCTGTTTGCCCAAACCTTTGGACTTTGCGAGCAGAACATAGTCCTTTCGATTTTCGTCAAGGAGTTTGTTGCGGATCATGTAGGCATAGTACCAGATGTGGCTGGCTATCATGACGATCAGCGGGAGAATCAGATGATGCAGGCGGTTGAGAATGTTGCCGCTCTGATCGTAGTCATAGGCACCGCTGCTGGGGAACCAGCCGAGGTTGATGCTGAAGATCAACACCAGTACCAGACCGAGCCAGAACGCGGGGATAAAGTAGGTGACGGTCCCGAGTTTACAGACGAACCGGTCAAAGAGGCTGTCTTCATGCAGGGCACAGGCAACCGCGAGGAGGAGCGCGAAGAAGAAGACCAGAAGGTAGGCGGTTACTCCCAGGATCAGGGTGTTGCCGATCAGCGGGGCAATAACATCCATCGCGGGAATTTTGTACTGCAGAGACAGACCAAAGTTTCCGACAAGGATTCCGGAAAGCCAGGTGATGTATTGGATATGCAGCGGCCCGTCCAGACCGAGCCGCATACGTGCGGCATCGAGCTCTGCCTGACTCATTGTTTCGATCGCATCTCCGTAGAATGCCACCAGCGGATCGCCGGGGGCAAGCCGGGCAAAGGTAAATACAATGAGGGAAAGAAGAAGCATCGACACGAGGAAGATAAGGAAGTTTTTGAGAATCTTCCCATAGATCTGGCTGTGTCCATGAACTGCGGGAAGCCTGCGCTGTAAATTCTTCATGTGTGTTATTAGTTGTACATTTTATTGGGATTAATGTTACGAATTTTTTAAAAGGTATCGTTTGGTGTGATTATGAGGATAGGTTTGATGTGTACAGAAGAGACGCCGGGCCGGAAAGGCTCGCAGAAGAAGGGGACACAATTGATCCAATCAGAAATGATCGGTAAAAAAAGTTATGGCCGAAGCCCGCTGCCGCCCTGCACAGTGAAGGTCTCGCCGCTGATGTAGGCGGCGTCCTCGGATGCAAGGAATACGCAGATTCTGCCGATGTCTTTTTCCGGGTCCCCGAATCTGCCGAGCGGGATACCTTTGATGGTCTGCTCGTAGACCTCGGGATACTCGCGCCGCCACTGATCCAGCGACTCGGTGTAGACCAGCGGGCAGACGACGTTTACGTTGATGCCGAACGGTCCCCACTCGGTTGCCGCAACCCGCGACATGCCGCGGATGCCTTCCTTTGCCGCGGCATACGAGGACTGCCCCGGTTTGCCGAAAAGACCGGTACCCGATGCAAAGTTGATGACGCTTCCTTTCGTCTCCTTCAGATACGGGAAGCACTCCCGCATGTAGAAGAACGCGGCATACAGGCCCGAGTTGATCGCCAGATCAAACTGCTCTTTCGTGTGATCGGCGAGCATCACGCCGGAGGCGGAGACCTGGGCGTTGTTGATCAGCACATCGATCTTCCCGAACCGGTCAACCGCCGCTTTGACCGCGGCCTTCACCTCGTCTTCATGTCCGCCATCGGCGGCGACCGGCAGGATCGATACGCCGTAGGCCTCAAGTGTCTTCTGTGCGTCCTCCAGCCGCGACACGGTTCTGCCGGTGATAATCAGATTCGCACCTTCTTTTGCGAATGCTGTTGCAATGCCAAATCCGATACCTTTTCCGCCGCCGGTGATGAGGACGACTTTGTTCTCCATCTTTCCCATGACGTATTCACCTGTTCTGATGATCTTTCAGTATCGTTTGAGGGAATATATACTCTATGGATAATACGAGGGACCGGCAGAGTACCCAATGGTTACTCACATAAAACCGCACCCGCCAGTCATTCACGCAGCAACACACAAAAAAATTAGAGACCGGAGTTTCGGACCGTTTCCACCATCGCAAGAGGATGCTGGGTTTTTGCCGCAGTCTCTTCCACACTCATGCCGCCTGCAAGACAGCGGAGGATCACGACCTCCATACTCTCCCCGATCTCAATCATGTGCAGATTCGGATCATAGATGCGAACAACCCGCTGCCCCCACGGATGCTCAACCACATCATGGACATACCGGATACCCGGCATCGCCTTCAGGCGGGAGACGAAGGCATCGAACTCCTCCTCCTCGAAATACAGCTCCATGTTGTGCGGGCGGCAGAAGATCGTCTCTTCCGATACACCGGTCATCTGCGCAAACGAACCCAGGGACTGCAGTGCCGGCCCTCCGGCAAACGAGACGTTCTCCCCGAAGTCATACTCTATCTCAATGCCGAACAGCTCCTGGTAAAACCGGACCGAGGCGGCAATGTCCTTTACCACCACAAGCGGACACAGAAACTTCATCTTACTGCTCCACGATCTTTTTGACGAGCGTCATCACACCCGGTTTTGCCTTCCGCCGGACCCGCGACATGCGTGCCGCCGCAGGAACGGCCGCTGCCGCTCCTGCAGCCATCTCGGCTTCCATCCTGGACGTTATCTCATCGAAGATGCGCTTGTATGCGGTGCAGTGCGGATCAACGCCCTCCACCTGCGCCGACGTCCCGGCAAGAGCATTGTACGGACAGCCGCCGCGACAGTAGGCAATGTGGGCACAGGACCGGCAGGCCGAATCCACATGATCCCTGAACACAAGCATCCGCTGTCCGGCAAGGGATGCCATCAGCTCATCAATGGACGGTGCGTCATACACCATGCCCATCACCCACGCGGGCATTCCCACAAACCGGTAGCAGGGATAGATTGCGCCGTCCGGACCCACGGCAAACGTTGTTCCCATGCAGTCCGCATAGGTGCAGACACTCCCGCTCCGCGTAAACACGCACCGGCAGAGGTCATTGATGTTCATGATCTCAAACTCATCCGCGTGCAGAAGTGCTTCATCCAGCAGATAGACAAGAAGCTCCCCGTACTCTTCGGGAGACAACGTCCACTCATTCGGATTGTCTCCCTTCAGGGACGGCAGTGCGGGATGCAGCTTCATGACCCAGCCCTGTTCGCGGAAGAATCTGACAATCTCCTCCTTCTGTGCAACCGACGAGTTGGTGAAGGTGCAGATGAACCGGACGAGAAGTCCGTGGGCGGTCGCAATGCGGTAGCCGGCCATGGTTCGCGCAAAGTAATCGTCGCCGCGCTGATAGTTGGTCAGCGTCTCCGGCCCGTCGATGGAAGAGCCGAGCGGCACCTGATACGCGGCGAGAATCTCCGCAAGCTCATCGGTCATCAGCCAGAGGTTCGTCTGCATCGCAAACTCCGGCGACAGATGCGCAAGACGGGATGCGATCAGCGGCAGGACGGTCCGATAGAACTCAGCACCGGCAAGCAGCGGCTCGCCGCCGTGAAAGGTAAAGGTCACCCGCTGATCCCGCAGCGGCTCCAGCCACCGGACGATCGCCTCAGCGGTTTCTCGGGTCATCTTCGGCGAGTTCACATCCGAACTCCAGCAGTATTTGCACTGCCCAGGGCAACCGAGCGTCGGGATGAACATCACATGGAAGGGATTTTTCATCAGTGACATACTGATTCCCTGCAAAAGATAAGTTTCTATCGGTACAGATTTTCAAAAAAAGTTCATGCAGATAACCGGGCGCGAAGCGCATCCGGAACCGACGTCTTCTCTTCATGCAGGTAGTCGAAGTACACCAGCACATCCTCTGCCGTTGCAGCAGTATTTCCCGCGTCATCAAGGATCGTGTGCCGGATCAGAAAGCTCGTATGTTTGACTTCGGTAACCATCGACTCCACCCGCACGACTCCCGGGTAGTAGAGCGGACGCAGATACCGGCAGCCGGTTGCAGCAAGAATCGGGACGTGATCGGGACGGGTGCTTCCCTTCATCAGCCCTGCCTCCTCGCAGACACGGATGCGGGAGGTCTGCACATACCGGAGAATTGCGAGGTTATTTACATGCCCGAACGCATCAAGGTCGTCCCAGTTGATTTGAATCTCTGTCGCAAGACGCATGAGTGATTTTCCTGAATATGATCCGGCGGCAGGACAGGTAAATGCTCTGGAAGGAACAACGGAAACGCTCATATTTATTGCCGTTCCGGTACACCTTGTAATCATGACAAGAGTAAAACTGGAGACAACGCTTGGTGAAATCGTCATTGAACTGCGCGACGACATGCCGGTAACCGCAGGCAACTTCACCGACCTTGTCGGCAAAGGATTCTACGACGGTGTCATCTTCCATCGGATAATTGACGGATTTATGATCCAGGGCGGTGACCCGACCGGAACCGGTCGCGGCGGACCGGGCTATACTATCAAGGATGAATTTATGCCCGATAATAAAAACAACCGCGGCACTATCTCCATGGCAAACGCCGGCCCGAACACGGGCGGAAGCCAGTTCTTCATCAACCTCGTCAACAACAACTACCTTGACAAGGCACACCCGGCCTTCGGCACGGTTGTCGAAGGCATGGAAGTCGTTGACGCCATTGGCAAGGTGAAGACGGACTTTGGTGATAAGCCGCTGGAGAAGGTTGCCATTCAGAAGGCGACCCTTCTCTGACACGAATCACAACGAACAGTTTGTACGCGAAACGATGATGGGGCCAAGCTCCTTGAAACTGACAGAGGAACTGATCTGTGACCCGAACCGTATAAAAGCTTGCGCGGGGAACCCAACGATTTCCCCGAACTTTTTTTCGCATTTTCACCCCGCACGGTTACGTATTTATATTCCCGGGACATCAATAGAGCAAAAGAAATGACGCTCAAACACGAATGGCGCAAAGAAGACAAAGCCCTCTATCTCCCAAAAACGCAGCCGGAACTCATAACAATCCCCGCGCAGAAGTTTTTCTAGGTCTCCGGCACCGGAAACCCGAATATCAGTCCTGTATTCGCCGAAAACATCGGCATTCTCTACGCACTGTCCTATGCAGTCCGCATGATGCCAAAACAGGGTTATACGCCCGAAGGGTTTGAACCCTACACCGTGTATCCGCTGGAAGGTGTGTGGGGTCTTGTTGACCCTTCTGCCGGCATTGAAGACAAGAACAACTTTTCCTACACGCTGATGATGCGCCAGCCCGGGTTTGTAACCGAAGAGATTGCCGAACGGGCGACTGATGCTGTCAGAAAAAAGAAACCGCAGTTTTCGGTGGGCAAAGCGATGTTTGGCACAATGGAGGACGGCCTGTCGGTTCAGATGATGCACATCGGCTCTTATGATGACGAACCGGCAGGCTTTGCGCAGATGAAACAGTTTCTTCTCGAGAATAACCTAGAGCGGAGATCTCTTCTGCACCGTGAGATTTATCTCTCGGATGCACGGCGCAACGATCCTGCAAAACAAAAGACAGTGCTTCGCTGGACAGTCCGGCAGATACCGGAGTGAACATTCGAAAAAGAGAAGAGAGGAGCTGTCTCAGAGGCAGGACAGCTTTACCAGATCCTCTTCAACCGTTGAACTCGGCTGAAGGCCGAACGTGTTTACCAGAACGTTCAGAACGTCCGGCGAGACAAACTCCGGCAGCGAGGGACCAAGCATGATATTGTTCACGCCAAGATGCAGCAGGGCAAGCAGGACAAGGACTGCCTTCTGCTCATACCAGGCGATGTT
>JAISHD010000021.1 GCA_031262705.1 Methanocalculaceae archaeon | reverse complement strand
CTCCGGAATTCTTGCCATTCTTGGTTTTACCGGGCTGCCGACTGCTGAAGTGGCTGCCGCCGGGGATCTTGGCTTTGTTCTCGGAATTATTGTGGCTGCCATTGTGGGTATGATCGTTGGCTTCATCTCCGGCGCAATCTCGGCATTCATTTACAATCTCGCTGCCGGGATTTTCGGTGGTCTTGAAGTGGATCTGGAATAAATTCTTTTTTTTTCTTTCAAAGATTTTATTCGTCATCCGTACCAACACTCCTTCATGGAAACAAGAGAGATCAAACACGTTGACGTCTGGTCTGCTGCAAAACTTGCCGCGGCTATCAGTCTTGTCTTCGCTGTTATTTATGGAATTATTTTACTGATCATCGTACCCTTCGGGCTGGCTGTGGTTCCCGGAGCATCTGTTCTCGCAGTCCTCGGCGCTGGTATTGTTGTTGCGCTTATCGCTGTCGTCATCTTTGTCGTTGCGGCTATGATCATCGCCGGTTTCATTTTCAGAGCAATTGCCGCCATTATCTATAATCTTGCCGCCGGAATTTTCGGTGGTCTTGAAGTGGATCTGGAATAAGTATTCTGCAAATGATCTGAATTATTCTCTGAAAAGAATTCAGAAAAACAAACAATCTTTTTTAGGAATATATCATTGTCCTGTCAGTGACAGACGGGTATTTGCAAAAAATAAAATCCCCTTCTTCTTATCTTACTGTACTGTACTAATTAGTACAGTACAATAGTAGAGTAGTAAGAAAAGAAAAAACAAAAAAAAAAAGAACGAGTGACTCACTCACCGTGCCCGGCAGGCCCGCGTAATCGTACTTCCCGCCGTGAAAAGATCCTGCTGCGTCAGCACAACCTCTTCCTCATCGGTCTGGATCGTCAGCTTCCCGTCCTCTGTGATCTTCCCGATCACCTCATACGACAACCCACTCTCTTTGAGGAAATGTTCATCCGAAAACGTCACCAGAAATCTTCCGTACGTCTCCGAAAACAGCTTCGTCACCGCATCTCCCGTAATCGTCACCTTCGCCTGTGCCGCAAGATTCACCAGCGCATACAAAAGACCGCCCCGCGTAATCGCCATCGACCCGCTTACCTGCGCCTTCTCCACCAGATCCCGGATAACCGGCAGCGCCGCAACACTGCCCACCTCAGGAGCCGCACCGCCGCAACCGGTCGCCGCATCAAGAACTGATCCGCCAAGCTCCGCCTTCGTCTCCCCCACAACGGCAATACTGTCTCCCGCATCCGGCCACTCCCAGCCGATCAGATCCCCCTTACCGAACATCGCAACCGCCGGCGCCGGCTTAATACTCGTACCGCACGCCTCCGACTCATTGTACAGCGAAACATTCCCACCCACAATCGGAATCTGCAGCGTACGGCACATATCGCCCATACCCTTCACCGTCTCCGAAATCTGCCACATAACCTCCGGCTTTTCAGGCGACCCGAAGTTCAGATTGTCCAGAGCACAGAGCGGCATCCCGCCAACCGACACAATATGGGACGCAAGCTCCAGCACCGTATTCGCCGCCCCCGCATACGGATTCAGATACGTGTGCCGGGCATTGCATCCGCAGGCAAGCGACAGCCCCATACCCTCCAACTCAAGTACCGAATAGAACGGTGTCACCGTGTACGTCCTTCCCTGTGCCTGCGAATTGAACTGCGCAGCATGCATACTGTTGTCCGCAAGATCCGGATGCGACAGAACCGCAAGCACCAGCTCCCGCAGCGATCCCTCCGGCCGGGCGAACGGCCTTTCCCCCGAATACGGCTTTTCCGGGAACTCCTTCTCAGGGGCACCTCCGGCAAGCAGCTTGATCGGCAGATCACAGACCACTTCTCCGCCGAACTCGACCACATACCGGTCGCTGCCGGTCGTCTCGCCGATCACCGCACACGAAAGACCGTACCTCGCACAGATCTCCTCAGCCTCAGCGACCTTGTCCGGATGAATCTCCGCCAGCATCCGCTCCTGCGACTCCGACAGCATAATCTCCGTTACACTCATCCCCGTATCACCGAGCGGCACCGCATCCGCAAAAACCCTCGCGCCGACATCTGCACACATCTCAGACGACGCACCGCCAAGTCCCGCTGCTCCCAGATCACGGCACGCAAGAATCGTCTTCCTCTCAAACATCTCCAGCGTCGCCGCAATCAGGTTTGCCTCAATCTCCAGGTGGCCTTCCACGCACGTATTTGCAACGCCTTCATCTCCCGCATCCTTCGAAATATCACTGGACGCAAACGCCTCCCCGCCGAGACCATCCCGTCCCGTCTCCGCACCAAACAGGATCAGCTTCCATCCGGGCTTGAACGCCTTGCCGAACATGAACCGGTTCGGCCTCATCACCCCGAAACAGACCACATTAATAAGAGGATTGCCGGAGAAACTCTCGTCAAACATCTGGTACCCGGAAAGCGCCGGCACATTGATCGTGTTGCTGTAGTCCGCAGCCCCCGCAGTTGCATTGCGAATCAGCCACTTCGTCTTCTCATCCGCAATATTCCCAAAGTACCAGGGCGCCTGAATTCCGACAGGCTGTGCCCCCATTGAAATCACATCCCGCACGATACCTCCGACGCCGGTCGCAGCCCCTGAGTACGGATTAATGTAGCTTGGATGATTGTGGGACTCCATCGCAATTGCCAGAACCGTATCGTCCGAAAACTTCACGATTGCCGCATCATCTCCCGGTCCGATAATCACATCCTCACCGGTGGAAGGAAGCGTTCTCAGAAACTTTTTGGTGGAACGGTAGCTGCAGTGTTCACTCCACAGATTTTCAAATGCATCCGCCTCAAGCGATGTCAGATCCCGTCCGAGAACGGATCGGATATAGGCCTCATCATGTTCTGCCAGCATAACTACTCTATCTATTGATCCCCTGCAAAGAAAAACACCTGTATGTACTATATATGATACCATCCATCCGGTACTGAAACTTATTTTCGGAAAATCTGTGACGATGGATGTTTACTTTTGCGGTAGACATTACCCGTCCCATCCTGAAAGAATGGAACGGACACATTTTTTTACAAAAAACACCTGCTGAATTACCTCCCGGTGTCCCCTCGGTGAAAACATACAAAGGTATAATCACCATTGTATGACACCAGAACTTTATGCCCCCAGCACCAACATGTAATATTATGGTTGATTCATATGAGGATATGCTGAAGTCGGCGTACTCGGGGATGTCTGAGCCGACGGACACCGGCGAGCGGTTCATCATGCCCAAAACCAAGATCTATATCGAGGGCAAGACCACCGTTCTGGAAAACTTCGCCGACATTGCCGGCATGCTCAACCGCGACAAGGACCACTTCATGAAGTTCATCTTGGGAGAACTCGGAACCGCGGGAAAGATCGACGGCAACCGTGGCGTCTTCAACGGAAAGTTCGAAGAATCACAGTTTGAAGCAATCGTGACCACGTACGTAAACGACTACGTCATCTGCTCTGAATGCGGTCGTCCGGACACCAAACTCGTCAAAGACGACCGTGTCCAGATGCTTCTCTGCGAAGCATGCGGTTCCAAACGCCCGATCAGAAAACGCAAAGCAAAGACCGAAGTCCAGGGTCCGGCAATCGAAGAAGGCAAAGAGCTTGAAGTTCACATCGAATCCATCAGCAAGAAAGGCGACGGTGTTGCCCACATCGGCAAATATATTCTGTACGTCTCCGGAACCAAAGCCGGTCAGAACGTCAAAGTGCGGATCACCAGAATCTCCGGCTCCGTTGCATTCACGCAGAAAATTCTCTAAAATAGCTGCTGAGGGAAAATCCCCGGCAACACTCTTTTTCAAAAAAAATTTATCTCACGTTCCAAAAAACTCCAGCACCGTTTTTGCAAACTCCGCCGGGTAGAGATCATGCATTCTGTGCGTCCCTCCGGGAACCAGTTTCAGTTCCGCCTGCGGAATCATCCTCTGCATCTCATATGCCACATCAGGATGCATCAGAAAATCCGCATCCCCGAACAACAGAAATGTCGGACATACAATATCACCAAGCCGGTCTCCGGAACCCGGCCATGCTGCAATCGCACACGCACCTGCCCGGAACCCCTTCGTATGCCACGGTGCAATCACGCACAGCGCCTGAAGCGGAATCACACAGCGGTTCATCAGATGTGCCCGGTATGACGACTCCGGTCCGTAATCGGTCGCAAACAGCATAAGCTTTTTCACCATCTCCGGATACATCAGCGTAAACTCCTGGGCAATCATCCCGCCCATCGAATGGCCGAGAAGAAAAATCTCCGAAAACCCCTCCGCCTCCACCACCGCATGCACATCCTCTGCATACCGGGCAATCGTCATCATCTGAGGAGATAGTGATCCCATCCCGGTCAGACCAAGACCGCGGTTGTCCGGCAGAATTACACAGAACTCCTTTGCCAGTATCCGGATAATAACCTCCTTCCAGTCCTTCATCGAATCGCCAAGACCGCTGACGATCACAAGCGGCATTCCACAGCCCACAATCCGGTACGCAATCCTTGCATCATCCAATCTCGCGTACCGTATCTCATCAAGCATGGTTCTCAAAAAAGTATTATTATCATAGTATCCCATAAACCTGCGTTTACAGGACCAGACGGATTTTTTCCGGCTCAGTTCTTCAGACAGCCAAGCAGATCATCGCATCTCGACGAGATGCGGTCGCATGCCTCACGGATAACCGCAACCGGATCCTTCTTTGACCCTTCCTTCATCGTAATAAACAGTTCCGGATCGGAAAACTGAAACTCAATCACATACTTTGCCACATCAACCTCGGGATCCGTCAGAATCTCCTCGGTTAGTGCATTCATAAATGTGTGTCCTTCCCCTTCAAGGCTCAGCCGTATCTTGCTTTTCTCGAGCTCGATGATCTTCAGCTTCATGCGGATTACCTATTTGGCGGATGAGACTATATAGATGACGTCGTACTCCCGAAGATCCGATTCGGGACAAGTATTATATCATTCCATGCTCTATTTATTAGAGCACTCAATTTAGTGGAGCGGTGTGCCGGGTCTGACCCGGACGTTCGCACAGGAATCATTCCCGTGGGAAGTGGCACCGCGAGTGTCGATTAGCATACGAAACTCCTTGATGGATTTCTGTGCTGCCTGCAGCAATGCAGGAAAGATGCGGAGTTCTCTGTAGACGTAGCCAAGCCTGGTATGGCGCAGGTTTGCTAAACCTGTGTCCCCCTGGGACTCGAGGGTTCAAATCCCTCCGTCTGCGCTTATTCCAGGGATGAATCATCCCTGAAACGTTCAGGAGTACGAAGCGCTCATAACGTATGAGACTTATCTCTCCACTGAGAGGCGACTATCATGGTTGAAGAGTCAGAACTGAAATATTTTGTGCGGATCATTAACAATGATCTGGACGGTACCCAGCCGGTGCAGCTTGCGCTGACCGGAATTAAGGGCATCGGCCTCCACGCCGCACTCGTCATCTCCCGCCGTGCAGGAGTCGATACCCACGCAACAATGGGTCTCCTTGCGGACGAAGATGTCGCGCGCCTTGAGGAACAGGTACTTGCATACCCGACCTCAGTTCCGGCATGGATGGTCAACCGCCCGGTAGATGTGTACTCCGGAGCTCCGAAGCACCTCTACGGCAGCGACCTTGCACTCGCAAAAGAAGACGACATCAACCTCATGAAGAAGATGCGCTGCTACCGCGGCATTCGTCATGAGAACGGCCTGAAGGTACGTGGTCAGGGCACCAAGTCCACCGGAAGGTTCGGAAAGATTGTCAGTGTTTCCAAGAAGCGGCACTAATCTGAGGTGAAAAACAATGGGATACCCAGGAAAGAACACCAAAAAGTACTCCTCCCCGAAACGCCGCTTTGAAAAGTCGCGTATCGAGAGCGAGCGTGTACTCGCCATCACCTACGGTCTTCGTAACAAGCGTGAGATCTGGAGAGCAACCGACGTCCTTCGCAAACACCGCGGAGGAGCCCGTGAAGTGCTCGCAATGATCTCTGCCGTTGGCGAGACCCCGAAAACCGTCGCACGCCGCGACGAACTGATCAACACCCTTCAGCGCTACGGCATGGTCGGAGCAAACGCTGCAATGGACGAAATTCTTTCCTTAAAGATTGAAGACATCCTTGAGCGCCGTCTCCAGACCATCGTCTACCGCAAGGGTCTTGCACGCAGCCCGAAGCAGGCACGCCAGTTAATCACCCACGGTCACATCGCCATCAACGGCCAGCGTGTGTCCGTCCCGAGCTACATGGTGTCCGTCTCCGAAGAAGCAGGCATTGCATACTATGCAACCTCCGGCCTCGCAGACGATGCAAACGGTGAACGCCAGCGTATTATGAATGTGAGGGCGTGAAGACAATGGCAGAAGCAAGCGAAAAGTGGGGCATTGCACACATCTTTGCCTCCTTCAACAACACGATCATCACCGTCACCGACCTGTCCGGTGCAGAAACCATCTGCAAGAGCAGCGGTGGTATGGTCGTCAAGCAGGCCCGCAATGAATCTTCCCCGTATGCAGCAATGCAGATGGCGATCAACATTGCCCAGGCAGCAAAGGAAAAGGGAATCACCGGACTTCACATCCGCGTCCGTGCACCCGGCAACGGAAAGCAGCGCTCTCCGGGACCCGGAGCACAGGCCGCAATCCGTGCGCTTTCCCGTGCAGGTATGCGTATCGGCAGAATCGAAGATGTAACTCCGGTACCGCACGACAGCATCCGCGCAGCGGGTGGGAGAAGAGGCAGGAGAGTCTGAATGGATCTTGTATTCAGCAGGCTTGATGACTCTGTCGCACGGTTTACTATCAGCGGAGCGACTCCGGCATTTGCAAACGCTCTCAGACGCTCTATGATCGGCGAGGTGCCAACCCTTGCCATCGAAGACGTTCGCATCTATGACAACACCAGTGTTCTCTTTGATGAGATCCTTGCACACAGACTCGGGCTTGTTCCGATTAAAACCGATCTGTCCCAGTTTGTTCCCCGCAGCAAATGCACCTGTGAAGGTGTCGGCTGCCCGCAGTGCACGGTTACTTTCACCCTCAGTGTTGAAGGTCCCGGAATGGTCACCTCCGGTGATCTGATCTCCATGGACCCGTGCACCGTTCCGGTGCACAAAACCATCCCAATCGTGAAACTCTGGGAAGGTCAGAAGGTTGTTCTGGAAGCCACCGCCGAACTCAACACAGGTCTTGAGCATGCCAAATGGCAGCCGACTCTTGCCTGCGGCTACAAAGAGTTCCCGGTAATCACTATCCACGACAGCTGCGACGCCTGTGGAAAATGTGTTGCCGAATGTCCCCGTGACGTTCTCGAAATATCCGACAACATTGTTCACGTCCGCGTAGTAAACGGCGAAAGCAAAGAAAAAGACTGTTCCATGTGCCGTCTCTGCGAGACTGCATGCATGAACAGCGGAATCGGCGAAAACCCCGCTATCACCATCGGTGCCGACAGTACGAAGTTCATCTTTGTTGTCGAAAGCGACGGTTCCCTGCCGGTCAAAGAGATCATCGAAAGAGCACTGCTGCATATCAAGTCACGATCCACAGACCTGACTGATGCATTACAGGACATATCCACGGAGGGACTGTAAATGAATAAGACAAACCCCCACCTCGAATCCTTAATCGGTATGCTCAAGCGGGCATCCCGGGAAAACGAGGCTAAGATCTGGCGCGAAATTGCCGGACGTCTGAACACGTCCAGCAAGAACTACGCCGAGGTTAACATCGGAAAGATTAGCCGCTACGCAAAAGAGAACGAGATCATCCTGGTCCCGGGCAAAGTCCTGGCAGCAGGTGTGATTGCCGCACCCGTCAAGGTCGCCGCACTCAACTTCTCCGACGCCGCGCGTGAAAAAATCATGGAAGCCAACGGTACCTGCATGACAATCGAAGAGCTTGTCGCCGCAAATCCGAAGGGCAGCCGCGTCCGGATCCTGAGGTGAACTGAAAAATGGTAACAGTTATTGATGGAGAGAATCTTCTGCTCGGCAGAATGTGCAGCCTTGTTGCCCAGCGCATTCTTGCAGGCGAGGAGATCGCTATTATCAACGCCGAAAAGGTCATCGTCTCCGGTTCCCGTGCGATGGTCATGGAAGAGTACTATGTAAAGCGCGTTCGCGGTTCCGTTGAAGGCGGTCCGTTCTACCCGAGACGCCCGGATCAGATCGTCAAACGCACGATCCGCGGTATGATCCCGTACAAGACCCGGCCGGGAACCGCCGCCTTCCGCCGCGTCAAGACCTACATCGGTGTTCCTTACGAGTTTAAGGATGCAGAGGCAGAGGTTCTTGATACGGCGCACCGCAACCGCTTAAGCAGCGCACGCTATGTCACCGTTGGCGCAATCAGCACCAACCTTGGAGCAAAGTACTAAGAGGTGGAAAAAGATGAAGATCATTAACACCAGTGGTAAGAGAAAGACGGCAATTGCACGCGCTACCCTCAGAGAGGGTAAGGGCAGAGTCCGTATCAACTCCGTTCCGCTCGAGGTCTACGGCAGCGAGATCATCCGCATGAAGATTGCCGAGGCAATCGCTCTCGCACCGGGTGCAATTGACAACGTCGACGTTGACATTGATGTCTCCGGCGGCGGCGTCATGGGCCAGGCAGAAGCTGTCCGCACGGCACTTGGCCGCGGCATCCTGAACTGGACCAACGACCCGCGCATCAAAGAGGTTTACCTCAGCTACGACCGTACGCTTCTTGTCAACGATTCCCGTCAGAAGGAAGCCAAGAAGCCGCATGGACGCGGTGCACGTGCACGGTTCCAGAAGTCGTACCGTTAACCATTCGCTTTCAGAACATATGTTCTGCAGGGGAGTGAATTCCTCACTCCCATTTGCAAAACAACAGATTAATAACCTTAGAAGGATAACTAATGATACCAGTTCGATGTTTCACCTGTGGGAAGGTAATTTCCACGGTATGGGAAGAATATCAACAGCGTAAAGCTGCCGGTGAAGACCCGAAAGACATTCTCGACTCTCTCGGACTTGAGCGGTACTGCTGCAGACGCATGCTTCTCTCGCACAAAGAGACGGTTGATGAGCTGTATCCCTACACGTGATGCATGATGATGCGGGGTCGTAGGGTAGCCTGGACCATCCTATTACGTTCGGGACGTAGTGACCTGAGTTCGAATCTCAGCGACCCCATTTTTCCATTCTTTATGTTTTATGGATGTGATTGCCAATGATATACACTCGTTATGAACGGGCCAGGATCATCGGTGCGCGTGCTTTACAGATTTCGATGGGTGCTCCTATTCTTGTCAGAACCACAAAGATCGATCCGCTTGAGATTGCTCTTGTTGAGTATGAGGAGAATATGGTTCCTATCACTGTCAAGCGCCCCATTGGTGACAAAATAGAGGTACAGTAATATGACCACCATCGACGGAGTTACTCTCCGGAGAATTCTTGACAGCCGCGGCAATGAAACTATTGAAGCGGAGATTCTGACCACAAGCGGAGGATACGGCCGCGCATGCGCACCAAGCGGTGCCTCGACCGGTATCTACGAGGCAAAAGTCAGACCCTGTGCAGAAGCAATCGCCGACGCACAGGCACGGCTGATTCCGGAACTGATCGATCTTGATTCCCAAGATCAGCGCGGCTTTGATGAGGTGCTCCATGTGGTGGATGCGACCGACGACCTTTCCGGCATCGGTGCAAACATTGCGGTTGCACTCTCTCTTGCAAACGCAAAAGCTGCGGCTTCCTCCCTGAACATGGAACTCTTCCAGTACCTTGGCGGTGCGTTCGTGGACCAGACACCGCTTCCGCTTGGCAACGTGATCGGCGGCGGCGTCCACGCAGTGGACGCAACCGACATTCAGGAGTTCCTGATTGTCCCGACCGGCGCGGCAACTGCCGCAGAAGCAGTCTTCACCAACGCCCGTGTGCACAAGACGATCAAAGAGATTCTTGTTGCGCGCGGCAAAGGCTGCGGCAAAGGTGACGAGGGTGCATGGGCCCCGCATGTCAGTGACGCCGAAGCATTCGAAATTGTCGCGGAAGCGGTCAACAAAGTGCAGGATGAAACCGGAATCGAAGTCCGGATGGGTCTTGACGTTGCAGCTTCCGAGATGTGGAATGCCGATCTTGAGCGGTATGTGTATAAGAATGCAAAGCGCACCACTGAGGAGCAGATCGCATACATTGCCGAACTGGTGGATCAGTACAACCTGCTCTATGTAGAGGATCCGATTCAGGAAGAGGACTTTGCGGGCTTCGCACAGATGACCGAGGAAGTCTCTGGTCGTGACACGCTTATCTGCGGAGACGACCTCTTCGTCACCAATGTAAAGCGTCTGGAGGAAGGCATTGCTCTTGAAGCAGGAAACTGCGTCTTAATCAAGCCCAACCAGATCGGAACCCTGACCGACACGTTTGAGACGATTCGTCTTGCCCATGAATACGGGTATGAGACCGTCATGAGCCACCGGTCCGGTGAGACAACCGACACCACAATCGCACATCTTGGAACTGCATTCAACTGCTGTTTCCTCAAGTGCGGGGTTGTTGGCGGCGAGCGTATTGCTAAATTAAATGAACTTATAAGAATTGAGGAGCATTTCTAAAATGACCGACAATGAACTTGGAATTGAACTGACCGAACCATTAGTATCCGTGGAAGAGTATCTGGCAGCAGGTGTCCACATCGGAACCCAGCAGAAAGACGACGACATGAAAGAATTCATCTACCGCGTCCGTTCCGACGGTCTGTATATCATTGATATCAGAAAGACCGACGAACGCATCAAGCAGGTGGCAAAGTTCCTTGCACGCTACGAGTCCCCGAAGATCTTCGTGGTGACGTCGCGTCAGTACGGCCAGTACCCGGCACAGAAGTTTGCCGACACCATTGGCGCACTCTCCCACGTCGGCCGGTTTATCCCCGGTACGCTCACCAACCCGGTACTCCCGAAGTACGTCGAACCGTCGGTTGTCGTGGTCACTGACCCGATCGGAGATGCACAGGCTATCACCGAGGCGGTCCAGTGCGGCATCCCGGTCATCGCACTCTGTGATATCAACAACCAGACCAACAACGTCGATCTCGTGATTCCGACGAACAACAAAGGTCGCAAGGCACTCTCTATGGTGTACTTCCTGCTTACCCGTGAGATCTTAAAACAGAAGGGCATCGTGTCCTCCCTGACCTTTGAAGACTTTGAGTCTGAGTTTTAAATTTCTCGGATACAATCTTTTTTTTGTACATTTCCCGACTCCGGCTTTTCGACATATCTGATGCCGTGAAAAGAGTTCATGTGATTTTTTTCTGAAAAATTCCGGTACACACCGTCCGGAAACTTTCCGAACCATCTGACACAACCCTGCATGGCGCAATCATTAAAGCCCTGCCGAACCAACACATAACCACCTTCACACACCAATCCGCAATATCTCAATAGTATCTTTCGCGGATCGGCGGACGAAAACTTTGGTTACGGCATAAAACCCGTTTGATATCCATGAAAATAGAGGAATATCCTGCCGCCGGTACGGCGGATGCAGGCTGTCGGCATGCTGACCTTGCGGGAATGTTTTACCCGGGGGTTGCAGAGGAACTGAAAGCCCTGCTTGATGCACTCTTTTCGTCTACGGTAACGTCTGTAACCTCTCCGTACGGTGTGTTGGTTCCGCACGCAGGATACATCTACTCGGGAAAATGTGCTGCGTGCGCTTATGCGAAAATTCCCGAAACATTTTCCGGTACATTTGTGGTGATCGGTCCAAGCCATGCAGGCTGTATGACCGCAACCGCAGATCTGATCTGGGAAACACCGCTCGGTCCGGTTCTGCCGGACAGTCGCCTTGCCGCCGCACTGACTGCGGCTGGCATCCCGAACCGTCCCAATCTCCTGCGGGTGCAGGAGAACTCGCTGGAAGTGCAGATGCCCTTCATCCGCTACCGGTTCCCGCAGGCAAAAGTCCTGCCCGTCTTACTTGGCGACCAGTCTCTTTCCGAGGTCCGCCGCGTGGCGGCTGCACTTTCACAGGCAGTTGACGCGGTGGATGTGGACGTCGTGATTATTGCCTCCGGTGACGGCTCGCATTATGTACCGGCTGCCGTCGCAGAACGCGATGACCTGACGGTTCTTGCAGCCGCGGCAAAACTTGATGTGCAGGCATTCTATGAAAAACTCATCGAGATCAAACCGTCCATGTGCGGCTACGGCTGCATTGCGGTAATGATGCTCGTCTGCAAACATCTCGGCGCACATGAAGCAAACGTGATCATGTATCAGACCTCGGGCGACGCAACCGGCGACAGCCGCGAAGTCGTCGGTTACGCGGCAATGGAGGTTGTCTGATGGCAACATGGAGCGCTCCGGGCAAAGTCTTCCTCTTCGGCGAACACGCCGTCGTGTACGGAAAGCCCGGCATCGCAATGGCGATCAAACCCCGCGTTATGGTCACCGTCCGCGAGTCGCGCTACCACCAGAAACCCAACTCCCCCTACATCGCCGAATGCTTCCGGCTGATGAATGTCAAGGGCAGCGTCTATGTCAGATCCCAGCTTCCGAGTTCCTCGGGACTCGGATCTTCTGCAGCGGTAACCGTTGCAACGCTCTGTGCAATCAACGACGAGTTCGGTCTGGAAAAAACCCGTGCCGAGATCGCCGACCTTGCCCATCAGGTGGAGATGTCCGCACAGAACGGCCACGCCAGTGCAACCGATACCTATGTCTCCGCCTTCGGCGGCATGGTCCTCGTTCGCGGCAACGAAAAGCGCCGTCTTCTGCCGCCGCAGAACTTCTCGCTCGTTATCGGCAACACGCTTGTCTCGCACAGCACATCGGAGATGGTTGGGAAAGTGGCGGAGCTTCGCAAACACTCGCCGGACATCGCAAACCCCATCCTCGACTCCATTGCGGCCATCACCATGCGGGCGATGTACAATCTGGACAACCAGAAGGAGCTCGGCAGCCTCATGAACATGAACCATGCACTCCTGGACGCCCTCGGCGTCGGCCATCCGATTCTCTCAAAACTTGTACTTGCTGCCCGCTCCGCAGGAGCGCAAGGCGCAAAGACTACAGGAGCCGGCGGCGGCGGATGCATGTATGCCATCTGTTCCAAAAGCTCACGCAACCGCGTTGCCGGAGCCATCGAAGGATGCGATGCACGCGCCATCATCACCACGATTGACACCGAAGGTGCACGGAAGGAAAAAGATGAGTGAAATTACCGTACTCAAACTCGGCGGAAGCGTTGTCACAAAAAAATCCGAAACAGGTGTAATTGACACCGTACGGATTCGTGAACTCGCTGCACAGATTGCGCCGGTCGCAAAATCCGTGCCGCTCGTCATCGTACACGGCGCAGGATCCTGCGGTCATCCGGAGGCAAAGCAGTACCGTATTCAGGAAGGCGTCACAAAATCCAATGCCGAAGGAATCGCCGTCACCCACTTTGCCGTCCGGCGGCTGAACGAAGAGTTTGTATCGCTTCTCCGCGCCGAAGGCGTTGACGCAGTCTGTATGCACCCATTCTGCACGAGTCTTGCAAAGGACGGCCGCCTTGTGTACTCCGGCGAGGAACAGATCAAAGCACTGCTTGCACTCGGCGTCGTCCCGGTTCTGCACGGTGACGTGGTGATGGACACCGTTCGCGGAGCCTGCATCATCTCGGGCGATCAGATCGTCCCCGCAATGGCAAAAGCCCTTTGCGCAACCCGTGTCGGTGTTGCAACCGACGTCCCCGGTGTTCTTGCCGAAGGCCGGGTCGTTCCGGCAATCACCCGCGAAAATGTCGGTACAATCGATCTCGGCGACTCCGCAAACACGGACGTTACCGGAGGAATGCGGGGAAAAGTTGAGGAGCTTCTGCTGCTCGCAGACGCCGGCATCCCGTCCCACCTCTTCCACATCTCCCGTGTCATGGACTTCCTGCAGGACCGTGACCACGGCGGAACAACCGTTCAGTAACGAAAATCATGACAAAAGAGAAACTTACCTCATCACGCAAGATGGACCATCTGCGTATCTGCAGCCAGACCGACATCGAGACAGGATCCGCACTCTTTGACGATGTGCATCTGGTGCACTGTGCCCTGCCTGAATGCGACATGGACGCAATCGATCTCTCGGTTGAGTTTCTCGGAAAACGTCTCGGATCCCCGCTGTTCATCGCGGCAATGACCGGCGGCCACCCGGACACCGCAGAGGTCAACCGTGTTCTGGCTGCAGCGGCAGAACGCTACGGGCTTGGTATCGGCGTCGGCTCCCAGCGTGCGGCTCTGGAAAAGCCGGAGCTGGCAGACTCGTTTGCCATTGTCCGCGAGACCGCACCGCATGCATTCGTCTGCGGAAATCTTGGTGCCGTCCAGCTGGTGGAACACGGCACGGAATGGGCGGAACGTGCAGTCGAGATGATCGACGCAGACGCTCTCTGCATTCACTTAAACTTCCTGCAGGAGGCCATCCAGCCGGAAGGTGATCACTCCGCGGTCGGCTGTCTGGATGCTATCCGGCAGCTGTGCAAGGACGTGAAGTTCCCGGTAATCGTCAAAGAAACCGGAAACGGCATATCCCGCGAAGTTGCGTCCAGACTCTGGGATGCCGGAGTCTCTGCCATTGATACCGGCGGTATGGGCGGAACATCGTGGGCGAAAATAGAAGGAATCCGTGCCAATGAGCGCGGGGCTGCCGGTGATAAAGCACTCCGGGAACTCGGCGAATCTCTCCTTACCTGGGGAGTTCCAACCGCTGTGAGTGTTTTTGAGGTAGCCGGGACCGGAACCGGACCTGTGATCGCAACCGGCGGGTTGCGATCGGGTCGTGACATCGCAAAAGGAATAGCTCTCGGGGCAACACTCGGGGGTATGGCTCTTCCCCTGTTCTCTCCTGCTCTGTGCAGCGAGGAGGAAACATGCAGAACCATTGATGCAGTGCATTACCAGCTTCGTGCGGCAATGTTTCTGACGGGTTCTTCCGATGTTTCCGCTCTTCAGCATGCAAGAATGTATATCACAGGAAGACTGCGGGAAATGATTGGTCAGCAGCCGGATACGCGAATGTCCTAAGGTCTGAAAAATTCGGAGAAATACAATGGTTGACATAGAAGTCATTGCTGTTGGCGGATACAACGAGGTCGGAAGGAATATGACCGCGGTCCGCGTCGACAAAGAGATCGTTATCTTTGATATGGGTCTGTATCTTGACCCGATCTCAGGAAACAACAATGTAGAAATGGAGAATATGCACTCGCTGGATCTGATCCAGATCGGTGCAATCCCTGATGATACCGTGATGAACTCGGTTGAGGGTACGGTCAAGGCGATTGTATGTACGCACGGTCACCTGGATCACATCGGTGCTGTCCAGAAACTCGCTCACCGGTACAATTGTCCGGTCATTGCAACGCCGTACACAACCGAGCTGATAAAACAGCAGATTGAAGGCGAACGCAAGTTTTCGGTAACGAACAAGACGTTTGCACTCAAGGCGGGCGGCAAGTACACCATCTCGCAGCACTTAACGCTGGAGGTCGTCCGCGTCCAGCACAGTATCATTGACTCCGTTATGGCGGTGCTTCACACGCCGTCGGGCTGTGTGGTGTATGCAAACGATTTCAAACTGGACATGACGCCGGTTATCGGCGAAGCCCCTGACATTGCACGCATGCGTGCGATCGGAAAAGAGGGTGTGAAGGTTCTGATTGTCGAGTCACTGAATCTGGACGACCGCGGCTATGCGCCGAGCGAACAGGTTGCCCGTCTGCGGGTGCGGGATGCGATTACCCGCTGCGAGGACGACAAGAATGCGATCATCGTCTCGACGTTTGCCTCGCAGATTGCAAGAATCAAAACCATCACCGAATGTGCCCGTGAGATCGATCGTGTCCCGATTCTTCTGGGCAGATCGATGGAGCGGTACAGCGGCACCGCAGAGATGATGAAGCAGGTTGCCTTCCCGCAGGGGACGAGCATCTACGGCAACCGCAAGACAACTGACCGAATGCTGCGCCGTGTGGCAAAGGAAGGAAAGGAGAAGTTCCTGCTGGTGGTTACCGGTCATCAGGGAGAACCGGGATCCATGCTGTCCCGTATGGCAGCCGGTGATACGCCGTTTAAAATTGAAAAAGGCGACAAAGTGATGTTTTCGGCAAACATTATTCCGAATCCGGTGAACTATGCCCAGCGTGCGGAGGTTGATCGCCTGTTGCTTCGTCAGGGTGCAAGAATCTTTGACGGTCTTCATGTCACGGGCCACGCGTACTATCAGGAACATTATGATCTGATTTCCATGCTGAATCCTGAGCACATTGTTCCGTCGCACGGTCCGTTTGAGATGAAGGGCGGATATGTGACGCTCGGTCGTGAGTTCGGTTACACGCTGAACAAAGAGATTCACATTATGCAGAACGGAGACCGTCTGGTTCTTCCGAAATAACCAAAAAAAATTGAGAGTGTGTATTATGGAGTTATCTGAGTATCTGAAATCCGTTGCCGCAAAAGTTGATCAGGAGGCAGACGAGTACAGCAAAGCGACCGACACGACACTGCAGAAGGCGTCTGCACATCTGCTGCTTGGCGGAGGAAAACGCCTCCGTCCGGCAATGGTTCTGCTTGCAGCTGATGCCGTCCGGAAGGGAGCGTCTGCGGATATTTTTTCCGCGGCTCTTGCACTTGAGTGGATGCATACGTTCACGCTGGTGCATGATGATGTTATGGACGGTGATTCGCTGCGCCGCGGAAGACCGACGGTGCATGTGGTGTGGAACGATGCAACGGCAATCCTTGCAGGCGATGTGCTGTACGCAAAGGCGTTTGAATACCTGTGTTCAGTGAAGAATGCAAGTCCCGAGTCGAAGGTTGCGGCTGTGCAGATGCTTTCGCACGCCTGCTATGAGATATGCGAGGGTCAGCAGGAGGATGTGTCCTTTGAGACACGAAACGATGTCCGTGCGGAGGAGTACCTTGAGATGGTCAGAAAGAAGACGGGTGTGTTGTATGCGGCTGCCGCAGGTATCGGTGCTGCTCTTGCAGGCGGTGACATGAAGCAGATCTCTGCGTTTTACACGCTTGGCCTGAACACGGGAATTGCGTTCCAGATTCAGGATGATATCATTGATCTGATGACGCCGCCGGAGGTCTCGGGGAAGGATCAGGCGTCGGATCTCCGTGAGAACAAGCAGACGCTTCTTGCAATCACGGCCCGCGAGATGGATGTGGACTTATCGAAGTACCATAAGGATCACCTTTCCCAGGAGGAGATCACAGAAGCAATTGCACTTCTTGAGGAGTCCGGTGTTCTCGGAAAAGTCCGCGACATCTCAGAAAAACTCATCGCTGATTCGAAGGCAGGTCTTGCAAATGTGGTGCCGGAGTCCGAGGAGCGGGATCTGATCGTTGAGATGGTGGATTTCTTCATTACCAGAGGATACTGACCGACCCGCTAAAATCGTAATGCGGAGATGAAAACGCCGCAGACGTTTTCATCTCCGCACGATTTCACTGGCGCGGTCCACTCGCTTCGCTCGGTTGCTGTGGTTGCTTCTTTTTTTCTGTGGCATTCCCTTGAATTCATATCGTTTCGGCGGCAATATCTTGGGAATGAATCCGGCAGATATTTCCGCCGCCGTTCGTGAACATGTCCGATCGGTTTCGCTCGGCGAGTCAACCGGTCATGACTGGTGGCATGTATCCCGCGTTGCAGGTCTGGCCGCAACGATCAGCGAAGCCGAGGGGGGAGATCCTCTACGGGTTGAGCTGACCGCTCTGCTGCATGATGTTTTTGATGAGAAGTTCTATGACGGCAATGCTGGAGCGGCACTGTCCGATCTTGTTGAGCAGCTCGGCATCCGTGCCGCATTTTCGGATATGGTCTGGGACGGCATCATCTATGACATTCTGCATCTCGGCTTTAAGGGGGTGTTTGATCGAACGCCGCTGTCTCCCGAGGGACAGATTGTGCAGGATGCCGACCGGCTTGATGCAATGGGGGCAATCGGTATTGCGCGGACTTTTGCGTATGGTGCGGTAAAGGGACAGGAGATTTACAATCCTGAGTCAGGATGTGTTGAAATCTGTACTCCGGAGGAGTACCGTAATGTGAACAGGTCCACCATCAATCACTTCTATGAAAAACTGCTGCTTCTGCGGGATCGGATGAACACTGACACAGCGCGAAAAATTGCGGAACGGCGGCACCGGTTTATGGAAGAATATCTCGCAGAGTTTTTTGCGGAATGGGAGTATACTGTTTCATGCAGCAGGCGTGATCAGGATGGATGTGCAGGAAAAAAGAATCAGTCTGGATGATGTACGCGAAAAGTATCTGCGAAAAAATCAGCTGTTGTTTTCTCGGGACAGTGCATGTCTGCGCGATCTTATCCGGCTGCTTTGTCTGCAGAAGCATCGAACGATTGTTATGTGGGCATTTGAATGCGCCACCGAACCGGTCACGTTTCTGAAGCGTGAGTATCCTGAGGATACCAGGCCGGAAGAGGCAGTGCGTGTGTGTAAACTGTGGGCCGAGGGAAAAGTGAAAATGCCGGCAGCGAAAAAAGCATTGCTGCAGGTCCATGCAATGGCCCGGGAGGTAAAAAATCCGCGGGATTGCGCGTTGTGTCATGCAGTGGGACAGGCATGTGCGGCTGTACATGTGGAAACACATGCAGTGGGTCTGGTTTTTTATGAATTAACCGCCATTGTCCGCGAGCTTGGGATAGATACATGTGAACGCGCAGTAGAAGAAAAGATCAACTTCTACCTCTCCTCTCTCAAAATATGTCAGGATAAGATAGATTCCCTGGATCATCCCTGGGCTGATTTTCTTCTGGATGACAGCAGAGTCAATAAAGAACTCCTCCTCTGGAAAAAAAGAATGGGAACGACATGATCCAAAGTCAGTAGTGAGTGATCCGGACGCATTTTTTGTCGGAGATGATTTTTCCTGCCGGACTTTCTCTCCGCTGGAAAGTATAAACACCTCCCCCGCCAATATACTTCCCGCAAATGTCCGATACAAATATTCGTGATGATATCTATCTTTTCGCACTGCAGAACGCAGTTAAGCACAAGTCCTTCCCCAAAGCCGGTGCCATTCTCGGCTCGGTCATGGGCGCACACCCGGAGCTTCGTCCGAAAGCAAAAGAGATCAACGCCATGCTGCCCGAAATCCTCGCAGAGGTTGAAGCAATGTCTCTTGAGGAACGCGAAGCAAAACTCACCGCACTCTCGCCCGAGATGATCGAGAAGATGCACGAGAAAAAGGAGCGTGTGCACGAACTCCCCGAACTTCCCGAAGTAGACGGCGGTGTTGTCATGCGGTTTGCGCCAAATCCGTCAGGTCCTCTGCATCTCGGCCATGCCCGCGCCTCGGTCTTAAACGATTACTATGTCAAAAAGTACGGCGGCAAATTCTACTATCGTGTCGAGGACACTGATCCGAAACGTGTTGACCCTGAAGCTTATGACATGGTCACGGAGGACCTCAAATGGCTCGGCATCGGCATCACCGACGTAGTCTATCAGTCCGACCGGTTCCCGATATACTACGACCTCGCCCGCGAACTGATCACGCTCGGCGGCGCATACATGTGCTCTTGCGACAACGACGAGTTCCGCGAGAAAAAACTCAAAAAACAGCCGTGTCCCTGCCGCAGCCTCAGCGTTGAAGAAAACCTGCACCGCTTCGACGACATGCTCGCCGGAAAGTACAAAGAAGGTGAGATCACCATGCGGGTCAAAACCGACATTGCCCACCCCGACCCGGCAGTCCGTGACTTCGCCGCCATGCGGGTACTCACCTCCACGAAACACCCCCGCCGCCCGGACATCTTCGTCTACCCGCTGATGAACTTCTCCGTCGCTGTTGATGATCACCTGCTCGGCATGACGCACGTCATCCGCGGCAAAGACCACATCGCCAACACCCGCCGTCAGGAGTACATCTACCGGTACTTCGGCTGGAAGATGCCGCACTTCTACCATTACGGCAGAATGTCCATCGCAGGGCTTGAACTCTCCACATCCGGCATGCGCAAAGGAATCAATGAGGGACTCTATACCGGATGGGACGACATTCACCTCGGAACACTCCGTGCGCTTGCCCGCCGCGGCATCCGGCCGGAGGCCGTCCGGGCAGCGGTCGTTGACATTGGTATGGGCGATACCGACATCTCGTTTTCGTGGGAGAATCTGTTTGCCCAGAACAAAGCAGTCATCGACGCAGAAGCTGACCGCTACTTCTTTGTGCCGGACGCAGTCACGGTTGAGGTTGCAGACGCTCCGGCAATGGAAGCACATGCACCCATCTATCCGAACCAGCCGGAACGCGGGGAGCGTGTCCTCGCGTTTACCGGCAAAGTCCTTCTGCCGAGATCAGATGTTGAGACCGGTAAAATGCTCCGCTTAAAAGATCTCTTCAACATCCGAATCACGGGAGAAGGCTCTGCCGAGTACGCCGGCGACTCGCTTGCCGAGGCACGTGCCGCAAAAGCGCCGATTGTCCAGTGGCTTCCGGCACAAGCAGGTACTCCCTGCTCACTTCTGACTCCGGAAGGAACAAGCGAGGGTTACTGTGAGCCTGCGGTGCAGAAGTACGATCAGAAGATTGTGCAGTTTGAACGTGTAAGTTTTGCCAGAATCGACTCGGTGAAGGACGAGCGCATCACAGCTTACTTCACCCACCGCTGATTTTTTTTGCATGTCCGCCGCCGAAGTTTCTGAACTCCTCTCGCATGCCGAGATTACGCCTTCGCATATCCGGCGCGCCGTTCATCATCTCACAAAACCCGAACGTGCGATGCTGTATGATGCGGCAAATCCTCTGCACCGTTCGGCCACCGGAAAATATTTTGAAGCTCTGGTCTATGAACTGCTGCTTGGATGTGCGGAACGTTCGGAGGCGGTTGTTTCGGTTGTCGCAAAGTTTTCGGATGCCGAGTTTGTGCCCTACGACAAGTATGCGCCTGATGGTCTGTGGTACTCCCGTGACGGCGGCATCCGGTTCAGACTCGGCGGCAAAGTTGCCGCCGAGATGGATCTCCTGATCAAAACCGCAGACGGTGTCCGCGTGTTCGGCGAGGTGATCATCAGCCCGTCCGGCGTTCGCGGATTTCGCAGTGAAATTTTTGCAAAGAAAAAACTGCTCGCTGATCTCTACGGGGATCCTGTCGAGTTTCTGATGGTGCTTGCCGCAGCCCCGCCGTCCGGCGTGCGTTGTCTTGAGGGATCGGATGCGTATGCAGTCGTTACCGGCGGGGTTCGTTCCTATGAAATGGTTCACTCGGGCGAGGTGATGAAACGAAAGCTCTCGCCTGCGGCAAGTACAAAAAGAGTAAACGGGAAAGACTGGTAAAAATCAGGGGGAGAAGTAGAGACAGCGTGTCCCAAGGCAGTCCCGATTCTTTCCTGCATATTTGCAGTGGATAGTCTCCGGCAGATTCATTTTTATTCTGAAGTACTCTTCCGCATGTTCTGCAGCAACTTTGATTGCTGTGAACGTACTGCGTTTGCAGCATCGCGGCCCGCCGATTTCACCGATCTCCATCAGGCACTGGGCAATCAGTCGGTTTCCTTCTCTCCACTCGTCAATATTGTGGATTTTTGTTTCCGCAAGAATGGAGTAAAAGATTCCTGCTCCAACTGCCCCGCCGCAGGCTCCTGTTTGTTCGCAGATAGCGTTGGGAAGAGTCGCTCCGCGTTTGATCACTTCATTGATCACTTCCTTAAGATCGATTGTACCGCCGCAGTTTTTGTAGGCGGCAGCAAGGGAAGCGGCGACCACGTTGTGGTGGCCTGTTTCATGCATAAAGATGGCCGGACGGTCCATCAATGCAGTCGCAATCTCGATCGGATCTTTTGATTTTGTCTGTGTACATATATTGCGGATTACTGCGACATCCGGATATTTACTGCAGCTTTCACAGACGTAATGCCCTGCAGTACATCTGACTACATCTTTATATTTTCTTCCACAGATGTTGCATTCCATCATCTGCGCAGGATAAATTATTTCCAACGGAGCACCGCAGAGTACACATATATCTGTCTTTTTTCCACCACTCAAAGTACATCACTCTCTATCAGGCTGTTAGGGACGCAAACAGGAAAGGGATGTGATCTTTTCCCTTTACGGGTACTGGGATTTCTCCTCCCCTAAGCGTCTTTTGGCGAATAGGTTAATTAGTTATTACGCTGATGTCCTATATATCTCTACCACTCAATACTACCTGGGTAGTACAGGCATCGTTTTTTATTGCAGTCTGCATTGCGTTTAATGTATATATTCACACTGTATCTTTTCCGGTATCTCAAGCTGTATGCCGAAATGTTCGGGGATAATCCTTCCTTCCGTTTCTTCAGGGAAATGAAGGTACAGCGCTTCAGGTATTCACCTGCGCACCACATCTGCTGCGATGAGTGCTGAGACAACTAACGGGAGTGCGATGGTTACATCACAGAAACATTGCAGTTTTTTTTGCGTCCGGCAGTTCCTTTCCCCAGCTGATCGCCTCTTCAAAAGTACAGCCTGAAAGCCCGCCCCAGTGCGGCGCATCAGTTGTGTACTGGATTGCATAGGCGTGCCCTCCGATGTAGGTCTCGCCTTCAAGCGGCGGGATCACTTCGGTCTGCTGGATAAAGTTCTTGGGTGTTCCTCCCCCCAGATAGATGACGCCGGTTTTTTCCGCTCTCTCGACGAACGCGGAAAGTTCGCTTGCATCGGCGATCTGATCGATAACGAGTTTTGCACCGTGCCGGTATGCGGTAACAAGGCCGATGCCGATCGCAGAATCCGCAAGTGCCGGGACATGAACCGGCACATCGTGTTTTTCACAAGCGGCAAGGAGACTACGGCCTTCCGGCCGTTCAGCTGCAATCTTTTTTCCGAGAAGTTTGAGGAATGCGCGGCTGCTCAGCCGTGCATCCCCGAGGGATGTACCGACGTCGCCGATGTAGTGCTCAACGTTCTGAAACTCCTTTTCGACGGCGAACACATCGTAGATTCTGTCGATTCCGTTCCGGTACAGCTCTTCATCGTTGGTGAGATGAGTTCCTTTGTAGTGCCGGACACCGAGGTGTTCGCAGATGTCGTGGAAGATATTCGCACCGGTTGAGACTACGGCATCCACATACCGGCGTTCCACAAGCTGAATGAGGCACTCCTGCATGCCTGCGGGGATCATCGCGCCGGAGAGACCGAGAATGATTTTTACTCCGGGTGTTTCAATCATCTCTTTCCAGATATGATAGCTTTCACCAAGTTTTCTTCCCTGAAACCCGGTTTGGCTCATCCTCTCCAGCAGCTCGTCGATCTCTGATGCCGGGTACATGGGATTTGTGGGGTTATTCAGCATAGCGGTAAAAACGTTGGTCGGCAGGGTTTATACTGATGACGAATCTGGAGCCTTTACTCCGAATGTCTGAAATGTCTCTTATTGTTTGTTTTGAAAAAAAAAGATGGGTGAATCTGTTCAGAGTGCGTCAACCAGCGACTTGCGGGTGGCAAGGCCGATGACCTTCTCTCCATCTGCGATGGGGATGGTACTGATGTTCTTTGCAAGCATCAGATCCACCACCTTTGACACCGGCGTGTTTGCTGGTGTTGTGATCAGCGGGCTTGACATAATGTCTGCCGCCGTCACGTTGCGCAGCGCGTTTTCAAAGTGCTTGTCGATCTCACTCTTGAGTTTGACGAGGATCTTTGCAATATCCGTTTCGGTTACAATACCGATCGCTTTGTGTCCGTCCATAACGATGAACCGTGTTGCCCCGTCGCCCACCATACGGCGGTGCAGCTGGACAACACGATCATCCGGAGAGATTCTTGGGGCAATCTCAACTATGGTATCGATTGACCCTTCGGGCTTTGCAACTTTGAGAAGATCACCCGTTGTCACCTGTCCGATTAACCGGTGCTCTTCATCCCATACAACAACAATTTTGTATCTCTGGAGCAGCGGGACTAACAAATCCACGTCCTGATCCTGATAAACCGAGGTGAAGTCTTCGCGGGTCACGCTTGCAACACGAATCTGTGATGCCGGAATGTTGCCGGTCTTTTTGCTTCCCATCTTCTCCGCAATGCTGCGGCGGGATGCAGTACCGACAACCACTCGGTCGTTTGTCACAACGATGGGGTCCACTCCTTCGTCAAGCATCTTGTCAAGGGCCTCAGGAATTAATGCTGATTTGGCGATTGACACTGGCTTGGACATTACATCCTTTACGGTTAACTTCTTGTTCATTTTGCTTCCTCCTGTATTTGGATTTTTTTGGTATTCGACATGGTATGCGGGGATCGATCCTTGCAGCTTTTGGTCTTCCTGCAGGTCTCGCCCCCGCCGTCTGTATCATCTTGGCACCGGCCGGATCATCTGTTCTCTTTTTTCCAGAGCCGACCGGTGCAATCTTTTGTTACATGTTTCCGGCGAGTCCTTTGACCAGGTCAAACTCGGTTACAATACCGGTCAGTTTTCCTTCATCGATCACCGGGAACGCACCAATACCGAACTCCAGCATCTCGCGTGCCACATCGTTGATCTTCTCGTCCGGCGACATCGTACGGATGTTTGCTCCGGTCATGAGATCCCGCACCGGCAGGTTGAGGACTTCATCAACGGATCCGGTCTTCATTTCGGTAAAGACCCGGCCACGTCCGAGATATCCCATGATATCGGTCGCGGTGATCATGCCTATGAGGAGATCATCTGCTACGACCGGCAGACGGCGGTAGTCGTGATCTACCATCTGTTTGGTGACACAGTTGATCGCGACATCAGGCGCGACCACCTTCGGATTCTTTGTCATGATCTCGCCAACAATGAGTTCTGACTCGGTTCCGGCAAGCATTCTCATGATATCATACTCGGTCACGATACCTGCAATAGTGTTGTCAGGATTAGTGATCGGGAAACTCCCGTGTCCGCTCTTGACCAGCAGGCAGATTGCTTCCTGGATTGAGGTTGACGGCGAGAGGCTGTCCACCTTTTCGGTGGCAATTGCCCGGATATCGTCGTTCAATGCCGAGAGGAGGGAGCCTTTGTGCCGGTTTGCAACAAGGTTGTAACGGCTTCCACCTCCCATCATATTGATTACGTCAGTGATGGTAACAATGCCGATGAGTTTTTTATTTCCAGGATCGGTGACCGGCAGACGCCGGAAACTGTGCCGGCTCATCATCTGCACACCTTCGATGATACTCATCGTTGGGGGAACGGATATTACATTGGTTGTTGCAATGCCCAAGAGGCTGCTTTTTTTGCCGGTTGATTTTGTTCTTCCTCCGGCACTTGGAATCCGTGGGTTCCCCTTCTGTTGTTTTGGAATATTTGTCATAGTATTTTTGCATGTAAAGTGATCATCAGGCTGTTTTAGATCTGTTCCTGCTCGCGGCAGTTCGGACATACTAGGATGCCGTCTATGGGCATGAGATCTGCAGACATTGCGCCGCAGACACCGCATATCCCGCTCTTGTCGTCCGGACGGTTGATCACGAGAAGTTCGGTAATGATCTCGTTGATCTCATTGGTGATACCAAGAAGGTCACGAACAGTTACAATGCCGGTCACTTTTCCATATGTGTTTGTGACGGGCAGTCTTCTCACTTTATGCTCAATCATTTTTTTTGCCGCAACGGAGACCGGCATTTCTTCGCCCACGGTAATTAAGGGTGAGCTCATGACGTCTTCGACGCGGACGGAGCCTGGCAGAAGGTTTTTTGCCATAACCTTGCAGTTGAAATCCTGTTCGGTTACAATTCCCTTGGGGCTGCCGTTTTCGATTATAATGCAGCTGCCTACATCGTCCCTGCACATGAGGGCCGCAGCTTCGGCGGTGGTTGATCCTATGGAAATTAAGGTCGGGTTCGGTTTCATTATTTCTATCAGCCGTATACCGCCCCGATTGTCCGGGATATCAGAATGTATTTTCGTCATACTCATTTCACCTCCTCACGGTTTTTCCGGTGATTATTGAGTAATACTCCTTCCCAGTATAAATTCATTATCTTTTGACCTATTTTCAAAAATCACGCGCGTAAAATTCATTGTTTATTTTGTGGGAATCCGGCATCCTCTGCTGTTTTCCCATACTTTCCGGGAAGTATATATACTCTATGGGGATTGTATTTTATAGAGGCGGCGAACATAGATACAAAGTATTGGGATTTTTGTTTTCGTCTGACGTGTCTGTCCGGCTTTTCACTTCGAACAGGTGTTGTTCTAAATGTATTCCCAATGTCTGGATGTATTTGTTTTTTCGAGAGTCTCCGGCATTTATTTTTCTTTCAGTAACCAACAGAGTGCGTACCTTCTCCGTGTTATATTCATTTTTTCCGTGAAGCTCTGTGAAGTTTCTGTGCATTCCCGCGATGTGATGGAAAAGCCCGAAGGGCTTTTGATTCCTGATTATTCCTAGCAGAATCAAGGTTTCAGATTTTTGGAACAAAGTTCTTCGAACATGAACGTTTATATCTCTTTACAACCGAACTATTACGTATCCCAATTAAGGTGTTTTCATGGCAGTAATGACGCGTATAAGAGGATTTTTCTCAAAGCTGTTCGGTAAAAAACGGTCGCGTGTTGGAATCTACGGTCCGCCGAATGCCGGCAAGACCACACTTGCCAACCGTATCGTTCGTGATGTTACGGGCGAGGCAATCGGACCCGTGAGCGAGGTACCGCATGAAACCCGCCGTGCCCGGAGAAAAGAGGGCGTTGAGATCAACAGCGGCGGCAGCAAGCTTCTGATCGATATTGTGGATACTCCGGGAGTCACCACAAAGATCGACTACCACGAGTTCCTTGAGTATGGTATGGATCAGGACGAGGCGGTTGCCCGCGCCCGCGAGGCAACGGAAGGTGTTGCCGAGGCAATGCACTGGCTGCGTGAGGACATTGACGGTGTTATCTACGTACTTGACAGCACGCAGGACCCGTTCATGCACGTGAACATTATGATGGTCGGTATCATTGAGTCCCGCAAACTGCCGGTCATTATTGTTGCCAACAAGATTGATCTGCCTGATGCAGCACCCCAGCGGATTAAGAGCGCATTCCCGCAGCATCCGGTAGTGATGGTCTCCGGTCTTGAAGGAAACAACATGGATGATCTGTATGCAAAGATCTCCGAGGTATTCAGGTGAGGTAAAAATGATTCAGGGCGTTCAGATTGATATGCTGTCAAGCGATCGCTTGAGCCGGATGACATCAATGGAGAAGATTCGTCTTATTCTTGATGATGTCCGTCAGGGCTACATTGTTGTTCTGGAGAAGGGTCTTACTCCTGAGGAGCAGGGCAAACTTCTGGAGACAACGATGATGGAGATCTCCCCCGGAGGATTTTCGGGTATTGAGATCGAAACGTATCCGTCCAGCGGCGGTTCGGAGGGCGGTCTGTTCTCCAAACTGTTCGGCGGGGGAAAGACACCGGCAGGCAGACTAATGGTGATTGGACCGGTCGATCAGCTGAAGATGCTTACCCGCGAGAAGGACCGCCTGATTGCCTGGGCGTCTGCTGCACAGTAAACACCATTTCGTTCATCGAAAAAATACAGCCATGCCACATAAGTGTACTCAGTGCGGGCGCGAGTTCCGCGACGGGTCGGTGGAGATCCTTCGCGGATGCCCGAGTTGCGGCGGAAAGAAGTTCCTTTACGTGAGTGACCGTGTGCGCAATGCAGATGTTTTAGAGGGGAAGAGCATCGCCGACATTGCGCAGGAAACAAAACAGGAAGTTCTTGAGGTGAGGAATCAGGGGCCGGCATCACGGCCCACGGACATTCTGGAGCGGGTGGAGAGTGTCCGTATTGTGAGTCCCGGCAAGTATGAGCTGAATCTTGAGCGGCTTGCCGAGTCACAGGACATTATCATCGGAGTTGACGACGGGAAGTATATGCTTGACCTGCCGTCGATGTCGAAGAAAAAACAGAAAAAGTAATCTCTCTTTTTTGGATCGTTTTTGTGGGTCGTTGTTTTGTATCCGGCAGATTCATCCTTGCCCTCATGTATTCTATCCAGCAATCTAATATGCTTTCTGCACTAATATAATAAGGAATAAATATTTTTCAGAGTGTGCCCTGTTATTTTGCGCGGTTTTGAAAAATAAGTTAACTGTTTGGTAGAAACACCTGCCTGTCGGGCGATTCTTTCCAAAGGAGATCACATATTAATGACCGACAATTACGATGCGTCTCACATCACCGTTCTCGAGGGTCTTACCCCGGTGCGTGAACGCCCTGCCATGTATATCAGCAGCACCGATACCCGTGGTCTGCACCATCTCGTCTATGAGGTTGTGGACAACTCCATTGACGAAGCGCTTGCCGGATTCTGTAAACACATCTCCATCACACTGAATCAGGACGGTTCCTGTACGGTTGATGATGACGGACGCGGAATCCCGGTTGACATCATGCCCAAACAGAACAAGAGCGCTCTTGAAGTGGTAATGACCGTTCTGCATGCCGGAGGAAAGTTCGATAAAAACACGTATCAGGTCTCGGGAGGTCTGCACGGCGTGGGTGTCTCCGTCGTAAACGCTCTTTCCACCCGTCTGACCGTTGAAGTATACCGGGGAGGAAACGTTTACTCAATGGTATTCTCCCGCGGCGGCCTTGTGCAGAAACTGGAGAGCCGTCCGGTGACGGACGCCGAGTTCCGCGAGCGGCGCCTGCGTCTGGATGCTGCCGATGCACAGACTCCGGAGGATCTTACCGGTACCCGCATCACCTTCCAGCCGGACAGTACCATCTTTGATACAACCCACTTTGACTATGATATTCTTGCCCACCGGTTCCGTGAGCTTGCCTACCTGAACAAGGGACTTGAGATCCGGGTCGCAGATCACCGTACCGGTGATGCGGATGTGTACCGCTACGAAGGCGGTCTCCGCGAGTTCGTCGCTCACCTGAACGAGGGCAAAGAGGTGCTGCATACTGATATCATCTATGTGGACAAATCGGACACCGACAACAAGATCGAGGTTGAGATTGCGCTTCAGTACAACCAGACTTACAGCGAGACGCTGTTCACCTTTGTGAACAGCGTCAACACCCGTGAGGGTGGAACACATCTCGAAGGATTCCGGTCTGCACTTACCCGTGCCATCAACAACAGTGCCCATGCAAACAAACATCTGAAAGAGGATGTCTCGGTCAAAGGAGAGGATGTGCGGGAAGGTCTGACTGCTGTCATCAGCGTCAAGATTGCCAATCCGCAGTTTGAAGGCCAGACGAAGATGCGGCTCGGCAACAGCAATGTCAAGGGCCTCGTGGACTCCATGGTCTATCAGGCGCTGACCGAGTTCTTTGAGGAGAACCCCAAAGTCATCGCAGCGATTGCGAAAAAAGCGCAGGAAGCGGCAAACGCCCGCGAAGCGGCACGCCGTGCAAAGGATCTTGCAAGAAGAAAAAGTTCCCTTGAGATGTCGGGTCTTCCCGGCAAACTTGCGGACTGTTCCGAACGCGACCCGGCGAAGAGCGAGATCTATATCGTGGAAGGAGATTCTGCGGGCGGCTCCGCGAAGCAGGGACGCGATCGGAAGTTCCAGGCAATTCTTCCGCTCCGTGGAAAAATTCTGAACGTGGAAAAAGCAATTGAGCATAAGGCACTCAAAAACGCGGAAATTCAGACCCTGATCTCCGCGGTCGGTGCCGGATACGGCGAATCATTCGATCCAGAACGTGCCCGGTATCACCACATCGTCATCATGACCGATGCGGATGTGGACGGTGCACACATCAGAATCCTGCTTCTGACCTTTTTCTACCGGTTCATGAAGCCGCTTGTTGAGCTGGGTTATGTGTATGTTGCCCAGCCGCCGCTGTTCCGGATTGCCAAAGGCAAACAGGAACGCTACGTGTATACCGAAGAAGACATGCGTGCCGCAGTCGCCGAGTTCGGCGAAAAAGGTGTTGCCGTTCAGCGGTACAAGGGTCTTGGTGAAATGAACGCAGGCCAGCTCTGGGATACCACGATGAACCCGGAAAACCGCGTCTTAAAGCAGGTCAAAATCGAGGATGCAAGCTATGCAAACGAGATCTTTGAAAAACTCATGGGCGATGATGTGATGCCGAGAAAGGATTTCATCAAGCGCCATGCAGGGGAGGTGAGAAACCTTGACATCTGAGGAACAGACACCAATCGTAGAGAAAATCACGCACCGCGTTGAACCGGTGAACATCGAGGACGAGATGAAGAACTGCTTCATCGACTATGCGATGTCGGTCATCATCGGTCGTGCGATTCCGGATGTGCGTGACGGTCTCAAGCCGGTTCACCGCCGCATTCTGTATGCGATGTTCCATGACGAGAACAACACGAGCGATAAATCCTACAAAAAATCGGCAAAAGCAGTGGCAGCCACCATGGGTAACTACCACCCTCACGGTGATGCATCTATCTACGATGCACTCGTGAAGATGGCCCAGCCGTTCTCGTACCGGTATCCGCAAGTGGATGGTCAGGGCAACTTCGGTTCGATTGACGGCGACTCCGCAGCAGCATACCGTTATACGGAAGCCCGTCTGACGAAGTTTGCCGAATCCCTGCTGGAAGATATTGATAAGGAAACCGTTGACTTTGTCCAGAACTTTGACGAGTCCTCGCAGGAACCGGATGTTCTGCCGAGCAGGATTCCCAATCTTCTGGTAAACGGAACGACCGGTATTGCGGTCGGTATGGCGACCAATATGATGCCGCACAACCTCGGCGAGGTCTGTGATCTGGTTGCGGCGTTCATCGACAGACCTGATATACCGGTTGAGGAGATGATGAAGATTCTCCCGGCCCCGGATTTCCCGACGGGCGGTATTATCATGGGCACCGACGGAGTGCGCAACGCGTATCTGACCGGTCAGGGCAAGGTTGTTGTCCGCGGTGTTGCAGAGATTGAGGAGCGGAAGAAGAACTATGAACAGATTGTGATTACGGAGATTCCATATCAGGTGAACAAGGCGGTGATGATAGAGAAAATTGCCGATCTTGTGAAGAACAAGCATATTGAGGGTATCAGCGACCTGCGTGACGAGTCTGACAAGGATGGTATCCGCGTGATCATTGAGCTGAAGCAGGGTGTGCAGGGCAATGTGATCTTAAACCAGCTCTATAAGCACACGCCGCTGGAGAGTTCATTCGGTATCACGAACCTTGCGATCGTTGAGAAAAAGCCGATGATTCTGCCGCTCACCGAGATTCTCCGTCATTTTGTTGCGCACCGGATGTCGGTTGTCCGCAGACGTTCTCTGTTTGATCTGCGAAAAGCCGAGGAGCGCAAGCATATTCTGGACGGCCTTCTGAAGGCGCTTGATATGATCGATGAGGTCATCGCAACGATCCGGGGTTCACCCGAGGTCGCGGCGGCTCAGGTTGCACTTGTCAGCAAGTTCGGGTTCTCCGAACCACAGGCCGATGCAATTCTGAAGATGCAGCTGAGGCGGCTCGCTGCTCTGGAACAGCAGAAGATTATCGATGAGAAGAACGAGCTTCAGGTGATCATCGACAAGCTGAACTGGATCCTGGAATCCGATGAAAACATTCTCTCAGTCGTAACGGATGAAACGGCAGAGATTCGCGAAAAGTATGCGGATGAGCGCCGGACGAAGATCGATTACTCGGCAAACACGGATATGGATGTGCTTGATTTCATCGAGGACAAACAGGTTCTGGTGATGCTGACGTCGCAGAACTACATCAAGCGGATGCCGCTTGACTCCTGCCGCCAACAGCGCCGCGGAGGCCGCGGTGTGACGGGCATGACGACAAAGGATGAGGATTCGGTGGATAAGGTGTTCCTTGCAAGCACGCATGATTATCTGCTGTGCTTCACAAACCGCGGCCGCGCCTACTGGCTGCGGGTGCATGAGATTCCGGAAGGGTCGCGACAGAGCAAGGGCAAAGCGATTGTGAATCTGCTGAACCTGACGGACGAGGATGTTACGGCGGTTATTCCGCTGCGGAACTTTGAGTCGGACAAGTATCTGTTCGTTGCAACGAAGATGGGCAAGGTCGGCAAGATGTCTGAGGAGCTGTTCTCGCGTCCGCGGTCCGGCGGTCTGATTGCGATCACGATTCTTGAGGGAGATGAACTCGTGGATGTGATGGTAACGGACGGGTCGTGCGATGTGGTGCTGACGACGTGGCTCGGTCAGAGTCTACGGTTCAGTGAGGATGAGGTCCGGCCGACCGGACGCGGTGTGCAGGGTGTGAAGGGTATCACGCTGCGCCGCGGCGATGCTGTCCGTGCACTGACGCTTGTCGAGAAGGATCATCTGCTCACGATTACGGAGGGCGGTTACGGCAAGCGGACGGTGTTTGATGAGTTCCGCGGCAAGGGTCGCGGTACGATGGGTGTCCGCAATATTGTGACGAACCTTGAGCGCGGAGGTGTGGTCTCTTCACTTGCGATCGGTGATGATGAGGAGATTGTGATTACGACCGCGGGCGGAGTGGTGATGCGTACCCAGGCAGGCGACATTTCGATCCAGAAACGGAGCACCCAGGGCGTCCGTATTATCCGGGTGGATGAAGGGGATAAGGTCACAAGCATTGCGGTTGTTCCTGCAGACGAAGGGGGGGAGGATGAGTCCTCCGAATCTCCGGTAGATGCGGAGCAGCAGAGCCTGTTCCCTGACGAGAAGTAATCCTTCTTCCAACTGTATTTTTCAAAAAAGTATTTTTTTAGTTCCACACATGGGCATAGCCGAGTTTTTCCACCGGCTCTTCGCCGATGAACACACCCGGCTCTTCCACAACTTCACCTATTACGGAGACCGGAACGTCCATTCTCACGAACTTTTCCCGCGGGATGGTAAACAGCAGACCATAGTCGCCGCCGCCGTAGAGGAAGTACTTCTTTGCATCGGCGATTGGAAGCAGCGGCAGATTTTCGCGGAGCATAAACCCGACGCCCGATGCCTCTCCCATATCGTGGAGTGAGATTGCAAGGCCGTCGGAGACGTCCATCATGGCGGACGCCCCCGCACGGGCGATCCGCTGGCCGATGAAGACCTGCGGTTTTGGCATGACGAGGTTTTCCCAGTATCCGGAGCATCCGTCAAGAGCCGCCTGCGCTGATCCGGGACGTCCGGTGATGCAGACGAGATCCCCTACCTTTGCTCCTGATCGGGTGCAGTAGTACTCTTTCTCCACTATGCCGAATGCGGTTGTCACAATCGTTAGCTCTGCATGGCTGTCAATGTCACCGCCCGCGACCACGGCGCCGCAGGATTTGGTGCAGGTGACCGCACCTTCCATGATTGCCCGCAGCCGTTCCGGTCGGTCAAGACCGACCGCCACCAGAACCTGTGTCGGCTGTGCGCCGCAGCTTGCAATGTCGGAGAGGCTTGCCGCAACACTCATCCATCCCATCTGCCAGGAGGTCATCTTTAGCGGAAAATCGGTTTTTTTATGCAGCATGTCGGTTGTTGACACCAGAATTTTTCGTCCGTTGTCAAGGGGAAATGCTGCGCAGTCGTCACTCGTTTCCCTGCGGCCGATCAGGTCACGAATCGTTTCAAGCAGTTGTCTATCATCCATTATTCATCACCAGAAATCTCTTTTTTTCTCTTTTCTCTGTACTCTGCAAGAACCGCGGTGAGCATATCGGGCGCGACAGCCTTTGGTTCCTCCACCGATCCCGGCGTTTTTTCTTCAATCGCTGGGGTGAGAGGCACGGGTGTTTGCGGTGTTTCTGTTTGTTCCGTCTTTTTCTTTGCGGGTTTTTTGACAACGGTTCTAACCGGCTCTTTTTCCTTCGGCGGCGGAGCGGTTCTCAGGTAGCGTTCAGGAACAACAGTTGTCGGATCGATGCCAAGTTCCCGCACCTCCCGTACCCGCTCTACCTGATACTCCCGGACCATAGAGTCAATCACCGCAGCTTTCTTCTCCCGGGAAAAAACTGTCTGCGATGTATGCCAGAAAGCAAGAGACTCTTCAAGGGCTGCGGCATCCACCACTCCGATCTTCCCCTTCACCCGCGGCGAGAGATCCGTACCGGAAAGAACCGGCAGTCCTGCATCCCCTGTGCCCGAGTATATACATGGCGCGGCAGAATCACTGCCTTCACCCGCGCTTCGGCAAGTTCGCGGACAACCGATTTTCCCCACCCGTCGATCTTCAGGACATACAGCAGATCCTCTTCACCGATTCCCATCTCCTCATCAAGCACCCGGACTACATCGCGTGCAAGCAGCGGCCGAACCTTCAGAGCGGAACAACCCTCACCTGCCTGCAGCGACACATACCGTTTCATCCGATCCAGCCGTGTCCGCAGATTTTTGCACCGCCGTTCCTCCTTTCGGAGCTGTTTTTTCACCGTTGCAATCTCATGGTCACGTTCGGCAATCTCGGTTGCGGCAAGCAGTTTGGCGTGCCGCTCTTCCCGCTCCTCATTGAGTTTCCGGTGGAGAGCCGAAATTTTCTTGTCTTTTCCGGCAGACTCGTGTGAAAGCGTTTCTGCAAGTGTTCTCAGCCGCCGGATAGTCTCCTCCTGCCGTGTAATACGTTCGTCCCGCTCATCAAAGAGGATCTCAGGCAGTTCGTCCGGTTCTGCCGCATCCGGTACTGCCGCGGGCGCCGTCCCGCTGATGCGGGACAGTGCCTGTTCCAGTGAAAGCCCTCGGGCAATCTGTGCCCGCAGTTCGTCTGTGTCAACTCCTGCCGGTGCTCTTTTGAGGATGCTTTCAAACTTGTTTTTGTAGGTCCGATAGGCGTACAGCGCTGCAGAGAGTGCGTCACGTTCGTGATCGTTTTTGAAGTCATGGCCTGCGGCAAGGACATACTTTTCCTTGATCAGGATATCTTTTTTCGGGTTCCAGGCAATCGCGGAAAAGACACGCCTGACCTTTTCCACCCCGAACGGCATCTCTGCTTTGTCGGATGCGATGATGAGCGGTTTTCCCAAGTCCGCAATTTCGCGGGTCAGATCAACTGCGGAGAACAGCCGGGTGCTTGCAAGATAGACGAGGTTTCCGTCAAGATCAAGGGCCGCAATGCCGATGGTGGTTCCGGGATCGATTCCGACGATAAGATACCGGGGTTTCTTCGTCAGCGGCTGGAACGCAATCTTGTCGCGTCTGCGTCCGGCAATGCGTATCTGTGCATCGCCGCCTCTGGAGGGGGAGACCGGGATCTGTTCGCGCGGTGCATAGATGGTGAAGACCACTCGGCTTTCCCCGCCAAAGGCACGGCGGACGGTCATGGAGTACTCAAGGTTTGCAGAGACCAGTTTCATCTCAATGTTGCGGGCATGGGTGCGGACTGCTCCGTGCATTTTCCGTACGTACCGGTTCTGGCTCCAGCCGCCGCGTCCGGGAGACCGGTTGCGGGAGACGGTGATGTCGGTAATGCCCGTGTATGCGAGAACCTCGTATCCCGCACCGAACGAGGCAAGGAGTGCGGAGGCTTTTGCCTCTTCCATCGGATTTTGTTTGTCAAAGGAGAGGTTGTAGCGGGCGGCGACGCGGGGCAGCGTCTCCATTTTTACGCCGTCGCCGGTTACCTGTACCAGTTTTGTGCCTGCGGGAAGTTCGGCGAGGAATGCATACAGGTCGGCGGTTCCCTGTGCAATCTCCTGAATACTGTCAACCGCGAGAATATCCGGCTGTTCGGCACGGATATAACGCATGATCTGGAATCTGGTGACGTTTTTTTCTTCGGAGATGACTGTCCCGTCTTCTACCCGGACGAGTGCGTAGTGCGGCCGGATGGTTCCGGACCGAACCGATCCGCGAATGATGTCGATGCCAAAAATGCGTCCGCTCATTCCACCGTCCTGCCGGTGACATACCGGATTGCGTCATCAGTGTCATACTCCCGCTGGTATTTTTTTGCAAAGAATGCGGCGACGGTTTCGATGTCGTGATGCAGGACTGTTTCTGCGTTCTGGTGATTCGGGGGAATCCACTGCGGCCAGTCGATGATCCAGACGGTTGCATCGTCATACATGATGTTGTACTCGGAGAGGTCGCCGTGGATGAATCCGCAGTCGTATGCGGATTTTATCTGAGAGAGGATATCCTGCCAGATATCGTCCGGGTTTTCGAGTCTGCACCGGTGCAGGTTTACACCGGGGATGAAGGACATGACGATTACGTGCCGGTTTATGTCGATGGGGACCGGGACGTTTACTTTTCCGTTGAGGGCTTTGAGTGCTTCATACTCGCGTTCGGCGGATTTTGCGGAGGCAAATATCCAGGGGCAGTGGGTTTTTTCCGGCATGTACTCACGGTTGGTGCGGACGGTCTGGAAGGATCTCTGACCGATTTTGTGCAGTTTTAATACAACCACACCGAATCCGAGTGCTTCGTAGATCTCTGATTCCTTGCCGACGCCGATCATGGTGCCGAGTGCCGATATGGTTTTTTTCTGCGCAAGGGCGGAGAGTGCGAGGGCGTCGTATCCTTTGAAGACGAGTGCGTATCCTTTGTAGGGGACGGCGTCGGATCTGACCATGTCGCGGTGAATGAGGTTGCCGACGCGGTATTTGGTCTCTGCTGCCGAGAGGTGGACCGCGGCTTTGAGGTCGTCTTCGGGGACCCAGGCGTAGCGGTGCATCATCCTCTCCAGTGCGCGAAGGATACGGACTTCATATTTATGGAGGTTTTTGATGTCATCGGCTGACAGAGGCATGAGATACTGGTTGACTTTGCAGGGATAAAAGTATCATGTCCGGGGGGGTGTTGCACCTTTGTTCCTGGGCATCCCACGATTCGCACGGCAGAGCCGTACTCGCCGCTTCGCGGGAAAACACAGAACACACAGAAGAAAAAATATGACGGAATTTCCATTCAATGCATTATTTCCGTGTTGTTCACGTATGTTCCATGATGTTTTTTTCTTTCAGTGTGTTCAGTGTTTTCTGTGGATCTCAGGACTTTATGGACGACGCCGGCGCAACATCGTCCGAGGGCGTCGGAGAACGAATCTACATATCCGCCGAACGCCAACTGAGTAGTATATGCAGTGTTCGCGGTGCGGGAAGGATGCGGTTATCGTTCAGCCCTATTCGGGTGTGGCGCTCTGCCCAGTGCATGCGGCACGCGATCTGGAGGCGAAGTCAAAACGGCGGATCCGGAAGTGCGGCGGTATTGCATCCGGTGAACGGCTGTATGTGCAGAACTCCTCCGGTCCGGAGTCGTTTGCACTCGTTGCCCTCCTTGCGGAAATTCTTGCAGGCCGCCGCGATGTATCGTTTGTGCAGGCTCCCGCGGATGCGACCGCGATTGTCTCGGCGGTGACGCTTGACTCCTCTGCCTGCGCGTTTCTGCAGCAGATCGTCGCGGGAACGGCGGCGGAGGTGCTTGTTCCCCCCAAAGGAAAACTGCTTGATCCGCTGGCCGTCGTTCCCCGGAATGAGGTTGTACTGTATGCCCGTCACCACGGATGGGAGGGAGAGGACGCGGGTCCTTTTGTTCCCGACCCGTTTGCCGCGGATGTCTGTGCGTTCCTAAACCATTTCTCGGCGGATCATCCTTCGGCGGCCTATGCACTGATGCAGGTCCGGGATGCCCTGCCCCCACTGTATCTGGAGAGAACCAATCATGCTCTGTAAGGATATCGGGTGTGCCGTCACCCGCATAAAAGATCTGATCCGCCAGACCCTGTGGGCGTCGGGTGCAAAAGGTGTTGTTGTCGGAATCTCCGGCGGTATTGATTCGGCGGTTGCCGCTGTGGTCGCTGTAAAGGCTCTGGGACCCGAACATGTGCTAGGGGTACATCTGCCGTCTGCGTCAGGCAGTCCTTTGGACCGTGCGGATGCCGAGGAGCTTTGTGGCAGGTTCGGTGTTGAGTTACTTACGATTCCGCTGGACGGTGTTGTTGCTGCGGCGTTTGCTGATCCGTATCTGACGGACAGTCCGGTGCTTCGCGGGAACTACACGGCACGTCTGCGGATGGCGACGCTCTATAATATTGCGGCGGCCCGGAACTGTCTGGTGTGCGGGACATCCAATAAAACCGAGTATATGATCGGCTACAGTACGAAGTGGGGGGATTCCGCGGCGGATATTCAGCCGCTTCTGCATCTGTGGAAGAAGGATGTGTATGCGGTTGCCGAGGAGCTTGGTATTCCGCGGTCCATTATTGAGAAGGCGCCGAGTGCCGGATTCTGGGAGGGTCAGAGCGATGAGGAAGAATTGGGATTTTCGTATCAGGAGCTTGATGCTGCGCTGATAAGTCTGGAAGAACATGAGTTTGTGCCGCAGAATGCTCTTGAGGAGCAGGTTCTTGTGCTGGTGAATAAAAGTTCCCACAAGCGGATTTCAGCGGTGAGTCTGCTGTAAGTACGGCTGCTGTTTTTTAGAATTTCTTTTTTTTGTGTTTTTATTTCTGGTCCGCAAACTGCTTTCATTTTTTCGGAAAGCTTCATGAAAAGGTACGTTTGCCGCAGTCCAGAGATTTGTTGCGATTATAAGATTATAAAAAAAAACGGGGGAGGATTATACCTTGCCCTTGCGCTTCATGAATACATAGTAGCCGCCGATTAAGACAATTGCTACAATGAGGATGAGGAAGATCGGGCTGGTGAAGAAGGACAGCGGTCCTGACTGGTCTTTGACGTCAACTACTGCCTTCATGGATTTGGAGAGGATACTGTTGTCGTTTGCATCGCGGTACCGGATTTCGGTGTTGAGACCGTACTCCTTCTCGGTTGCGGAGCTGTCAACCGTTACCTCATAGAAACCGACAACGGAATCTCCCGGGGCCATGTCGCCGAGGTAGGCGGAGTCATCGTTGGAAGAGAACGGATCAACTGCGCTCAGGCGGGCCTCCGCACCGTAAACTTTGGTATTTCCTGTATTCGTGTAGGTGACTTTGATTAAACCCTTATCTCCCGGGGCAAGTGCTGCTTCGACGTCGGTTACTTTGAACTCGACTTTGCCGTCAACCGGCACACCGACAATAACTGGGGAGGATTTCTGGTCAACACCGTAGTTGTCCTGATAGACGATCTGCAGGCCGATGGGGTATTCCTTTACTTCTGCGTTGCTTGCAACGGAGACTTTGAAGGTGACTTTCTGGGTGGACCCTGCGGGGAAGTCGCCGATAAAGACGCTGCTTTCAACCGGTACGATTGCGGTGGAAGATCCGCCGGAAGTTGAGGTGATGAGCGATGCGTAGGCATTCTTTGCGTCCATTCCGCCTGCATTTTTGATTGCAAGGGTCAGGAATCCGGAAGTTCCGACATTGATGTCTTCGCTGGAGATTTCCACCACTTCCGGAGATACCTGGGAGCGGACGGTTACATCAAGAGGTACGTCCTTTACTCGGTCGTTGAGCCAGTAGTATCCGAGCGCGTCGCCGTAGTTGTCAACAGAGAAGAGTTCGTTGTAGACAACGTGTACTTTGAGGGTCCGGGGTCCGGGGGTTGCGTACTGGTCAACGGAGACGCGATAGGTCAGGGTTGCGGACTGGCCGGGACCGATCTGGGAGATGGTCTGCATGTCAGTCTTGACGGTGATGCCTTCTGCGTCTTCAAGGGAGACACGGAGCTGATACGGGGTTGCCACGTCGTATTGGCGCTGAAGACCGGATTCAGCTGCGACAACCTGATATTGTGCATTGTTCGTGAGTTTGATCGTAAAGTCTGACTCGGTTCCTGGGACAAGTTCGTTTCCGCCGTCGGAGGATGCGAAGAATTCAATTCCCGCGGTGGAGTAAGAAACCTGTGCCGCAGAGACCGGTGCTGCGATGAGCACAAGCATGAGACATGCGGTTATAATCAGTGCTGATTTCCAAAGTTTCAAAGAAAACACCTAATCTGAGTTATCGTAACTAATTTATGAGTATGCGGGCATAAATACTTGCTTAGCGATCAATCCGTACAGGGCGAAAGGATATATTTCTGGAAAAACGGGTCGCAAATTCGTGACGATGGACTTGGCAGATGTGGTGTGATGTTAGACAAAGAGCGAACCGAAAAACACCAATAAACGAATCAATGGCCGTCTTCGGTTTGCAAAGTATTTTTGACCACGAAATGCATAGTAGTTACATAAGTATGGGTGAACTTGTACACGTAAATGCTGTTATTGAGATACGCCGCGTTCTTGAAACAGCCGGCTATGATACCGAGGAGGAGCAGGGGCCGTTTACTCTCTCGGCTGTCCGGGGAAGGAAGTGTCTTATTGTTCTGTGTTCGGATGATCTGAATCTTCTTCAACGGTTCGATATGACACCGTATACAATAATGCTTGAGGATACGAAGGTCCGGTGCGATAAGCTGATTTTTACGGGTAATGCTTATTTCCGTCCGAAGGAGGCGTATATCTGGTCGCGTGAGCAGCTGGAGGGATATATTGCAGCTGCTGCGATGGCACGGATTTATTCCGAGCCGTTTGATCTGGATGAGCCGGCAACTGTTTCTTATGCCCCTGCGGGTATGGGTGTTTCTTCTTCACCTTTTTCGGGTGCTGCTGGTGATCAGCTGTTGCCTATCCGGATTACGGATCGCGATGCGGTGCGGATTGCACATCAGGAGGGGTCGACGGTGCTTCGTATGATTCCGTACTGGTATTACCGGTATACGAGCCGTGGTGAGGCGAGTTATAAAGGGAAGATGGTGAGTTTTGATGATGAGGGTTCGGGATGGGTGAATGCGATCAATGGTCTTGAGGCTGATTTCGGAGATGTGTCTCCGGTTCCGGGTTCGATTCCTGCGGATGCGGATGTAATGAATCCGGTGAATACGAAGGCGGAGACAGAGGAGCGGGTTCGTGCGGATCTGATGCAGAAGCTGACGAAGCGTGTGCGGATTAAGACGACCTCGGGAGATGCGATTTTTGCGGAGGAAAAGGAGTTCCGTCCCTCATCGGATAATATTGAGGTAACTGTTGAGAAGGTGTATGTTCCCGTGTGGCAGGTTCGCGGGAAGAAGGATATTGTTGAGGTGAATGCATATACCGGTGAGGAGCTGTCGCTTCCGTCGGATGAAGGCTGTGAAGTGTTTTAAATGATTATTGTTATCGGCGGAGGTCCGGCGGGCAGGATGGCGGCTGTGCGTCTTGCCTCTGCCGGTCGTGAGGTTACTCTTTTGGAGCAGCGTGCGCTCGGTGGTCAGTGTGTGCATGACGGATGTATGCTGGTGTGCGGGCTGAATGATGTTGCGCGGGCTATTCGGGATACGGAGTTTTTGTGCGGCTGCGGTGCGGTTGCGGGTTCGGTTTCAGTGCGATATCCCGAGGTGATGAGAAATCTTGAAAGGATTCAGGCGCGACTTTCCGATATTCTTGAACGGGAGACTATTGAGGCAGGGGTGAAGGTTGAGTACGGGGTGACGGCTGAGGTGCGTGAGGGCCGGGTGGTTGTGGATGGTGTTGTACGCGAGGCGGAGGCGGTGGTTGTTGCGTGCGGTGCGGAGATGTATATTCCGGATGTTCCGGGTGCGGAGCTGCCGGGGACGTATACGGCCCGGACGATCCGGTCAATGCCTGCGTTGCCGAAACGGATGGCGATCATCGGCGGAGGTATTTCGGCTGCGGAGTTTGCGTATATTTTTTCGGCATTTGGTGTGGAGGTGATGCTGTTTGCCAGGCATGAGCTGCTGTCGGTTCTGCCGGAGCGGATGCAGAAGTCGGTGCGGCGGGATCTTTCTTCGGTGAAAATCTATGAGCATCATGCGCTGGAGCGGGTGCTGGGATCTGATGCGGTTTGTGGTGTTGTTGCGGACGGAGAGACATTTGCCTGTGATGCGGTGCTGTTTGCGACCGGTATGCGGCCGTCGAGTCCGCATGTGTCGGGTGTTCTGAAGCGGAAAGACGGGTCAATTATCGTGAATGAGCGGATGGAAACATCGGTTCTGGGGGTGTATGCCTGCGGTGATGTGACGGGTGCCCCGTACGTTACGCCGGTGTCGCGGCTGCAGGGCTTTGCGGCGGCTGACGCGATTCTGGGTAATCCTCGGACGGTGGACCTGTCGCGTGTTCCGTTTACGGTGGTACTCGGCCTTGACTATACAGTATGTCCGACTGCGAACGAGACGGGTGTGACATTCTCCTCCCCGAATATTGCGGGGCCTGGATCGGTGTGGCATGTGTCGGACGGGTCGGTCGGGACAATGGAACTGACGGTTGCACCGGAGAGCGGAAAAATTGTGGGATTTGCGAGCTCTGGGCCGTGTACGGGTGTGGTGGGGACGTATCTTGGGTATCTGGTGCGGAAAGGGGTTACGGTGCATGAGTTTTCGCCGATGCTTGAGGTGCATCCGATTCCGGACGGGTTGTATTCGATGATCCGGTTTGCGGAGGATCGTCTGGGGAGGAAGTGAGGAAAAATACTGCGAGGTTTTTTAGAGTTCCACTCTTTTTGCACATTTCTTCAGAGGAATGTTCGAGTAGTGTGGCATAATTCAGTGATTTTTCATGGCTGAGTAGATGTTGGTTCTGGTGTATCTGAACATTTCAGAGATCTTTCTGATACCGCATCTTGGGTGAGATGGTAGAAAAATCCTCAAATGCGAGCAAATCGAACCTAGATCCTCGCACCAGAGTGCCTGTTCCTAGAGGGTAAAAAACAGAAATAAACCCACAACACACTATTCTTTTTCAAAAAAACAAAAATGGACCCGGCGGGATTTGAACCCGCGGCATCTACGTTGCGAACGTAGCTATCTACCCCTGATATACGAGCCCGACAAAAAGTATCGGGGAAAAATCCCCATCAGAGAATAATCTCAATATCTAATTGTTCTGCCAATTCCTTATATCTGTTCCGAATCGTGACCTCTGTCACACCCGCAACATCCGCAACTTCACGCTGCGTTCTCCGTTCTCCAGACAGAATCGACGAAATATAGATCGCAGCCGCCGCAACACCTGTCGGACCGCGCCCGCTCGTCAGTTCCCGCTCGCCTGCCTGTTTCAGAATCTCCATCGCACGTGACTGCACCTCGCCCTTCAGACCAAGACCCGAACAGAATCGCGGAACATAATCACCCGGAGACGTTGGCAGAAGCTTCAGGCCCAATTCACGGGAAATGAACCGGTATGTCCTGCCAATCTCTTTCCGGGAAACACGTGACACCTCGGCAATCTCATCCAGCGTTCTTGGCACATTGCACTGACGGCATGCCGCATACAAAGCAGCTGCCGCAACACCCTCAATACTCCGCCCGCGGATCAGATTCTTATCCACCGCATCACGGTACACAACCGCTGCCGTCTCACGCACGTTTCTGGGAAGACCCAGAGCTGACGCCATGCGATCCAGTTCTGAGAGTGCAAACGCAAGATTACGCTCCGTCGCATTTGACACTCTGATACGGCGCTGCCACTTTCTCAGTCGGTACAGCTGGGCACGATTCTTCGACGAAATCGCACGGCCGTAACTGTCGCGATTTCTCCAGTCGATCATCGTTGACAGACCCTTATCGTGAATCGTAAACGTCATCGGAGCGCCCACACGGGACCGCTTCATTCGCTGATCATGATCGAACGCACGCCACTCCGGTCCCCGGTCAATGAAATCATCATCCAGTACCAGACCGCAGTGCTGGCACACCAGCTCCGCACGCTCATAATCATGCACAAGCTGGCGGCTGCCGCACTCGGGACATACCGTTGCAGTCGCATCACTGCCGCCCTGCTTCTCCTTTACCTTCTCCACAGCGGAACTCTGCCGCTGCTTCATCTTCTCGCGCTCCTCTCGTAACTGTCTCAGCTTCTCGATTTCTTTTTCCATATTGAACCTCCGGTCTTCGGGCGGCGGGGATCACCCTCTCCCTTGTATCCGGATACATGACGGCGCTTCTTCGGCATTTCCGGCTTTGAACCGGGAACAACATACAAACTGTCCCCGACGCCTGCCGCAACACCGTCATTGCATAAAACGGTAAGATAAGGCCGTGCAACGCTCCCGTAGAGATCGACGATCTTCCCTACCGGGCGGCTGTCTGCATCTGCAACCTCTGAGTACAGAGGCGGAAGCTGTCCGGCATCACTTCTGACAACAAGCAGCCGTCTTCCAAGAACCGCCGTAACCTCTCCTGCAAACTTCACGAATCAGCCCCAAATATCATACCGCATATATCGCAGATCACTGCGGAATCAAGCCACAGGATATATATGCAATACATTATGCTGACAGATAGGTATAAAAATGTTATCCAGAATTGTAAAATAAAGGTTAGGAAGAAAACAACGAATCAAACGTTTGGGAAAGAACCTTTTCTGCCTCCTCCTCACTCATCCCTGCCCCTCGTGCAACTAGATACCGCATGCGTTCACTCATCAGATCCCCTGGCCCGTGCGCATCTGACTCCACCACAACGTCCGCACCCGCGCGGCGGGCCGCCGACAGCACATGCCCATTCGTACGGTTGTGTCCCTCGCGTGACGTAACCTCCAGAAACACATCGTTTCTGGCTGCGAGGCGGGCATCCTCATCTGTAATCATGCCCGGATGTGCCAGAACATCCACATACGCACTCGAAAGCGCCGCCGCATTCGTTCCCGGCGCGACAGGTTCTACAATCGTCTCCCCGTGTACAATCACAACCTCCGCACCAAGACCTTTCGCATACTCCGCCAGCTCATCAATCTGATCCGGCGGCACATGCGTAATTTCAATCCCCGAATACAAACGAATCCCGTACAACTCCGCAGATCGCTTTACCGCCTCCTCGGCACGGATCAGCTCTCGGACATTGGAAAAATCCGCGTGATCCGATATCGCCATCTCCGTATATCCGAGAACCGCCATCCGCCGGATTAACTCTGTCGGCAGCAGCTCCCCATCGCTCATCGTCGTATGGCAGTGAAAATCGTACATCGGTTACTTCCCGCTCAGCTTGTGGGCAACTTTTTGGAGCAGCTTCTCTTTGCTCCCCTCATACTCAACCCGCAGCCTGCCGTCGCTGGAAAACCAGTGCGCCGGATGCCGCACATCCCGCTCCTCATCAAGCACCGTAAGACCGCACTGCTTCGCCGCACGCGTAATCTGTGCAAGATTCGGTGACGCAACCGCAAGCGTCTTTGCCACACGCCGTCCTGCGGAACGGGTCAGTTCTGCATTAAAGTAGCAGGGATAAAGATATCGAATTGCCATGAACACTACAGTATTGGGCGTGAAAATCTATAAGGTAATTGGCAGCCTGCCGAAAAAAATATTGATCAGGTGTATATTCACTCTCAGGTTACGGGATAGCCGCGTGCTCGTACACTCCTCCTTTCTCACCGCTCGTCATGGTCGCAGCCGGGACCATTGACGCTTCCTCGCTGGGCATAATTGCATTCTCTACCGGATAACTGATCATATCAGCATCAATTACTGCAAATTCAGGATCACTGTCCCGGAAAAAGGGACGAAGCTCCGCATGCTCGGGCACATCTTCATGTCCGGGAACAGAGACCTGCATCATTTGCGAGTATATTCATGATAGCATATCTCCTGTATGATTGTGGTCAGAATGTGTAGTTGGGTGCCAGAATGTTTCTGACACTAAGTAGTAGATCGTCTATGTTAATATTGATTTACACTTTGTTGTGTATTAGTTACTTAATGTGGGTTATAATTAACTAAAAACATATTTTTGAACTCGTTGGTATGACACACTCATACGCACGAAGAACAGTGTATCTATAAACCAGACGGACACCATATAGTACTCATATGCACCACGTGGATGTTCACATGGAGGCCGAAATTTACGGCGCCAACAACCGTCTCGCAGAACACAACGCCGAACACTTCAAAGCGCACGGTGTTCGCGCATTCGATCTCCTCGGAGCAATCGGCTCGGGTAAGACCTCGCTTATTGAACAGATCGTTCCCGAACTGAAAAAGCGCAACCTCAATACAGCCGCAATCGCGGGCGATGTCTATGGCGACGACGA
>JAISHD010000046.1 GCA_031262705.1 Methanocalculaceae archaeon | reverse complement strand
TGTACCCATCACTACGTATGAAAAAAGCGGTGGCTCTTCTTGTGATGCTGCTCCTTCTCGGTCTGCTTGTTCCGGGAGCTGCGGCGCTGAATGTTGTAATAACCATGCCGAATCTCTGGAATGTCGCGGATGAAATCGGCGGTGACTCTGTCACTGTCATGTACGTCGCCCCGCCGGCTGCGGTTCATATCTCCAGCGACACCATTGATGCACTCCTCCAGCAGAACAGCGAGTTCATTAAAACCGCCGACGTTTTCCTTGGTCAGGGAGGAACCATGGATGGTTCCGTTATCACCAAAGTGACCGAGTTCCGTACCAAAAACTTTGGCGAAGACACCAACTGGCTGCTTCTGGGCAACGTCTCCACAGAAGCGGTCCCGAACGCAACCGTCACCTACGACAACCCGACCTCTCTTCGGGGTTACAGCGAGGCCGTCGCCTATCTTCTCGGAACCGCCGATCCGGCCAACGTCTCCGTCTATCAGGACAACCTGCAGAAGTATCTCGCCACGATTGCCGACGCAACAAAACTTTCCGCTGCCGAGAAGGAAACTCTCGCAGACATCCCCATCCTCTGCCACTTCCGAATCAATCTGCCACTTCCGAATCAAAAATCAGGCGGTCAACTGGCTAGGTATGAACTGCATTGACTCCTACCCCCAGCCCACAACCCTCAAGGATCTCATCGACGATATTCACGCAGATCCGGGCAAATACAAAGCAATCGCAGAGAATTCCTCTATCGGCAAAATCATTGTCATCGAGAACATCGTCGCAGGCCCTGAGATGGGTATCGGTGTGCACGAAGCACTCAAAGAGGCAGGTGTCCCCTGCGAACGGGTGATCTTCCTCAACCTCCCCAAATCTGCGGAGAACGTGGACACTATTCTGGACTACTATGCCTACAACAAAAATCTCATCCTCTCCCTTTCTCCGGCAGGCACAACTCCCGCACCTACACAATCTCCCCTCGGAATCCTCGCGGCTGCCGCGGGAATCTTTGGTGCATGCCTCCTTTTCCGGAGAATCTGACCTTTCTTTTTTTTACTACGAAAATGTGGTTTCTGCATACTTTATAACGCTGAAAAAGAAATCATGTCATATGAAATGGCATGAGTCCTGCAGATATATGGAGCTTCCCCGCGAGTACTCGGTTGAAGAGTTGGCAAAGTTCCACGGTCATCTCGGCCCCTTTATTGTTCTCGGCTACCGCATGGGAAGGTTCGCTCTCCAATACTTCGACAACAATCCTTTCGCCTTGTTTGCGACCGTGTACTGTTCCGGCCAGCCTCCGGAATCATGCCTCATTGACGGTGTCCAGATAGGTTCGGGCTGCACCTACGGAAAGCGCAACATCGAACTGTCCGTCTCTCCGTACATCTCCGTCATGTTCCGGCACGCGGACGGAGGGGCAGTTCTTCTCAAGCAGGGATCATATCTCTCCCGGAGAGCGGAGTTTGACAACGTTGACAAGGAGCTTGCCCTCGAAAACTTTGCTGAGGCTATGTACTCCATGCCGGACGAGGAACTGTTTCGCGTTGAGGAACTCTGAATGAATGATCCGATCATCCGGCTGGCGGATGTCACCACCACCTATGAAGGCGCTGCCCATCCGGTGATTCAGAATATCAGTCTTGAAGTCGGCCGCGGTGAGTTTGTGATCATTGGAGGCCCGAACGGTGCAGGCAAGACCACACTCCTCGAAACCATTGCAGGACTTTTGCCCGTCGTCTCCGGTACCGTTTCGGTCTGCGGCTTTGACGCCGTCCGTCAGGGACCGCAGATGAGAAAGAAGCTTGGGTACGTGATTCAGAACTTCGACTTCGATCCCTATACGCCGTTCACTGTTGAAGAGGTGATGCTGATGGGACGATACGGTCTGCTCGGCTTCTGCAAGCGTCCGGGCGATGAAGATTTTGCTGCGGTTGACCGGTCACTTGCCCGGATGGAAATTGCCGATCTTCGCAAAAACCATATCGGCAACCTTTCCGGTGGCCAGCAGCAGAAGGTGCTGATCGCCCACAATCTGGTGAAAAAACCGGACGTTCTTTTGCTGGACGAACCGTTCAGCAACCTTGATCTGGCAACCCGCGAGCATGTCTGCGACGTGCTCTGCGGGATTGCGAATGCGGGGGTAACGGTGGTGATCGTCTCCCATGCGTTTGATGCCCTGCCGGACCGCGACGTGCGGGTGGTGGTGATGAAGGACGGCGGGATTGTGCTGAACACCGTTATCCCTCCAGATCAGGTACAGGATACGGTTCGCCGTACCTCGGAGGGTCTACATGCTTGAGTTTCTGATCCCAAACAACATGGTCTGCCACGCGACCGAAGCGATGCTGTTCGCCTCAATCGGCTGTGCGGTTCTTGCAGTTCTCATTACGCAGATGAAGATCTCGTCGATCGGGTTTACGATGGCGCACGGGGCGTTTGCCGGGGCGGCGGTCGAATGTTCTTCGGTATTGAGATGACGATTGCAGCGCTTATCGGCAGTTTCCTGCTGGCCTGTGTTCTCGGCCCTTATCCGAGAAATCGCGGATGCCGATTGATACGACGCTTGGGGTTCTGTTCGGGTCGATGATGGCGGTTGCAATCTTTTTCTATGCATGGATGCAGCAGCTTGGGATCGGCTCGGGTGCGACGTCGCTTTTGTTCGGCAGTGTGATCTCACTCTACCGTGAGGAGATCTACGGTCTGCTTGCGATCATGGCGATCGTGATTCTGTTTGTTGCGGTGTTTTACAAGGAGATCTCGGCGATGATCTTTCACCGCAGGATTGCGGAGATTACCGGTATCCGTACCAAACCTATGATGTATGCGGTGCTGTTTATGATTGCCCTGATGGTTGCACTTACCCTGCCGATTGTGGGCGGCCTTCTGCTGTATGTGTAGCTGGTTGCGCCCGCGGCGATTGCGTATCAGTTCTGCGGAACACTGAAGCAGATGATGATTGCCTCTCCCGTGATTGCGGCGGCGATCAGTTTGTGCGGGACGTTTATCTCGTTTACGTACAATCTGCCGGTCGCACCGTTTTCGGCGATGCTGTTTGCGGTGGTGTTTGCAACGGCGGTTCTTGTTTCGCCGAGAAGACGGGTTACCAAAGAGATGGTCGGGCTGAGAGGGTGAGGGATCAGGTCACCTCTTTTTACAAAAATTTTTTTTGGACTTCAGAGGCTGCACTTTTTTCTTCTATCCATGTGCTGCCGGAAAATGGTAAGAGTTTGGATCACAACACTGCCAAAAAAAGAAAAAATTAGTTCAGCTTCGGCTTCGTGCCGACCGCTTTTGCAAGCAGCGAGATTCCTGCCTGCAGATCTTTCAGATCGATAACCTCAACCGGCGAGTGAATATACCGGGCCGGAACCGAGACCGGCACGCTTGGAATTCCGCCGCGTTCAAAGTTGATCGCAGACGCATCCGTATTCCCGCCGTCGCCGATCTCCACCTGCACCGGAATCGCGAAATTTTTCGCCGTCTTCGTCAGCCAGGAGACGATCCGCGGATCCGCAATATGGCCGCGGCCTGAGGCGGACACCGCCACCACGACAGGACCTTTGCCCATAAAGACCGGCGCCTTGCGGCGTTCAATACCCGGCGAGTCTCCGGGGATCGTCACATCCGTAGCGATCGCTACATCCGGGTTCAGGGAAAACGAACTCGTCTTCGCACCCTTCAGCCCGACCTCCTCCTGCACCGTGAACACTGCGTACACGGTGTGTTTCGTCTGCATCTCGCGCAGAGCACCGATCAGCATCGCACAGCCTGCACGGTTGTCGAACGCTTTGCCGGTAACACAGGTTCCTGCAAGCGGCACAAACTCCCGATCGATCGTAATCGGTGTTCCGATCTCAATTCCAAGAGCTTCTACCTCTTCGGGACTCGTCGCCCCGACATCGATGAACATATCCGCAAGGCTCACCGGCTTTTTCCGATCCTCATCACTCATCACGTGCGGGGGTTTCATGCCGAGAACTCCCGGAACGATTCCCTTCTCACCGTGCAGAAGAACCCGCTGGGACACCAGAACCGGATTGAACCAGCCGCCGACCGCAATGAACCGGATAAATCCGTGCTCGTCTACGTACTGAACCATCAGGCCTATCTCATCCATATGGGCTGCGAGCATGATCGAAAAATCATCGCCCTTCTTTACCGCGACAAGATTTCCCATCTTGTCGGTTTTGATCTCATCCACATAGGGTGCGACCTCTTCTCTGATGATCTTTGCGACCGGCGACTCAAAGCCGGAAATGCCGTGGGCATTTGACAGCTTCTGTAACAATGCACTGATTTCTGCTATTTCCATAATACTTCACCCGACAACTTTTGTCATCCGGACAAGGGCTTCATTGATATTTTCCTTTGAGGTTGCGTAGCTCATCCGGGCGTATCCTGCGCCCGCACTGCCGAACGCAGTGCCGGGCGTGATGATAACACCCGCGTCCACGACTCTCCTGACAAGATCCGCATCCATCTGCGGGAATGCATAGAATGCACCGTCCGGGTGGTTCACGGAGATTCCCATCTTGTGCAGTCCTGCGATCAGCAGGTCGCGGCGTGCCTCATACTCCGCCTTCATTGCCGCAACCGAATCCTGCGGCCCTGTGTACGCCTCAAGTGCTGCATACTGGGCAATCGAGGTCGGACAGGCGAGCGTGTACTGCTGCACCTTTACGACTTCGTGGATGATCTCCTCGCCTGCTGCAAGGAATCCGATCCGCCACCCGGTCATGGCATACGTCTTGCTCGTTGCAGTGATCGTAATCACGTTGTCGCCGAAGACGGCGGCACTCACGAACTTTGCGTTCCCGTAGCAGAACTTCTCGTACACCTCATCGCTGATGACGGTCACACCCGCGTCTGCGGCAGACTCAACGACTGCCCTGACTGTCTCCGGAGACTCCACCATGCCGGTCGGGTTTGCCGGATTGTTCAGCACGAACACCTTCGTCTTCGGATCGGAAAACTGTTCTTTGAGTGCCTCGACATCCAGATGCAGATCGGAACCGAGCCGGACAGGAACGGGAACGCCGCCCGCAAGTGTTGTCAGTGCTCCGTAGGAGACGAAGCCCGGATCATTGAAGACGACTTTTTCGCCGTCCTCCACAAGGGACTGTATCGCAATGTTCAGCGCTCCGGATCCTCCGGCGGTGATGATTACATTCCCTGCTTCGCAGGGGATGTGGTTTTCGCGGACCAGCTTCACCGCGACTGCTTCCTGCAGTTCATCGATGCCGGCGTTGTTGGTGTAGCCTGTCTTTCCCGCGGCAAGGGCTGCAACGGCTGCGGCCTTGATGTTTTCCGGCGTGTCAAAGTCGGGCTGCCCGAGACCCATGTTGATGGCGTTTGGCCCTGCCCCCTCAAACATCTTTCTGATGCCGGAGATGTCGATGGCCTGAACACGTTTTGCAAACTGCGTCATGTTACTCGATATTGGTGTGACGGCGCTTCAGATCGCTCTCTTCGGTCTTGGTCATGTCCATTAAGGTGGAGATAACCGCGTCACCGAAGATCAGGGATGTCGTCTCAAAGATGGTGCCGAGCGGTGCGAACGAGCGGTGCTCGCCCAGCATCTGGCGGATCTCATACTCATGGGCGTCGCAGGAAACCGGATCCCGCTGTGTTTCAATCCTGATGATGTAGTCGGCAATCTTTCCGATGCGGGAGTCGGGGTTGGAGGAGATCAGTGCGATTTTGACGCCGAGACCTTTTGCCGTCTCGGCAATGTCACCGATGGTCTTCGTGTTGCCCGAACCGGAGAAGGCCACAATCAGATCGCCTTCGCCGATAGCGGGAGTGATCGTCTCCCCGACCACATATGAGGTCATGCCCATGTGCATCAGCCGCATGGCAAAGGACTTGGCAACGAGACCCGAACGTCCCGCACCCATCACATAGATGCGTTTTGCTTCCAGAATTGCTGCGAGGAATGCATCAATCTCGCCGCTTGCGATCAGCTGGGCAATGGCATCGATGCGGGATGCCATTAAACTCATCATATTTTTGACGGAGGCTCCGTGCGTCATACTGGAATAGTATAGGCTGTGATGATAGATGAGGGTTGGCGTTTGTCCATCCGGTTAAAACGGAAATTCTGTTGTCGTTTGGAGAGGGTCCCTGCTTTACGGTATTTCGGATGAAAAAATCAGACATGCCGGATATCCGTATGATCGGATATCTCGCTGCTGGTTGTTGCCAGATCATCCACCAAGAGATCATGAATATCCGCATGACCGGTTACGCGGCCAAAGGATTTTAGTTCCTTGGTCGTCACCGCAAGATAATTTGCAACCCGCCGGGCACCCTCCTCAACGGAAAGATTTCTCCGCAGGTCGGGGTTCTGCGTCGCAATTCCCGCGGGACAGTTTCCGTTATGGCAGACCCGATAGCGGTCGCATCCGAGCGCCATCAGCGCCGCGGATGCCACCGCAACCGCGTCCGCACCAAGTGCAATTGCATTGACAATATCGCGGCTCGTCCGGAATCCTCCTGTGATCACCAGATCGATCTCCGGAGCGTGACTGCGCAGGAACTTCGCCGCCCTCGCCAGAGCATAGACGGTCGGAACACTTGATGCATCCTTCAAAAACTTCGGCGACGATCCCGTTGCCCCGCCGCGGCCGTCAATCGTGACAAAGTCCGGTCCTGCCCCGATAATGAACGCCAGATCCTCCTCGATGTGGCCTGCCGCAATCTTCACGCCGATCGGTCTTCCCCCGCTGCGGCTCCGCAGTTCATCAACCAGCTTCTTCAGATCCGCAGACGTGGTGATGCCGGGAAAACGGGACGGGCTTACAATATCCTGCCCGACCGGCTTACCCCGGATACGGGCAATCTCCTCCGTAACCTTTGCGCCCGGAAGGTGACCGCCCATTCCCGGTTTTGTTCCCTGACCGATCTTGATCTCAATCGCATCCGCCCCGGAAAGATTCTGATCGGTCACACTGTAGAGGTTGGGCACATACTCAAAGATGTACTTGTAGGCGGCTTCCCGCTCCTCGGGAAGAATGCCGCCTTCCCCGCTGCACATCGCCGTCTTTGCCATCGCCGAACCTTTGGCCAGGGCTGTCTTTGCTTCCTTTGACAATGCACCAAAACTCATATGTGAAATAAAGACCGGCGTTTCCAGGATCATCGGCTGTTTCGCACGTTTTCCGATCACCGTCCGTACGTTTACCGGGGCATCATCGTCCAGCGGCAGACGGGCAAGCTGGGCGCCGAGCAGAAGAATCTCGTCAAACGACGGAACCGGCATCAGCGTTTCCATGGGTTCGGTGATGCTCTTTCCGGTTGTTGCCATGTAATGAATTTCATCAATGACGCGGCTCCCGGCATATCCCGTATCTTCGGCGGGAGCAGGAGCTGTGATGCAGGTGAAGTGCTGTTTTGCCGCCGAGCATACCGGACATGTCCAGGACTCCGCCAGATCGCTAAACGGAGTACCTGCCGTATCATCATACGTGTAGCCGCAGACCCCGCAGGTGTACTGTGCCATAGAATAATCTCCAAAAAAAAAAAAAAAAAAAAAGATTAGTAGTTCCGGGCTTCAATCCGGAAGTATGCCTTCGGGTGATCGCAGACCGGACAGACGTCGGGAGCTGCCTTTCCGATGACCAGATGACCGCAGTTGCCGCACTGCCAGATTGCATCACCGTCACGGGAGAAGACGATGCCCTCTTTGATGTTGGCCAGAAGTTTAAGGTACCGCTCCTCGTGGTGCTTTTCGATCTCTGCGACCATCTCAAAGAGTTTGGCGATGTCCTCAAAGCCTTCTGCGTGTGCCTCCTGTGCAAAGCCTGCATACATGTCGGTCCACTCATAGTTCTCGCCTGCGGCGGCGTCGGCAAGATTGGTCAGGGTGTCGGGGACCGCTCCGCCGTGCAGGAGTTTGAACCAGATCTTTGCGTGCTCTTTTTCGTTGTTTGCCGTCTCTTCAAAGAGCTCGGCAATCTGCTCATACCCATCCTTGCGTGCCTTGGACGCATAGTAGTTGTACTTGTTGCGTGCCTGGGATTCTCCCGCAAATGCGATCTGGAGATTTGCTTCGGTTTTGGATCCTTTCAGATTTGCCATATGATACAACCTTGGAATGATTGATATCTGTAATGTTAGTGCGTGGGGGGGTAATGAATTTGCCGAGTGTCCGGAACAGAGCACTTTCGCCCTACGCGGCTACAGGTTTAAACCATCTCAGAACAACAATAGAATGAATCCGCGATGAACAACAGATATTATGCAGCACATTATTCGTCCCCCCTCGGCGGACTGATGCTTGCAAGCGACGGGAAAAATATTGCAGGGTTGTGGATGGAAGGACAAAAATATTTTGGCGACACTATTCCGGCAGAGATGACAGAGAGAAATGATCTGCCGGTCTTTGCTGCGGCAGAAAACTGGCTGGACCGGTACTTTGCAGGAGAAAAACCGTCCGTCTCCGATCTGCCTCTGGCTCCTGTCGGTGGTGCGTTCCGGCAGATCGTCTGGGAGATCCTCTGCGAAATTCCCTACGGAGAGATCACAACCTATGGGGAGATTGCCAAAGAAGTTGCGACACGTATGCACAAAAAAACGATGTCGAGTCAGGCGGTCGGCGGTGCGGTGGGGCATAATCCGATCTCGATCATCATTCCCTGCCATCGTGTCGTGGGAACAAACGGAAGTCTGACTGGGTATGCAGGTGGTCTTGAAAAAAAGATTTGGCTGCTGGAACATGAGGGTGTTGCTATGTCCGCTCTGTTTCTGCCGAAGAAAGGTACCGCACTCTGAGAGGAATAACTATGACAGAAGTGATTGTTCTGTTTGAGGTCACCGTTCAAGAAGGAAAAATGGACGAGTATCTGAGTATGGCTGCATCGCTGCGGGAGGAACTTGCAAAGGCAGACGGATTTATTTCTGCGGAGCGGTTTTCCAGTGTATCCACAAACGGCAGACTGCTCAGTAAATCTGTGTGGAGAGATGAGGAGAGTGTTGCGAAATGGAGAAATCTGGCCGGACACCGGAGGTGCCAGAGTCACGGAAGACTGCATGATTTTGCCGATTATACCATCACGGTTGTCACGCCCCTCCGTTGTTATACGATGCGTTCGCGGGAACATGCACCGGAGGATTCAAACACATTCTTTTGTGTCTGAGACGTCCCGTACCTTGGGCGAGGCACTTTCACACCGCGCGGTCGGGGGTTTAAGTATCCTCCTGCTGACAATAATGTGTAATGTCGGAGTTGATGCAGAAGATCGAGCGGGCTACCAGTTCCACGTTCTTTGATCAGACCGGCCGCAACGAAGGTTCGGGAAAATGCTGCAAGATTATGCGGATACTTCTGGAAGGAACCTGTTCCTTTGACTGTGCCTACTGCGGAGTCTGCGGAAAAAAGAACGGCATAAGTTTCACACCCCAAGAACTTGCCCGCGGATTTCTTGCCCTGCATAATGAGGGACGCGTCGGCGGTCTTCTGCTCAGCACCGGGATTCCCCGCGGCGATGTAGATCTCGGCATGGAAAAGCTGATCGAGACTGCCCGGCTGATTCGTTCCTCCGGTTATCGCGGCTACCTGCATCTGAAGGTGCTGCCGGGAGCCGCCCGATCCGACATTACCGAACTTGCGAAGTATGCAACACGTCTGAGCATCAATCTGGAAGCTCCGAACTCCTCCTATCTTGCGGAGCTTGCCACGGTGAAAAATTATAAGTCTGACCTTCTGACCCGCCATCAGTGGCTGGCCGAGATTACGCCAGACCGCCACTCCACCCAGTTTGTGGTAGGAGCGGCGGGTGAGACGGATAAAGATATCTTCGGGACGGTTGCAACTTCTTATGAAAAGTATCATCCTGCAAGGGTGTACTACTCGGCGTTCTATGCGGTTTCAAACACACCCCTTGAAACACATGAGAACACACCGGTCTGGCGGGCGAACCGCTGGTATCAGATGGATGCACTCCTTCGGTTGTACGGCTACACCCAAAAGGAGCTGACACCTGCATTTGATGAGGAGGGAATGCTGTTGAACACTGACCCCAAAATCCTCCTCACCCAGAATCTTCCTCTCATAAATCCTGATACTGCGGACAAATCCGAGCTGCTTCGGGTTCCCGGTATCGGTGCAGTCACTGCCGAGGCGATTGTACAGACGCGAAAAGCCAGGAGTGTGCGGGACACCTCCGTTCTCCGCAGTTGCGGTGTCGTGATGAAACGGGCGCTGCCGTATTTGTCACTGGGAAGAACACGCCAGACGAAACTTTCGTCGTGGTGGTAACCAAAAACCATTGAGAACTAGTACCATGAACTATACTGCTGAAGTAAAAAATCTCCCCCACTGCATTGTCTATTACAAACAGGGCACTGTCCCCTCACTGGCTGATATGCCTGAATTTATGTCTGCATTTGTTCTTCAGGCTGCCGAGGAGTGCAGGGCTGCAAACCCGGCTCTCCGTTGTGTTGAGCCGGACTTACTGCTACACGGCGTATCTGGAGGAATGCATGGAGAAGAATTTCATCATCGAATACGGACAGGCTGTTGAGGAGGCGGGATGCGAAACGGAAACGATTCGGTTTAAGGAGTTGGAATCGGTTCCCGCGGTCTGTGTTCTCCACAAAGGAGACTATACGAATCTTGGCGAAGCATATCAGTTTGCTTTCGGCTGGGCTCTCGAACACGGGTATGAGGTTTCCGCTCCGCCGCGTGAACAGTACATCCACGGCGTCTGGGATCGGGAAAATCCGGAGGAGTGGCTGACTGAGGTGCAGATCCCGGTACGAAAACTTTAAAAAAATATTTTTTGCGGGAGTTACCGGAGTTTTGCAAGGACACGTTCCTTCTTCGCCCGTGCGGCGGCTGCCGCACGGTCGATGCCTTTTTTCATCTCCTCAAACTCGCGGCCGGGTCTGTCCACCACTTTCTTCAGCGGCGTGTAGGGAGCTTCGCGGAACTTGGGCATAAACTCGCCCTCTACACCGTTTTGGACGAGGCGGGAGATACCGGGGCCTTCGCGGACGAATCCGATCTTCTCCATTCTGACGCCCGCTTTTGCGACGACAGCAATGATCTCATCCGCATACTCGGGAGGCGCTACCACTAAGAGGGCGTCGAGGCTTACGCCGCGATAATCGATGCCGAGTTTGTCAAGCAGTGCAAGAACCTTCGGGGCAACCAGTCCCCGGAGCGGCGCATCATCAACGACGACCGTACACTTCGCGGTCTCTGCCATCTCAAACACATCGCCGCGCAGTCCGCCGTTCGTTACATCCGTCATGGCGTGAATGTGCGGGAAAACCGGGGAGTTGATCAGAGCGTCGCAGGCTTTGAGGAAGTGGAGGTTGATCGTTTCTTCCACGACGTCCGCATTGCCGGAGTAGAGGGCGGCGGTTGCAATCGTTCCGCCGCCGGAGCCTTCGGTCATCAGCAGGACATCGCCCGGGGCAGTGGCTTTGCGGGCGGTTACGTGGTCGGCAACGCCGACCACGCCCACACACCCGGTCATCCGATCGCCGAGCACCATGTCGCCGCCGATGCGGAGCGTGGAACCGGCGATCAGCGGCACATGCAGAGCGTCTGATACCGTGGTGATTCCTGCCGTGTAGTCGAACAGTTTTGCCACGTCGCCGTCATCCGCGATGTGGACGTCCGAGATAAGTCCTACAGGCCGGGCACCCATCACGTACACGTCACGGAGCGTTGCCCGTGTTGCGTGAAATCCTGCGAGGAACGGAAAGTCCGAGAGCCGTGAGTGCATGCCGTCCACGGTGGTGATGACATATGTTCCGTTCGCCCGCACGACGCCTCCGTCGTCCATCTGATCCACGCCCACGTCCGCCGAAGTTTTGCCGATGACCTCGGCTATTTTGCGGTGCGCATAAAAATCTCCCGAACCGCGGGAACCTACACCGAACTCTCCCATGGTAACACCCGCGTGTTCGTACGTGAACAGATCACCTGCCAGTCCCTCGGTTATTTTCACCTCGTCGATGACTGCACGGGCAAGTTCTGCGGCGTAGGTTTCGCCAATATTTTTTATTTCAAGAATGCGTTCCTGAAGCCTTCGCTGGATCTCTTCTTCGGAGATCTCTTTGTGCAGGCTGCGGCGGACATAGCCCTCGACATCCATATAGTAGTGTACGAGATGCCAGACAATAAAGATAGCCGGTCGGGCGGGATGCAAGTCCTCTTATGTTTCCCGCTCCATAGATACTGTTATGGCGGAAAATATCAATACAATAGCATTTGCCGCATCAGTTGCCGGTTCAGACCCTTCGGCAGGAGCCGGGTTACAGATCGACCTGAAGACGATGACCGCCTGCGGGGTGTGGGGCATGACGGTCGTTGCAGCGCTTACCGCGCAGAATGCGAATCATGTGCGGGCAATTGCGGAGATTGATCCTGTATTCGTGCAGAACCAGATCAAAACACTGGAGGAGGATTTTCCTATAGCCTGCTATAAGACGGGGATGCTGGGTAATGCTCCTACAGTCCGGGCGGTTGCCGAAGCACTGCCGGACGGAGTTTCGCTGGTGATCGATCCAGTTCTCGTCGCGACCCGAGAGTACCGGCTGACGGATGATTCCGGCGCTGCGGCGCTGGTGGAGGAACTGATTCCGCGGGCGAGCGTGGTGACGCCGAATATTCCGGAGGCGGAGACGCTTTCGGGTGTCACGATTGCGGATGCGGAGTCGATGGAGGATGCGGCCGGCTGGTTCCTTGACTGCGGGGCAGAGGCGGTGGTTCTTAAGGGAGGACACGCGGCGTTCCGCAAAGGGGTGGATGTGTATCTGGATCGAAACGGGGTACGGCTTCTGTCAGGGAATGTATATCCTTTTCCTGATGTCCATGGTTCGGGATGCTGTTTTGCATCCGCGATTGCTTCGTATATTGCGCTCGGGTACCCGGTATTTTCTGCGGTAGAGAGAGCGAAGGAGTTTGTGGATGGGGCTATCCGGTACGCGGTGGAGTATGCACCCGGACGGTTTACGATGAATCCCGGATGGCGGGAACACATGACCTACACAAAAATCAGTTCCGGACGGTGAACTGTCGATGAACCTGAACAGATATCTGGAACAATGGATTGTCTCCATGGCACGTACGGTTTCCCGATACTATCTCAAAGATGCCCGCGGCAGGCGTTTTATCACTGCACTGATTCCGGCATTGGGGAAGAGTGCCGGAGTTCGCAAAACATATGCGGTACGCGGTATCCACATTCCGCCGTTTCTCATTGCAAGTATCACCTCACGGTGTAATCTGCATTGTACGGGATGTTATGCGATGGCAAAAGAATGTGCCGGCACCGCATTTCCGGCAGATATGACGACCGGGGAATGGCGTCGCATCTTTCAGGAAGCTGCAGATATTGGCGTCTCGTTTATTCTGCTTGCCGGAGGTGAGCCCCTGATGCGGCGCGATGTCCTCTCTCTTGCGGCATCATTTCCCGGAATGGTGTTTCCCACCTTTACCAATGCAACGCTTGTAGACGAGTCTTATCTCCAGTTTTTCGATGAACACCGGAATCTTATTCCCATTCCCAGCATCGAAGGGAGCAGCGAGGAGACAGATCGCAGACGGAGAACCGGGATTTCCCAAAAAGTTCTCGCGGTTATGGAGGAGTTTCAGTCCCGAGGTATGTTGTATGGAGTTTCCATCACCGTCACAGCGGAAAATATCAGAAACGTCACATCCGATACGTTTGTTGCAGATCTGCGGAAGGCAGGCTGCGGTATTGTCATGTATCTTGAGTATGTTCCTGCGGAACAGGGAACAGGACATCTGGTTCTGAGTGATTCGGATACCGCTTTGCTTGAAGCGCGGGTAACTTCTCTGCGGTCAGGGTACCCGGATATGATTCTGCTTTCGTTTCCCGGTGATGAATCGGTTCTCGGCGGCTGCCTTGCAGCAGGCAGAGGATTTTTTCACATCAGTCCTTCCGGGAATGCAGAACCCTGTCCCTTTTCTCCGTACTCGCAGCAATGTCTGAAATCCAGTTCGGTTCTGGATGTGTTGCAGTCGCCGTTTTTCCGGAATATTCAGGAGATCAGTATGCGGGAGGCAGGGGT
>JAISHD010000006.1 GCA_031262705.1 Methanocalculaceae archaeon | reverse complement strand
TCATGACTCATGACTGTCGATCGGATCGGTGTCCCCCATTGCCGGAGGCGGTACGCCGCACTCAGACATCCGGTAAAACCAATCTCACAGACACGTGAACGAAAAAGAGAATTCGATATTCCCGCCGCATCAGGAACGCTTGGGCCGGGGAACTGAAAACGCTAATTCAAAAAACGAAATCAAACAATTACTTCACAAGCACCCGTTGCACTGTACAAAAACACCAAAAAAAGAGAACCAAAAAAAGAACTCACTCTTCTTCCCGTGCTTTCATCTCCTCAATGTGTCTGCGCACCGCAACAGTATCCGCCGAAAGCGGCAGATCCTCCCACTTCACCAGCTCCCCGTCCGTATTGCACAACGCCACCGGCGGATCCGATTTCTGCGTCAGAAGCGCAGTCACCAGCATCGCAACACCGCCAAGCACCCATGGAACAAACGTCTGAATACCAATCCACAGATTATTCTGCGGCTCAATCGCAATCTGACCGAAATAGATCGACTGGGCAATAATGCAGATGACAACCCCCGCAAAACCCACCAGAACCGAAGCAATCGCCGACGACGCATTGCACCGCTTCCAGAACAGACCGCCGACCAGCGCCCAGAACATGCAGTTGAACAGGATTGTAAACGAAAAGATCATCATCCAGTACAGACTGTCTATGACAAAACTGAAAAACACACAGAAGACGCCTATCACCAGCACAAGCATCCGCGTCAGCCGCAGCACCTGCAGAGACGTGGTTGCGTACTTCGACAGCGAACCATGCAGCATCAGCGTCGAAAGAGCCGCAGACGCCGCAAAGATCGTTGAACTTGACGTTGACATGATCGCCGCAAGCAGAGACCCGATGAAAATCGCCATCAGCACAACACCAACAACCCCCATCACACTCGGATCAAACAACCGTTCCGCAAGAACCAGCAGCACATAGTTTCCGTCCTCCGCGAGCAGCTCACCTATCGGAACGCCGGACGGCGTTGTTGCACCCTGTGAAACCATCACAATTGCAATCAGGGCAATCATCATCGAAAAAAATCCCGCGATTGCATACATGCCCGACCCGAGAAGCAGACCCTGACGGGCCGCCTTCGTATCACGGGCGCACAAAACCCGCTGTGTCAGCTCAACCGACGCAAGATACCCAAATCCCATCCCCGAAAGACCTGCAAGCCACGTGAAGATGCCGAGCGGATCCACCGTGAATCCCGTCAAAACCGCTCCCGCACCATCGTTTGGCAGAAGGTTCCAGAAATTCTCCGGCGTCGCCGCAGCCAGTGCATCAAACCCGCCGACAAATGCAATACCGGTCGGAATCAGAATGATCAGACCAAGCATAATCATCACCGCCTGAATATTATCCGTATACACAACCGCAAGCATACCTCCGAGATATGTATACAGCACAACAATCAGACCGGCAATAATCGCACAGATCAGCGGATCAAAATCCAAAAAGAGCTTAAAAATGGTCGTCAGTGCAACAATATTCGCCGCAGTCCAGGTAATCATCGACGGAATACACATCAGCGTCGCAACCGTCGCCCCCCGCTTACCGAACCGGAGCCGGTACATCTCCGAAAGAGATGCAATCTTCAGCTTGCGCAGAATCGCACAAAAGAAAACCGCCATCAGCACAAGTGTCAGACACGTAGCCCACGGATCAGCAATCGTGGACACCACATATCCCATATATGCCGTTCCGGCAGCTCCCAGCAGCACCCCGCCGCACCAGTTGGTAGAGAAAACCGTGCCGCCGACCATAAGAGGTCCTACGCCCTTGTTTGCGATCAGGTAATTTTCTGCGCTTTTATCCGCACCCTTACGCTGGACGAAGTATCCGATGGCGATCATCATCGCCATATAGACCACAACAATCAGCAGAACGAGATTGTTGACGAAAAACTCGCTTATTTGTTCTAAGCCCATAGACCACACTCCTATTTTGTACGGGGAGGAAATTTACAGGAATACTCAAATGTCCGACACACTCGTGACACCACACGTATTACGCTATGGTAGTTACCCCTGGGGTTTCTTAAAGATGTCTCTCTCAGAAATCAGGAAATCGGACTGATTTTTGGAGTTTCACGCAGGATATCCCCGCTTCAAACTCACCGGGCCATGTCTGAAATCCCCATCCCTGACTCCACAAAGATTTTATGGAAAAAAAGATTCGGTAAAAAAGAGAGCTGTTGCGGCAAGGCAGATCCCCTCCCGCGCACGACTCGTTCCCTATACAATGGTAATCTCAACAGTGTCGTAGAGTTCCTGATACGTAAGACCCTCATCGGTCACGGCAACAATCAGCATCTCATGAATCATGAAATGCTGATTCGTAAGATTATTCTGATCATACTCGCCTTCCCCGGTACTGGTCGCGTCGCCGATCATTCTCGTGTAGGTAAGCCGGTCGCCCGCCTTTACCAGACGCTTGTCAAGACCCTGTTCCTCACACTGCTCATTCGTCCAGAATCCGGTCTTTTCGGTTCCCTCGGCATAGATAGGAATACGGATCGTATCACCCTTCTCAAGGCCCACAATGTTTCCGGCAATAACATTGTACTCTCCTTTCAGGAACCAGTACGGATTCTTGTGGGTTTTGGCAGGAATGGTAAGATCGTCATTGTCCGTGACTGATCCTGCCGTAATAACCGGATCCTTGGTCAGAATAAGCGGAACTGGCATCTTCCCGGACATCAAAATCTGATCATACTTCGTTTCATTCGACGTCACCATCACCGTGTCGCCGATGTACATCGTAAACTCAACAGTGACATTGTCACCTGCCTGTATCGGCCCCGACGGAGTCGTGCCGACACAACCTGCGGCAAAAACGAGACCGCCAAGCAAGAAAACAGCAAGAACCGCTGCAAGATATTTCATGCAAGATGTATAGGACACTATACATTAACAACCTTATGGAAAAAAAGGCACTGCTCTCTCATCCCTTACCGTATGTGCAAAAAAATTTCCCCATACAACAATGATTTCTGTTCCCACGACTCTTCTTGCAAATGGTTTATTTCTGGAGCAAAACCACACCCATTCATTCTCTGAAAAAAACGTGTCCCGCCGGATTTTTGGAACAACACAAAAAAAGAATTTTATTTAATAGTAGTCGTAAACGCCCACTCCGGCAGATCCATCGTAAAGCCGAACGCCCACATCACCACCGTGTACAGCAGAATCATAAACACTGCGATGCCCAGCAGATTCATTGCCCATCCTGCCTTCACCATATCCTTCATCTGAACATACTCCGTACTGTAGGCAATAGCATTCGGCGGCGTTGCAACCGGCAGCATAAACGCAAAGCTCGAACACACCGCAGCAGTCATCATCAGAATCCACGGATTAATACCGAGCGACAGCCCCGTCACCGCAAGAATCGGCATCATCACCGACGCGATCGCCGTATTCGATGTAACCTCCGTCAGGAAACAGACCACCAGCACAATAATAAGCACGAGCAGAATAACCGGCACACCGTTCAGCACGGTAAAGTAATCAACAATCGACTGTGCAAGACCGCTCTTGATGAACGCAGCGGACAAACACATACCTCCGCCGAACAGAAGCAGAATACCCCACGGAATCCGCACAGCCCACTGCCAGTTCATCGTAAACTCCTGCTTCTTCCAGTTGACCGGAAGCAGAAACAGCAGAAGAGCACCAAAGATCGCAACCGTACAATCATCAATTCCCGGGAAGATCATCTCAAGACCCGGAAGAGTGAACGTCCCGAAATCCTTGTTCTTCTCAAAAATCCACATAAATGCCGTCAGCAGGAAAACTGCAAGCGTATTCTTCTCACCGCGAGACATAGGACCAAGCGCAGCAACCTCGGTCGCAAGAGCCTCCTTTGCATGATCAAGCGTCTTCGGCATTTTGCGGTACGCAACCCGGGTCAGCCATACCCATACAAGCGGAATAAAGATCAGAAGCAGCGGAATACCGAACTTCAGCCAGGTGAAAAAGTCAATTGCAGGCGCTTCCGGGAAGATCGTCTGCACCTGTGCAACAAGAATACCGTTCGCAGGAGTGCCGATAAGTGTCGCAATCCCGCCGATGCTTGCCGCATACGCAACCGCAAGAACAATACACCCGGCAAACGCCTTGTGCTCCGTCGTCATGTCCTTATAGACCTTCGTCGGGAGCACCGTCGCAATGATAGCAATCGCGATTGGCACCATCATCATCGCAGTCGCCGTATTTGACATCCACATCGACAAAAACGCCGTTGCGATCATAAACCCGAGAATAAGACGCCGTGGACTTGTCCCCGTAAACTCGATAATCTTTAACGCAATCCGTTTGTGAAGACCCCAGCGCTGCATCGACATCGCAATGATAAATCCGCCAAGGAAGAGGAATATAACCTTGTCTGCATATGGTGCGCACGCCTCTGCAGGACTGAGAATTCCAAGGAGCGGAAACGCAACAATCGGGATAAGGGCGGTCGCTTCGATGGGAATCGGCTGGGTGATCCAGAAAATAGCCATCAGCACCGTAACGGCCGCAGCATATCGGGCTGCGGTCGGAAGGACCTCAGGATCTATCGGGATTAACAACAAGGCAATGAATGCCGCAATGCCAAGTATTAACCCAATACTCTTGTTCATAACTTACATCTTACGCGTGATACAAATTTGAGTGTTCCTTTTTGCATCGGCAACCTCTACCTCATCATTAATCAGGTTGCGCGACCAATGGTACACCACATTCTATAAACGAATAAGATTTTGAGGATTTGCATATACAATGGCAGAGGAAATATCCCAGGCACAAATTGAAAAGGACGAAGCGCGAAAGCGGTATGAATTCAAAAAGGCGCTGGAAAAGCTGGAAGAAAAGGAGGGATCCGGTACTGAGTTAATCTCACTGTATATCCCGCCGGACAAACAGATCTATGACGTAACCTCCCAGCTCCGCGACGAGTACGGACAATGCGCAAACATCAAGAGCAAACAGACGCGGACAAACGTGCAGAGTGCGATCTCCTCTATTCTTGCACGGCTCAAATACTACAAGACACCGCTGGAAAACGGCATGGCGGTCTTTTGCGGGGCAATCAACGTCGGCGGAGACAAAACCGATCTTGAATCCATCATTGTCGAACCGCCGGAAACCATCCGTACCTACAGCTACCGGTGCAGTTCCAACTTCGAACTTGAACCGCTCAAAGCAATGCTTGACGACAAGTTCGTCTACGGTCTGCTGGTCATCGACCGCCGTGAAGCCTACTGGGGCTTCCTGCGCGGAACACACATCGAACCGATCAACGGAACAACCTCAACCGTTCCCGGCAAACAGCGGAAAGGTGGTCAGTCGAGTGTCCGTTTCGAGCGTCTCCGGCTGATCGCAATCCATGAGTTCTACAAGAAAGTCGGTGAGCGCGCGTCCGAAGCATTCTTGGCGGAACCGAACTTCTTTGAAAAGTTCAAAGGTCTCTTAATCGGCGGTCCGATGCCGACCAAAGAAGAGTTCGCCGAAGGCGACTTCCTCCATCACGAAATAAAGAAACGGATCATCGGCCTCTTTGACGCTTCCTACACCAACGAGTTCGGTCTCCGTGAACTGGTGGACAATGCCCAGGATGCACTTCGCGGTGTTGACATCATGGACGAAAAGAAGGAGATGATGCGGTTCTTCAAGGAACTCATCAAAGAAAACGGATGTGCTGCATACGGGGAAGAAAGCGTCCGTGCAAACCTTGAAGCAGGGGCCGTTGACACCCTTCTTCTCTCGGAAAAGCTGCGCAAAGCCCGGCTGACCATTGAATGCGGCAACTGCGGTTATCAGGAAGTAAAGACCATGCAGGTCGAAGCAGGAAAGAAGTTTAAGGATCTGTCCCTTGGTCACTGTCCGAAATGCCAGTCTCCGCTCTACCTCGCGGATGAAACGGATATTATCGAAGAACTGACCAACCGTGCGGATATGTCCAACACCCGCGTCGAAATCATCTCCGATGACTTTGAGGAGGGCTCCATGCTCTTCAGTGCGTTCGGCGGTATTGCCGCAGTCCTGCGGTATCCGACGGGGATGTAATAATCATGTATCGGGAGTATATTCAAAAAGTAGAACATCTTCTCCGTGACATCACGGGAGAAGACGACGTACTGCTCACAGACGGCGGCGACCATGCAGACATTGCATCAACGGTTGCCTTCGCACTGGCGAAAAAGGAACGGAAAAATCCAGGCGTGATCGCATCTGATATCGTTGCAAAGATCATCGCACATCCGGATGCCGCCGGTCTTGATGTTTCGGCAGTTGGTCCTTACATCAACTTCATCTTCAGCGGCGAATACGTTGCAGATTCCGTTCGTGCTGCCCGGCACCCGGACTACGGCCAGCTTCCCGCACGAACCGAACGGGTCATCCTTGAACACACCAGTGCCAACCCGAACGGCCCGCTGCACGTCGGCCACATCAGAAACACCGTCATCGGTGATACACTGGTCCGGGTATTCCGCAAAGCCGGATACCCGGTTGAAGCACAGTACTACCTAAACGACATGGGACGCCAGATTGCAATCGTTGCCTGGGGAGTGAAACATCTCCACTATGACCGTCTGCCGAATGAAAAGGGCGACGAGTTTATCGTGCGCCACTATGTCGACGCAAACAAAATCGCAAAGGAAAAACCGGAGATCGAACCTGAGTTTGATGAAATGATGGAAAAGATCGAGGCCGGTGATCCGGAAACCGTCAGACTCTTCCACGACTCTGTGGACATCTGTGCTGACGGCATCAAAGAAACCCTTGCTGCGATGAACGTCCATCACGACCGGTTCGTCCGTGAAACCACCTTCCTCTGGAACGGTGACATGCAGAAGGTTCTCGCAAGAGTCGAAGCGCTTCCCGAAGCACAGCATGACGGGCAAATGATGTATCTTGACCTCTCGGACAAGGGCTTCGGCAACCGCTATGTACTGCGCAGGAGTAACGGCACCTCCGTTTATGCGGCACGCGACCTCGCATTCCATTTATGGAAAAACAGTCAGTGTGACCGGAGCATCGATGTCCTTGGTGCCGATCACAAACTGATCGGCGCACAGCTTCAGACAACGCTTGCCATGATAGGCGAACGTCCGCCGGAGATCGTACACTTCGAGTTCGTCTCCCTGCCGGAAGGATCGATGACCACACGCGGCGGTGTCTTCATCACTGCAGACGAACTGCTGGCGGAGACCAAGAAGCGTGCCTTAGAAGAGGTCAGCGTCCGCCGTCCTGAACTTGGTGAGGCTGAACGCGAACGGATTGCATCCGCGGTCGCGGTCGGTGCGGTGCGGTATGACATCGTCAAAGTCTCTGCAGAAAAATCAACGGTTTTTGACTGGAAGGAAGCTCTTGACTTTGAGCGGCAGAGTGCACCCTATATCCAGTATGCACACGCCCGGGCCTGTTCCATCCTTGAGAAGGCAAAAGCCGACGGCGGCTTTGCCGAGAACTACAGTTTCTCCGACCCTTACGAAACTGCTCTGGCAAAACACATCGCACAGTTCCCGTATGTGATTGAAAAGGTCGTCGTAGAACTGCGTCCCCACCTCCTTGCAACCTATGTCCGTGACCTTGCGGATCTCTTCAATTCCTTCTACCGGTTTGCACCGGTGCTGAAGGCCGAAGGATACGTCCGTGACGCCCGGCTTACACTGGTTGATGCAAGCCGGAACACACTTGCCGCAGCACTTGATGTACTGGGTATTGAAGCACTGGAGTCAATGTAGTCCGGTTCTGGATAGATAAAAATCCGTGTGTCTGACATGCGGCAGCCAAATTACAAAATATCGGAAATACTCTCTTTTTTGATACAAAAACTTTCTCCCCGGTACACATTTTCCCTATACTTTTCCCATTTGAGATAGGAGATAATCGTTACGCGCCCCAATTCCTGTTTCCTCACATGCCGCGCAGTATTTGGAGTCACTCAAAAAACCATGTATTATTTTACCAATTCATAATGTTAATTGCATTAATATACCTTGCCGGAAAGAGAATCCTGATAACGACGAGGAATCATCGGATTCGATAGTCGGGTTATAAATATGCCTCCCTCCAATTCCCAATTAACACAACTCTATCAGCCTCGGCGATAGGGATGTGAGGTGTGTATTCATGGTAACATTCAGCCCGGCGCAGGTTTGCGTGAATATTGGAAAGGCAGGCAAGACAAAGTGTGGCCTGCCTGCAGGCAGCATGTTTGTCCATGCCTTCCTTGCGGGTGCCTACATTGCAATGGGTGCGGCGCTCGCAACAGTTGGTTCGACCGGTGTTGCAGATATTCTCGGTGCAGGTATTGCTCAGTTTATTCTTGGAGCACTGTTCCCGATTGGTTTAGTTCTTGTGGTTCTCACTGGTGCAGAGCTTTTCACCGGTGATGCAATGTTCGCCCCGATGTCAATCCTTCACGGTCATATCGGTTTGAAGGGTCTCATATATCTGTGGATCGTTGTCTATATCGGTAACCTAGTTGGATCGCTCTTCATGGCAGTCCTTGTCAGCTACGGTCCCTACACAGTCTGGGATGCAGCAGGTGTTGCCACCCTTTCGGCATTTGGAACTCGTGCTATTGCAATTGCAACTGCAAAGGTCTCCTACTTCGGCCCGATGGGTATTGTCTCGGTCTTCTTCAAAGGTATTCTTTGTAACTGGCTCGTGTGCCTTGCCCTGTTCCTCGGTCTTGCTGCAGATGAAGTCATCTCCAAGATTGTTGCAATCTGGTTCCCGATCATGGCTTTCGTTGCCTCCGGATTTGAACACTGTGTTGCAAACATGTACTTCATCCCCGCAGGTATCATCACCAACGCGATCGCGAACGGTACGGCAAACACCGAGATCCTGAACTGGGGAACCATGTGGACGAACAACATCATCTGGTCCACGCTTGGAAACATCGTCGGTGCAGTTATCTTCATGGCAGTTGTCTACAACTTCTGCTTCAAGAAAGAGATCTGTGACATCTGCGAAGTCAAGTAATACAGCAGAACGAGATTGAAAAGCGATTAAACCATACGCTTTCTCAATCCACCTCTTTTTGTTTTCTTTTATCACATCAAAGCATACAAGTATTTATGGGGGCGGAATGCATTTACAGTAAGAGTTCCGGTATCCCGGGGGTTTGTACAAACTTATGAAAATTCATGGCGTAACAATCGGTATCTCCCCACTGCACATCCTCGTAGTGGCATTCTTCCTCGTACTGTTTACCGCATCCTATCTGGCAACAACTGAAATAATGTATCTGTTCTGGGGCATTCCTTTATCGCTTATCCTGCTGATCATTCCAATCTTCAACAGTTACAGTGTCGGATCCCAGTACGTCAAGCTCCTGCCCGAGTATGAGGAGCAGTCCAAACGTGTTCGCGTAAAACAGATCACGCTGTCTGTGCTTGGAAAGCCTGTCCGTGTGGAAGGTGTTGTCCAGGCCGTCAAAGGTGTCTGGCTCTGTCGTCCCGCACTCACTATCTTCGATGGTTCTGCTGCAATTTTCGCAAAAAAATCCGTACCACTCGAAGTGGATGTTGCCGTTGGCGACAATGTTGAGGTCGTGGGCATGGTGGTCCGCCGTTTTTCCATCTTCGGTGATCTGATGGTACATGCAATCGGCATCAAAAAGGTGGAGAATCTCACACCGCTGGAAGAGGAAGAATCCCCGCAGGCAGAATCGATCCGCATCAAAAAATACTGACCTCCCTTTTTTCACCTCTACCTGAGGTTATTAATCATCAGCGATCAAACGATCTGTACTATGGCTCACGAAGTAGTTGTGTACTCTCTGGCAGGATGCCCGCACTGCCGGAATCTCAAAGGATTTCTGGACAAACAGCATGTTTCCTACACCAATTATGATGTAGGCGAGGATGAAGCCGCCGCAAACAAAATGATCGATCTGACCGGCCAGCGTGGTGTCCCGGTAACGATCATTGACGGTCAGATCGTTATCGGTGACGATCTCGTGATGGTTGCAATGCTGCTGGACGCTCCCTCACCTGCAGACGAGACGAAAAATATTCCCAAGGATCATGAACTGATCATCATTGGTTCCGGCGCTGCCGGACTTTCAGCTGCAATGTACGCAGGACGCAAGGGCCTTGAAACCCTCGTTATCGGGGGAGCGGTCGGCGGCATGGCAACCAAGAGCAGTTCGGTCGAGAACTATCCGGGAATCCCTGATATTCCGGGTGATGACCTGATGCAGAAGTTTGCACAGCATGCCCGTGACGCAGGAGCTGTGCTCGTTGAAGATGTCGGGATGGCAATTACCGTCAAAGACGGCAGATTCAGTATCACCATGCTTTCCGAGAAGGAGTACACTGCAAAGGCGGTTATCGCCGCAACCGGCAGATCACCGCGCCTTTCCGGAGCACCGGGCGAAGCTGAGTATTTGGGCAAAGGTATTGCCGTCTGTACCACCTGCGACGGCCCGATGTACAAGGGGAAGACGGTTGCAGTTCTCGGCGGCGGCAATACGGCGATGGACATGGCAATTGAGATGGCAGGGATTGCAGCACAGGTACATGTGATCTCTGCAACCCCGCTGGATGCGGACGCGGTTCTCATCGGGCGGCTGACCGAGATGAAGAACGTCACCTTCCACACCGGATTCACCATCACCGAGTTTGGCGGCGGCACCATGCTTGAGTATGTCAAGATGATGCCGGTTGACGCAGAACCGGAACAGAAGAAAGGATTCCTCGGCAGTATCCTCAAGTCGTCTCCCGAAAAGAAGCTGAATGTTGACGGTGCGTTCCTCGGTGTCGGCCTTGACCCGAACACGGCAATGTTTGAAGGATTTGTTCCTATGAATACGGAAAAGGAGATTCTGGTGGATATCAACTGTAAGACAGCTGTCCCCGGATTTTTTGCTGCGGGTGACTCTACGTCGGTTGCCGCAAAGCAGATCGCATCCTCCGTCGGCGAAGGCGTAAAGGCACTGCTGTCGGCGTATGATTATCTGAGGAAGTAATTCCCCGGAACTTTTTTTACAGGGGTTATACAGCGCGACTTTCAAGAGGACTGAAAGTTTTCATTTGTTCTTGGAGATATTTTTCGGAGGCAATGAGAAACACAGACACCGTTAAAAATCACCGCCACCCTATCTGCGGAACCAGATAGTTTCAAAAAAAAGAATTACTCCGGATACAATCCGGATACTTACTCGTAGAGCTGCGTCTCGTCGATTTTCTCGTACGAAACGATCTCTGCTGCCGTGAAGTGAATGTCAATCTCGCGTGCTGCACTCTCAGGTGCATCGGATGCGTGAATTACATTCTTCCCGATTGAGAGAGCATAGTCACCGCGGACTGTGCCGGGTGCTGCCTCTGCCGGGTTGGTTGCCCCGTTCATCTTGCGAACCGTTGCAATAACGTTGTCGCCCTCAAGAACAAAGCGGAACACGGGACCTGAGGTAATGTATGCCTTCATTCCCGGGTAGAACGGCTTTGCGAGGTGTTCCTCGTAGTGCTTGTCCACAATTGCTTCCGGAAGCACGCCAAACTTTGCAGCGACGATCTTGAATCCCTTCTTCTCGAAGCGGGAAAGGATCTCACCGACCAGACCACGCTGGACGCCGTCCGGCTTGATCATCACAAAGGTGCGTTCCATGGTTTTACTCCTTGCCGCGTGCCTTGCGTCCGGCTGCTGTCCAGGCAACACGGCGCGGGATACGACCGAGCTTGTAGTTGCTCTGACACTTGGAGGAGCAGAAGTAGAAGACTGCGCCGTCCTTTCTGACGAACAGTTTGCCGGTTCCCGGCTCAAGCTGTTTGCCGCAGTAGCTGCAGGTATAGATATCAACCATTTCTTACTCACCGTCTTGAGAGCTTCTTTGCTTCACGTTCTGTCTCAAGGAGCATCAGGATGTCACCCTCACGGATCGGACCGAAGGTGTTCCGGGTGATAATCCTCCCCTTGTTCGGGCCGTCAAGGACACGGCACTTGATCTGGGATGCTTCTCCGTGCATACCCGTAAGGCCGATGACCTCAATGACTTCTGCTGGCGTTGCATCATCAGGCATGGTATTTATCCTCTGAGTGCCTTAATCTGGCCTGCAAGGTCCTCGATGATTTCCTTGCCTTTGCCGACTTTAACAATTGCAACAGCAGTACAGCCGACGTCAAGGCCGCATGCAGCACCGATGTCTGCCTGCTTGTTGATAAAAACGAACGGAATCTCTTTTTCGTCTGCAAGTCCCGGAATATGCATGACGATCTCTTCGGGTGCAACATCAGCACCAATCAGGACGAGAGCTGCGGTTCCGCGCTCAACGGCCTTGGTTGCCTCGTTTGCGCCTTTCTTAATCTTTCCGGTGTCACGTGCAAGCTCAAGAGCTTCAAGTGCTTTGTTCTGAAGTTCTTCAGGGACTTCAAACATCTGGTAAATCTTTGCCATAATGACTCACTTCACTCGGGACGGTTCAAAGACCATCCGTCATCGCTCATCAGCGGCTCTACTGGTAAGGTAACAGACCGTTGCTGGCGTAACTCTATATATGGGTGAGGGTCCGGCATAAAGGTTTGGACATCTCCGCCGGACACGGAGTCAGATGTCCTTTGGATACCGGCCCGCAATGCGTATCCGCCAGGCAAGCTGCAGCACTGAACAGCCCATCGAAAAGATGTCGCTGGTTCGCACATTCGTCTTTTCGCCCTGCGTCCACGTTATCGGAATCTCCTCAATAGTATAGCCGCATCTTTGCGCAAGTGCGAGAACCTCGGTGTCCCAGGTCCACCCGCGCGCCTGCACATACGGCATCAGTTTCACAAGCCGTTCGCGGCGGAACGCCTTGAATCCGCACTGATGATCGCGGATGCTGCTTGCAAGAAGCAGCCGCACCAGCCGGTTGAACCCGACACTGGTTGCCTCGCGTTCCCCGGAACGCAGTACCGTACTTTCCGCAAGGAACCGGGATCCGACAGCAATGTCTGCACCTGCCTGAATTTTATCAATAAGTGTTGGCAGATTCGCAAGATCCGTCGAGAGATCCACATCGTAAAAACAGAAGATATCTCCGTGCGATGCCGCAAGTGCATCGGAAAGAGCGCCGCCTTTTCCCCGCCGGACATCGCTGTGGTTGACCCGGATGCGGTCGTCCGCTGCGGCGAGCGCAACTGCCGCTTCCCGGCTGCCGTCGGTACTTGCATCCTCGCAGAGGATCAGTTCAAACGGCAGCCCAAGACCCTCCAGTACTTCCACCGATGCGGGCACCGCAGCCCGAAGGGCAGCCGCGTCATTATAGACCGGGATTACAATGGTAAGTACGGGATGATCCATTCTCTCTAACACGTTAGTTGCTGCGCTGATAAATACTCACGCCGTCCGCAGCAAAGATCTCGGCGAGGCCCTCGTCCGGCAGGTTCACGGTGTACAACTCCTGCTCCACATCGCCTACGAACAGATATTTCGCGCCGTATTTGTCCATCAGGGAAACGGTCCGGGACGGATCCTCATAGATGTTCCGGACATCACTCCACCGCGTTCCCGCATCACCCACGCCGCTCCGCCATCCCGACTCATGTCCGACCCAGCCGACAATCGTCGGGAGTCCGGTCATCGCCAAGACACGGCCGTTGTACGCGTACGATCCATCCGCCGCTTCCACCACGATCTCGCCGGGCGAGGCAGCGCCGGTCAGAAACGCAATGCCTGCCGCATCCGCCGGATGGTGGCTCTCCAGCCATGCCGAGCCGTCCAGTGTCCCTCCCGGATACCCGAGCTGAATCCCGCAGAATCCTATCAGCGCCGCAAGCACCACAAAAATCACCGCGGCAACCGCAACAGCCCGGCCTTTGGGAATCTCTGCAAACCGGCTCTCCGCATACCGGCCAATCATCAGAAGCACCGAGGTCCCGAGCATAAACCAGGCGCAGAATCCGAACTTGAACACCGTGTTCATCCGGTAGTTCACATCGCCCATGTAATCCTTCAGATAGATGAACTCCATCAGGAACACAATCGCCATGCCGAGAATCCCGAACAGCACCTCCGGTGCCGTGCTGCGTTTTCCGGCCAGCAGCAGAATACAGAACAGCGCAACCCCCGCACTCGCATACCCGGCAACCGCAAAGATCACCGGCACTGCAATCAGCCACGGATATTTTTTCAGAACCGAAAATCCGTAGATGACAAACACCGCGACAAAGAACAGATACACGCCGAGGAACTCGTTGATCGGTGAGGGGGTGGTCACCAGGAAAAATCCCTGGACACTGGACCCGCCGCCGGACAGCATCGTGTACAGGAACGGCGCATAGGACGCAAGCGAAAGAACCGGCACCAGTGCAAGCGGCACCGCACCGCATCGCGGAGGCTGTGTCCGTGCATCAGCCAGATCACCGCGGCAACAACGAGATACACGCCGGCATACACCATCACATCCCACGAGTTCATTGCAGGCATCGTCCCAAGCGACAGCGCAAGAATCACGCAAAGCAGATACTTTCCTCCCGCCGGCAGCAGCTTCCATCTGACCAGCATCACCGCAAGCAGACACAGGAAGAACAGCTGATTAAAGCAGCCGAGCACATGGGCATGCGGGTCTCCCCAGAGGAACGAGAACAGCGGGTACTCATTGATGGTATTTTCAATTACCCGTGTTGACGCCCACCAGATGCCGAGCGATCCGCCGCCCGCAATCGTGTGCCAGATAAGGGCGGCATTGGGGAGGATCAGAACCAGCATCGGAATCCACTAATGCCGCTTTAGAAGAAGAACTCCGATTGCATACGCCGAAATGGCCGCAAGTGCAAACACGGTCGGCAGCATCAGATTAAACACAACCGTCGGTGCACCGCCTGCAAAAATGCCGAGCACCCCGCACATCCAGTGACCGAGATAATAGTAGATGGACAGTTCGCCCCCCGCATACCAGGGGTCCAGCGGGGTAACCGCCGGGTCCAGCATAATGCTTCCGAGGAACGCTGCGTCCATGAACTTCTCGCCGCTCGGAATAATTCCCGGTGTCAGGAAGCGCGAGATGAGCATCAGGAGAAATGCGCCGAGGAACACCAGATCCCTTCAGGTTCTGCCGGATCTCCGTTCGGTCATACCGCTTTGAAACAATGGCATATACACCTGCTGCCGCGAACAGCAGGAGTGCGAGCTGTACCGGAAGGCCGGCCACACCCAGATACCAGGTAACAAAGGTCAGCACCAGAATGGAAAAGGGATAGGCAAGACCATACGAAAGGTTGCCGATCGCCGGCTTCAGATACGGATAGACGGCCATCTGGCAGAATTTCACTACTATCAGCCAGAGAATGACCGTCAGTATCTGTGCTTCAGGAGGAACCATGCTCCTCCTTCAGCTTCTTTGCATCCTCACGGAACAGCCGCTTCAGCAGCGACACCGCCCAGTCACCGAAGTAGTAGAGGGACACAACTCCTCCGGCAAGCGTAACAAGGTTCTTGATCAGATGATCCACCACCGCAATCAGGGTCGCCGTCGCCGCGGGCACGCCGCCGATCTCAAACGTGATCGCAAGCGCCAGCTCGTACGTCCCGATTCCTCCGGGAGTAATCGGGACGGCTTTGACGAGGTTGCCGATCACAATTGCAAGCAGCACCAGCATAAACGGAATCGTAACCCCGAACATCAGCGAGACAAGATAACAGATGGTCACATCCATCATCCAGATGACCGCGGACGATATCGACAGAGCCGCAAGCGATCCCGGTGTTGAGGAGACCTGCCGGAGCTGACCCAAAACCTCCAGAATTTTTTTGAAGATTTTATTCTCTGCATGCAGCCTGCGTGAGAGAAGAAGCAACAGGAAAAAGACTGCCCCCGCACCCAGAACAAAGACGATCATCCAGACGAACCATGAAGGAGCAAGGCTGACCAGCATCGGCAGTGCAAGAAGCCCGAGAACCGCGATGATGACGACATCATACACGCGTTCTGCAACAACTGAGGTGAACCCGTTCGTATAGGGTGTTCCCTTCTCGTGTTTCAGAATAAACAGCCGGACAAAGTCACCAAGACGTGCGGGAATGACAAGGTTTGCTGTCTGTGAAACATAGATACAGGCCGTGGAAAAGTTAAGACCAATTTTGGTTCCCAGCCTCTCTATAATGTACTGGTGCCGCCATCCGCGCAGATACCATGCGGCAAGACAGATCAGAATCGCTGCGATGAGATAGAGCGGAACCAGATGCTGAACCGCAACCAGCAGATCATCCCAGACTCTCACGAGCATGAACACAATCAGGCCAGCAGCGATGAGACTTGGAAACAGAACAGCACTAATTTTTTTCCACATGCAGCCGCCACCACATTTTCAGAATATCCATTCCCATCCCGTACACATCCTTGAACCGGACCGTCGTCCCCGGTCCCTGAGTCCAGACAACCGGAAATTCATCAACCCGGAGTCCTGCACGCTGTGCAAGCACCACCGACTCGGTATCCCAGAACCAGTGCGGCGCATGAATCTTCGGGACGAGTTCGCGCAGCAAATCGGCCCGGTACGCCTTAAACCCGCACTGATGATCCCGGAGTTTACTGCCAAGAAACAGTCTTACAAGCGTATTGTAGCCGCGACTTGCAAACTCCCGGTCGCCGCTCCGGATAATTTTGCTCTCCGGCATCAGACGCGACCCTGTTGCAACCGCCGCCCCGCTTTCAACTCTCGTCAGAAGTTCGGGCAGATAGTTGATGTCGGTTGCAAGATCCACATCATAATAGCAGAATATCACGCCGTGCGATTCTGCAAGTGCACGGTTCAGTGCACGCCCTCGTCCCTGCCGTTCATCGCTGTGCAGCAGCCGTACACGCGGGTCCTTCTGTTCCCAATCCTCCACCAGCTCACGACTGCCGTCAGTGCTCCCGTCTTCGGCAACAATCAGTTCAAAACTTCTGCCGAACTCTGTCAAAGCCTCAAGGGATTTCGGGATTGCAGACTTCAGTGCCTCCACATCATTATAGACCGGCAGCACTACGGTGATTTGTATGGGATTCACGAAAGTTTCTCCTCAAGCAGGGCAGCTGCGCGGTGTCCTGCACGAATAGAGCCTTCCATGCTCCGTTCCGGACAGTTCTCCTCCGAGTACATGCCGGCGATGAACAGGTTGTGTCCGGCATCGGTATTTGGGATAGTGTTCCGGTAGCCGGTCACATATACGGGACCCGCGAATTTATCGATGTACAGGTCGGCGTGATGAATTATCTCTTTTCCGATTCCAAACCTGCTGCAGAAGTCGTCGATCATCCTCTCTTTGAGGTCGGCTGCCGGTGTGTCCTTGAAGTACGAGGCAAGATACACCACATGCTCGCCGTACCAGTCGTAGGGGACAAAGTTTGTGTGAACAACCACCGCTCCGTAGGGTGCAGGATCGCCCATGTTGGTCCAGTAAATTCCTGCCGCTGGATCGCGGGCGAGCCCCAGCGTCATGCAGGCAGCCCCCTGATAGGAAAGTTCGGGCAGGGAGAACTGTTCTGCGGTTGCCTCATCCATCAGTGAATTCGTCACCTGCGGCGGAAGGGTGGATACAACTGCGTCAAACTCCTCCTCGTTAATGTTCCATTTTCCGTCCGAAAGCCGGAGTGCATCAACCTGTGTGGAAAACCGAAAATCCACATTGGCTGCTTCAAGCTGCTGCACCATGGCGTCGATCAGCCGGTGCCAGCCGCCTTTCAGGTACCCGAGCCGCTCGCCTTCCGCTCCGCGGTCAGATCTGATCGCAATTCTGCTCATCAGCCAGGCCGCGGATACTTCATCCTTCACCTTGCCGAACTTGCTTGCAAGAAGCGGAGCGAAAAAGGCGTCATAGATATCTTCACCGACTTTTTCGTAGAGATACTCTTTTGCGGTGACGTTGTCAAGCGCCGCCATATCTATCCTGCGGGAACTTAAGACGAACATGCCAAGTCGTGCCTTCTGCAAAAAACTGAGGCAGGGATAACGGAGAATCTCTACCGGTGTGGTAAGCGGATGCAGCACTCCGTTCATATAGTAGCCGGTCGATCCTTTCAGCCAGATCAGATCCTCTTTGAGGCAGAGGTTTTCCAGAAGGGAAAAGAGTTCGGTATCTCCGGAGAAGCAGTGGTGGTACAGGGTTTCCAGTGTATAGGTTCCGTACTGTTTGGAGGAAAGACATCCTCCGGCGACTGCACTCTTCTCAAATACAACGACCTCTCCTGCCTTTGCCAGACGTTGTGCAGCGGCAAGTCCCGTCAGGCCTGCACCGAGAATACCGATCTTCATTACACTATTTAGTACACCTGCATCATAAGAAAGTTTTTGACCAACGTAGCCGTATAATTAATGCAGTCATATATATCCAAGAAATGATATACATACACTCAACAAAAAGGTGTCAGTGTAAATGCGGGTATTTTTTATAGGATTCGGACAGGCAGGAGGCAAACTTGTGGATATGTTCCTTGCACAGGACAGAAAGTTAGGATCTACGAGTTTCCGCGGTATTGTTATCAATACGGCCCGGACCGATCTGATGGGAATTAAGAACATTCCCATGGAAGATCGTCTCCTGATCGGTCAGACAATGGTTAAAGGCCACGGTGTCGGTACCGACAACGTGACTGGTGCAAAAGTAGCAGCAGATGAGATTGACACTATTATTAGTGCAATCGACCGCCGCGGCACGCACGACATCGACGCATTCGTTGTATGTGCAGGTCTTGGCGGCGGAACAGGATCCGGCGGTTCACCGGTTCTTTGCCGTCATTTAAAACGTATTTACCGCGAGCCGGTGTACGCGGTCGGTGTCATTCCTGCTCCCGAGGAAGGACGTCTCTATTCTTTAAATGCAGCACGCAGTCTTTCAACGCTGGTCAACGAAGCGGACAATGTTATCGTGTTCGACAACAGTGCTTGGAAGAACGACGGCGAAAGTGTGAAGAGCGCATACGAGCGCCTCAATGAGGAAATTGTCCGTCGGTTCGGTGTTCTGTTCCATGCAGGCGAGGTCAGCAAGTATGGTGTTGGTGAGATGGTTGTCGATTCCAGTGAAATCATCAACACACTCCGCGGTGGAGGAATCTCCTCAGTCGGTTACGCCATCAGCGAGGCGATCCCGATGACAAAAAGCGGTGGCAAGTCGTCCTCAAAGAAGGACAGCAATAGCGGTCTCCTCTCCGGGATCCTCGGCAAGAAAGAAAAGAAGGCCGAGCCGCATGTGGACATTGCATCCGGCGAGGACAAGTCCGCAAAGATCATCGGTCTGGTTCGCCGTTCAATGCTTGGCCGCCTGACACTTCCCTGTGATTACTCAACTGCAGAGCGTGCTCTTGTACTGGTTGCAGGCCCGCCGAGCGAACTTGACCGGAAAGGTGTTGAGAAGTCCAAGAGCTGGGTTGAAGAAAACATCGCAGGCGTTGAGGTCCGTGGTGGTGACTATCCGGTGGACAGCGGATATGTTGCAGCAGTTGTTCTGCTTGCAACGATCGGTGACGCCCCGCGTATCCGCGAGCTAATGGAGCTTGCAAAAGAGGCAAAGGAAGAGGTTGTGAAGTCCCGTGAGCGGTCGCATACTGCAATGTTCGAGGATGGAGTCGACCCACTGTTTGAGTGAGGTAGTATATGAAGAAAACCACATATTTTTTGATTGCTCTTCTGCTTTGTGCAGCATTTGTCGGTACTGCAAGTGCTTGGAACAGCAACTCTGAGACAAACATCAATCCGTCGGGAAATCTGATGCCCGGAGACTCGGTCTCGGCAACGATGACCATCAAAATTCTGCAGGACAGTACTGTTTACCGTATTAATATGTACACGGATCTGACCTCCGCAGTCTGGACCGGATCCCTCGCATCAACCGACGGTACACCGATTACAGAGTTCCCTGCAGGCAAACGATACATTGATGGTTATCCCCTCACAAAACTGCCGCAGGACACTGTTTTGACCATCTATCTGGATGGAAAAGTCCCGGACAACACGGCAGGATCAGAGATTACTGTCATAACGGTTGAAGAAGTCAGTAGTTCCGAGAGTGTTATCTCAACCTACTCGTCGAAGAAGCAGATGGTCTATAATCCGGATGATGTTCCGAAACAGATTGATGAAGTCGGAAAAGCAATCGATGAGCTGGATTCCCAGATCACCGAGCTTTCTAAACAGGGAGTGGATGTCGCTGCAGCAATTTTCAAACTGGAAACGGCAAGAAATGACCTGAAGGCTGCTGATGATCACAGAACCGATGTTGCCACTGCTTCAAAGGAAATTATCTCGGCAAGTGCAGCTCTGGGAGATGCAGCAAAAGAGATGGTCAATGCTGCTCTGGTGAAGACCAAGAGCAACCTTGATGCAATTGAGCAGAATATTGCAAATCTGAACGCAAAAGGTGGCTGGAGTACCGATAACAGGGTAATTCTTCTGTCCAACTCCAAACAGACTGCACAGAACGTGTACAACACTGCAAAAGCTGCATACGATGCATCAACCAGTTCCGTATCCGCCACAACCACCCGGACCCAGTCTATTGAAGCACTGAACAGCTCGGTCAGCACACTTGAGACGTCTAATACACTCTGGGAAGAAGCACAGAAGTCTCCCCTTGCTGCGATAGGACCGTATGCAATGTACATTGTTATCGGTGTTGTCGCAGTAATCGTGATCATCGGTGCGATTATGGTTATCCGTCGCCGGAATGAAAACGACTGGGATGAACTCGGATAATCCTTTCCGGATTACTCCCTGACACCTGTTTTTTTAGTAATTCAAAAAAAGTATTTTTCGTTAGTGGAAGAGGCTGTCCATATACTCAACAGACCTGCCTTCCGCTTCCTTCTTGGTGAAAACCGTGATAACATCATCAGGCTGGAAGGTGACGTTTCCTGAAGGGATGATGAGCTTTCCGTTTCTTCGGATGGCGATGTAAAGCATATCTTTGACATCAGAAACTTCACGCACCGTTTTACTGACACCCTGTGCTCCTTCGCTGACTTTGATCTCGAAGATACTCCCGCCTTCAATGGATGCGAGCAACTGGGTGTCGGGATTTTCTGACCAGACATACAGGCTGCGGGCAACGATCTCGTCCGGATTTTCGCTGATCCGAACCCCGACCTCTTTGAACAGCTCCGAATGTTCTTTCTGATTGACGATGGAGACAAGAGTCCGTACATTGTAGCGCTTTGCAAGCCAGCATGCCATCAGGTTAAGGGCATCATCACTCGTTGTCGCAACAAGGGCATCGGCCCGATCAACTCCTGCGTCCTCAAGCACCGCTTTGTCGGTGGCGTTTCCGGCGATCGCAAGGAGATCATACTGTGTAAGAATTTCTGCACACCGCTCCTCGTCGCGGTCGATGACAACCACACTGTGACCGTTCTCGGAGGCGATGCCGGCAAGGCTTCTGCCGATGCCGCCAAGACCTACGATGATGAGATACATACTGAATCGTTTGGGATCGTGGGGTATTATACCTATTCCCTGTGATAGATACTGATCAGATGAGCATCTGCGGGGTTGATGAGGCGGGCAAAGGTTCGGTTCTCGGGCCGGTGGTGACAGCCGGAGTGCTGGTTGCAGACGCAGCAGAGTTGGAGGGTCTTGGTCTCCGTGACTCAAAACAGTTGACACCGCACCGGCGCGAGGAGTTGTACGGAGAGATCACCAAGCGATGGAAGACCGCGGTCGTGGTGAAGACTCCAGAGGAGATCGATGCACGGCCGGGAACGATGAATGCATTTACCGCGTCCTGTCATGCCGCGGTGATCCGGTCCCTTGTGCCCGCCCGACACGGCATATGTGGATGCCTGCGATGTGAATGCCGCACGGTTCGGATTCAGTGTGCGTGATCTGTCCGGCATGCCGGGGCTTCAGATGATCTCCGAGCATAGAGCAGACGACAAATTTCTGATTGTGGGGGCGGCCAGCATCGTGGCAAAAGTTACCCGCGACCGGCTGGTTGATGAACTTTCCAAAGAATTTGGAAACCTCGGCAGCGGGTATCCGTCAGACCCGGTGACGATCCGGTTTCTTGAGGGATATATCCACGAACACGGATGCCCGCCGTCGTGTGCCCGCCGGACATGGAAGACGGTGGATGAGATCATTGCCCGCATTTCCCAACAGAGTCTCGCGGATTTTTTCTGACATGTGCTGCCGGATTTTTTCCTGACATCACCGTCCTGACCTTCCCTCTACGATCAACTTTTTAGCCTTTCACCGCAGAACAATACAGAACAATGGAGTTCGGATGGATAGTCCCGGTGATCATTTGCGTACTTGTGTACGCGGGCGTATGCTGGACAATTAAAAAACGCAACTTCCATCCCGAGATTTTTGCTTTTATGGGGCCATGCCTGATGATCCGGACGTCCCGGACCGGTATCTTTGATGTACTGGCACGCTTCCGCAGAACCTTTCTGGTGTACGGAACACTTGGGGTTGTGGTCGTTGCGGTCTGTGGTATTCTGATGACGGCGATGATCATTCTCACCGCATATCTGACGATGCTGATTCAGCCCGATCCATCGCCGATTATTCAGCCACAAAATTTACTTCTGATCCCGGGCGTGAATGACTTCGTTCCTTCCACCTTTGCAGTCTGGTTTGCGTTGGTGTTCGCTGTGGTCATTCATGAGTTTGGGCATGGACTTCTTTCCCGGGTGGAAAATATCCGCGTGAAGTACACCGGAATCCTTGCACTGGTGATCCCTATCGGTGCATTCGTTGAACCGGACGAAGAGGAGATCGAAAAGTCCCCGCTTGCAACAAAACTCCGCATGTTTGGTGCGGGCATCACCAACAATATGATGGTAGGCGCGATATGCATTGTTGCGCTTGTGCTGCTGCTCGGCATGGTTGTTCCGGGAACAGTACCGTTTGTGCAGGGAATCTATGAGGGATACCCGGCAGACCTTGCGGGCATGCAGCCAGGGACAGTGATTCTTGCAATTGACGGTGTTCCGGTTGCGAACAGTACGGATATGTCCGCGATTCTTTCCTCAACGGTGCCAGGCCAGACAATTCAGGTACTCGGTGAGTACAAAGGTGCGCAGCAGATGTATGACATAACGCTCACGGCAATCCCCCCTGAAGCTGCCAGTTCTGTGGTCGGAGATGCCGGTTCCGGATTCATGGGTGTTCTGTATGGCAATCCACAGGCGATAACTGATACCCTGCATGCATGGACACACCCGACGACACCTGCAGACATGCTTGTGTCTGCACTGAACTTCCTCGTTCTGCCGTTCTCCTCCATCACGGGAAGCAGCTCCTTTGCCATACTGGTAACGGACACACCTGATCCGGCATTCCTGTCCGCACCGTTCGAGGGATTCTGGGAGGTTGTTCATGTGCTCTACTGGTGTGCCTGGGTAAACATCCTGCTGGGTACGTTCAATGTCCTGCCGCTCGGTCCGCTGGACGGCGGCCAGATGCTGCGCGAAGGCGTGAAGAGTTTCCTTACCAAACGCGGCAAGGAACAGTATGCCCAGCCCCTGTGCAGCATGATTACCAATCTCCTGATTGTCGTGATCATCATTCCTATTATCATGCCGTACTTTTTCCGCTGAATGAAAGGAGAGTGCTTATGAGGATAAAAACCTCATAAGAGTATAATTTTATGAACGGCCGCTGGCTCCTGTTTCCCTTGCTGGTTTTTCTTGGCGGATGCTGCTATGGTCCATCATCACCAACGATTAAGATAGCCTATGAAGCAGGATTTTCGGCAAACGATGTGGTGATGAGCCAGTACTTTTACGCCTGGCTGATTCTGCTGGTTCTGGTCGGTGCAGGATTTCTCAAAGGATCTCTGCATCGGCCTGATTCCTCCGTACCGTGGACGATAAGGCGGGTGCTGCGGTTGTTTGCAACCGGGGCCGCGATTGCGCTGGTGAGCGTCTGCTACTGTTTTTCCCTGCAGAGTGTTCCGGCATCGGTCTCGGTTATTCTGCTGTTCCAGTTTACATGGATCGGCGTGATCATTCAGGCTCTGATGGATTGGCGGATGCCGTCGCGACGTACGATGACTGCGGTTGTGATCCTGATCGCCGGAACGGTTCTTGCCGCAGGCCTTGTGGGCAGCAGTATTCTGCTGACTGTCGAAGGTGTGGCCTTCGGCATGCTGTCGGCTCTGTTTTATGCTCTCTACATGTTCCTGCTTGGCCATACAGAGCCGGAAATGCATCCACTGACCCGGAGCTTTGTGATCATGTCCTGCTCGCTTGCCCTGCTGCTTTGCATCATGTCGCCTGCATATATTGTGAGCGGTACGGCGTTCTCCGGCATCTGGGTTTATGGTATTATTCTTGGTCTGTTCGGCTGTGCTCTTCCGATGTTTCTGTTTTCGATCGGAACGCCGCGTATCTCAACCGGAGCTGCGACGATTCTCAGTTCTTCTGAACTTCCCGCCTCGATCATCTGTGCGGTGATCATTCTTTCCGAAGCGGTCTCCTGGGTACAGTGGGTTGGTATTGCCCTGATCTTCTTCGGTATCGCCTATCCCTATCTTGGGGCGGAGGCTGTGTCCGGCAAGGCATCTGCGGTGCCGGGAAAATAGCTCCCCACAATTGCTACCAGAATTGAGCCGCTCTGCGCCGTGTGCGGTGACTGCCGTTCCTCTGGGGCTTGCTGCACTCCACACCACAGCATCAACTTCTGCTTTTCGCAGCCGCAAAGCGGCAAGTCCACTGAAATTGTATGTTTCTCTGAGGTTGGAGGCTGAAGGCTGTATAGCGACCGAAGGGAGCGTCAGCTCCGGATGAGAAGTAACGATCTTGGGAAATATAATAATCCGTCTGCGTCCAATATACCTGTAACATGAAGCGGATTGCGGTACTTGCTTCGGGACGCGGCTCAAACTTTCAGGCGATACTTGATGCCCTTTCCCGAGGGGAGATTAACGGAGAATGTGTTGTTCTCATTACGGACAACAAGGATGCCTATGCAATTGAGCGGGCAAAAGCTGCCGATGTTCCGGTGGTAGTAGTCAACTACCGAGACTATCCGGCCAAATCTTCCTTTGAATCAGACCTGCTTGCGGCAATGCATGCTGCAAATGCGGATCTGTTTGTCTGTGCCGGATATATGCGCATTATTGGAACAGAAATTATCCGGGCGTTTTTCGGGATGATGATCAACATTCACCCTGCACTGCTTCCGGCATTCCCCGGTCTGCATGGTCAGCGGCAGGCTCTGGAGTACGGGGTCAAGATTGCAGGATGCACAGTACATTTCGTGGACGAGGGACTGGACTCAGGACCGATCATCCTGCAGAAGGCGGTTCCGGTGTTGGATGATGACGATGAGGAAGCGCTCGACGAACGGATTCTTGCACAGGAACACATTGCATTCCCCGAAGCGGTTGCGTTGTTCTGTGCCGACCGGCTGGTAGTGTCCGGACGTCATGTGAAGATTCTGTCGGAGACACCCTGAGTACATGGCGCAGCACAGAAAGAGTCCTACCGCAAAAGAGATCGCACTTGATCGAATTGAGATTCTCTTCGATCAGGCGTATAAGAACCGGGCGGATCCAGTCCTTGCCAACCGGTATGTGGCACTCTCCCGCGAGATTGCGATGCGCAGGCGGCTGCGAATGCCCAGATCGTACCGCCGATCCTTCTGCCCGGTCTGCCACGCATACTTTGTTCCGGGAAAAAACCACCGCGTTCGCATTCAACACGGGAAGGTCATCTCCACCTGCAAGGTCTGCGGAGCAGTGACCCGTTATCCTCTTCATTGACTCTGTATTTATTTTCTGCCTATCTTTCTCACATGAAGCTGATTGTCTCGATGTACTGACTGAGAATAATGCTGAAACCTTTTCTTCTCAATGCAGTGTGGTTGACGCAGAGCTGTCTCATGCTGCCTTCCTCCTTTCCGGAATTCCTGCGGATAATATTTCTGCGATCGATGATGTTCTTTGGAATCTGTATAAGACATTTCCGAGATCTGTTGGAATTTCCCGCATAGGTCCGAATGGTGAAATATACGATTCCATTCCCACATTCAGTCTGAAGGAGGTAAAAAACTCAACAGACTTCTGAGAGTTCGATCAGGCCTTCTTCGAACAAAACAATCAGACTATTCTGATAGGTCCTGTGAACTCAATAATCGACGGCGAGATTCTGAATTTCCGGCACCCAATAAGACGATTCAGGTATCCGGAGAGTACAAGGAAGAACAGATGTACTGACATAACTCTCATCGCAATTTCCTTAGAGATCGCAAGGAAAATTAGCGGAGAGTTGTTGCTCTCATTACGAACAACAAAGAATGTCTCTGTGACTGAACGGGAAAAACTGCCGGTATTTTGGCGATGGTGGTTCACAACGTTCGGATCCGATCCAAAGCGGCCTTTGAATCAGATCTGTTTGCGGCAATGTATGTGGCAAACGCAGATCTCTTTGTCCCCGGCGGTTGTTCAGGGAAGGTGCACCTGTGCCCTGACTCGTATTGTATGCTCTATGGGGTACAAATGTAAGATATATTTTGTCAGCAATATTCATTATACCAGCACTCCTATAGATACGAAGATTAAGTTATGGACACACGTCTTCTTCTCGGTCTTGTCCTCATTATTGCTGTTATCTGTGTTGTTGCGGTTGCGGTATCCGTTGTACATGTACATTCGTCCCCTCCCCCCTCTTCTCAGAATGTCACCGTCTCGGATGACTTCGTGGCAATGTCTGAAGACCTCTATCACTCCGTGAACGTATCGTTGACTGCATTTGGTTTCGAAGTGCAGTCTGCAGCAAAAAATCTCTCCTCATTAACTCCACAGGACAACAGTGCAAAAAATATGCTGCATGAACTCTATAAAATATTCCCTGAATCGACAGGTGTTGCGTGGGTTGATGCAAACGGTACTACTGTTACCTATCCGATGTTTAATCAGCCAATGCTTTTGGCATCTCCCGAATTCAAAAGCATTACTGAAGAGTCGTTTGCGGAGAATGACATTCTGCTGATGGGTCCGGTGTACTCCAACACGTACGGAATGGTGCTCTGTCTCATTGTACCAGTGTACTCCAGAGACGGAACCTACAACGGTTACCTGTGTGTTACTCAGACTCCCAATGTTCTAATAAATGAAACGCCAGGAACACCATTTTACAAGAATACCACCTACGAATTGTGGGTCGGAAACAATAACGGAGATGTTCTTTACCACCCGGATTCCTCATATATCGGCACAAATTATTACATTAATCCCAGGTACCAGCAGCAGGTTGAGCTGCATTACGGCCTTGGCAGGGTGTTTGCAGAACCGGAGGGAACAGCAGTCTATCAGTTCTATCCGTTGGGCGGCAGCGACCGTGTCAACAAAACTGTCATCTGGAAAACCCTGTCGTTTGGTGGTCAGGATCTCAGACTGGTGCTTGCCGACTATCCAAGAGATCCGGTAGATATCACCTTCCCGCCGAACCCGAATGTGGATAAGATGATCTCTGACGTTCAGCAGATGGCCGCCTATGCAAAACGGAACGGTCAGATAGCAACACTTTCCGCCATGAGCAATCCGAACGGTCTGTTCACGGATGAGAACTATGAGATATTTGCCTATACCATGGACGGTACGGTTCTTTCCATGCCATCAAGAGAATATCTCGTCGGTGAGAACAGAATTAACCACAAAGGAGTGTGGGGTCTCACGATAATACAGAATATGATCAACCGATGTCTGCAGGGTGGCGGATATGTTCATTACTATGATGCAGTGCCGTACTTGGATTATCAGGCCGTCTTTGGTGTTGCCTACGTGCTTCCAATAGATGAGAACTGGTGTGTTGGTGCACAGATGCCGATACTCAACCACACCGTTACGTATGATATCAGGGACAGATATACTCTGGTTCGCACCGTACAGGCAGTCCAGGACTACATTGCAACGTACGGTAAAGAGGCAGCTCTTGCCATGATAATGGATCCGTCCGACGAACTGACCTCAGGAGAGGATCATATCTTTGCAGTGGATTATAACGGCATCCTGCTTGCTGATGAAACCAATCCGCAAATGGTCGGAAAGGACATTTTCTACCTTACTGACCCGCACGGCACCTCGGTTATTCGTGAGATCGTAATGGTTGCAAAACAGGGAGGAGGCTATGTACTGACCGAGACCGCTGACAGCACAACCGGAGCGTATACCATGATTCTGGTGTACGTTCAGCCTGTGGACGACGAATGGTGTGTAGTGAGCAGTACTCCCTTAGATTCGTTTGTTGTGATTGAAGGTGAGGGACATCATGAATGATACAATAATTTTTCCTCAGGCATTTCTGGGCAAAAAATCCGCTTCAAGCGGATTTTCCTCGCTGATCGGTATACTTCTTGTCATCGGTATTGTGATCGGACTGGTGATTGTTGGCATCTTTGCTATGGGTGAAATTGTAGATACCTCGTACGGAAATGTAGATGTTACTGTCCATCTCTCCGGCAATGATGTGGTTGTTTCCATTATCGGCGGTGAGGATGCACCACGCGTAACAGGTCTTCATGTCTACATTGATGGGGCTCCCGAGACAACGTCTGCTGCCAATTATCAGTATAGTATTACTTCTAGACAGCAGATTATGTTCAATGGGATTGCGTTAGGGGTTGTCGGTTCCCGGTTTGTGGTAGTGGAAGCGATCTTTGACGATGGAACAACAACTGTCATTGATTACTCACGCCTGCAGTTCAACTGAACAAAACACATTTTTTTTGCTCATTTTATATCTACGGCAGTGATGCTGTACTGAACTCTGTCGCCTATTGCATCTCTCCCTCGTTTTTCTAAAATTGTTGCGGAGTTTTGCTCCAAAAATCAAAACTTATTCATAAATAATGGTTGCATTCTAATTTAGATGTTCGCGAGTCTCTGAGTTTGGTTTTACACGAAGGAATCAGGGATCACACAGAAATCTCTGTATTCTCTGGCCACTCCAAGCAAAACCAACGTCAACGTATTTTTATTCGGAAAATTTCTGTTCCTGCAACCTGAAGCTTTTCTGACTTTTGGAACAAAGTCTTTTTGAGGGGAACTCTTATCCCCACAACTGTCTAATATATACGGCACGAGGGGATACCACACGTGCCCAAATCATCCGATACGGAATCTTATATTCAAACATTAAAGCCCACGATCTGGGTTGGAAAAAACGGCTGCACCGAGGATCTGGTGGAGGAAACACGCCGCCAGCTCGAGGCAAGAAAAGTTATCAAGATCAAATGGCTGCAGAGCTGTGATCTTGATGAAGAAGAAATTCTTGAGCTTGCCCAGAAAACGTCGGCAGAGGTGCTGGACTCACGCGGCAGAATGGTTGTTCTCGGATCAAAGAATCGGGGCAAACTTCCTGCATCAGTACCGGTGAAAGGAAAGAACTCTGCCAAAAAGCAGTCGGCACGCGACAGAATAAAATCATTTTATCTCGAGAAAAAATAATTTTCCCAAACGCATTTCAGACTTTGCCCTAAGTAAAACCGGTGCCAAAGTCTTTCTTATGCGGAATTTTTTTCTTATACAGCCTGAAGCTTTTCAGACTTTTAGAACAAAACCTTTTTTCACGAACTTATTTATTGTCCGGGCACCAATTGATACAGACTGTTAATGTCATGTGTTGCAGAGAGTCTCTCATGCAACCAAATCGTGCCGAAAGGTACGGGCTTACAGTGAGGAAAAGTCTATGACTACAGTATTTGACATCCCTGCCAATGCACTCATCGCAAAGGTTGCTGAGGAACTCAAGAACGAGTCCGAAATCAAGGCACCCGAGTGGTCCGAGTATGTAAAAACAGGAGTACACAAGCAGATGCCGCCGGAGAATCCAGACTGGTGGTACATCCGTTCCGCAGCAGTGCTGCGTCGTATCTATGTTGACGGCCCGATCGGAGTCGAGCGTATGCGCTCGGTTTACGGCGGTAGGCAGGATCGCGGCTCCAAGCCTTCCCACTTCAGAAAGGGAAGCGGCAGCATTGCAAGAAAAGTCATGCAGCAGCTTGAAGCAGCCGGCTACATCGAAAAAATTACCGGCGGCCGCAACGTGTCCGCAAAAGGCCGCAAGTTCCTTGACAACATCGCCCACTCCTTAAAGGAAGACGCGGTCAAGGAAACTCCGGGCCTTGCAAAGTACTAACGAATATCTGACAAAACAGAATGGTGACCAGAAATGGGAGACGATGAACTCGCAGAAATCCGCCGGCAACGCATGATGCAGCTCCAGCAGCAGCAGATGGCCGAACAGGAACAGGCTCAGCGCCAGCAGCAGATGCAGGCACAGATTCAGTCTGTTCTCATGCAGGCAATGGAACCTGAAGCCCGCGAGCGGCTGAACACTATCAAGCTGACCAAGCCTGAGTTTGCCGCCGCAGTCGAGCAGCAGATTGTCGCTCTCGCCCAGTCGGGACGCCTGCGTCAGAAAATCACTGATGACCAACTCAAGCAGCTGCTCTCGCAGATTGTACCGCAGAAAAAGGAATTCAATATCCGCAGGGTTGGATGAAAGCGGGTGTGCTCTACAGCGGCGGCAAGGACAGTACGCTTGCCGCAGTTCTGCTTGCGCGGGACTATGAGGTGGAGCTGATAACATTCGTGTTTAATCCAGACCACACAGTTCCTTCAATTGAGGCGGCGGCAAAGGCAACCGGTTTCCCTTGGAAGAAACATGTCTTTGCGCCAGGTTTCCTTGATGAGGTTGTCAACAGAATTGTTGACGACGGGCATCCCGCAGATGCTATCAATGAAATCCACCGACGGTCTCTCTGTGCACTTGCGCAGGAATATGAGGTGGTCGCCGACGGAACCCGTCGTGATGACCGGGTCCCGATGCGGACAAGTCCCGAAGTACAGAGCCTTGAGATGAAGTACGGGGTCAGCTATGTGCGGCCTCTGCTCGGCATCGGAAAAAAAGAAATCATCCGGTTATGTGAACGGTTCTTTGAGATCGCCTACGGCGAAACAGGAACGATTCCAAACGGTGATTTCGAAAGTGAGATCAGAGCCGAAATGGTTCGGCGGGGGATTGACTATGTGCCGTTCTTCCCGAAAAACCATGAACAGTCTTTGATCATTCGAAAAAAGAATGGTGATTAACCATGAGCAAACTTACTAAAGCTCGTAAGATTCGTCTTGCAAAGGCAACCCAGCAGAACCGTCGCGTTCCAGCCTGGGTCATGATCAAAACCAAGCGTAACTTTGTGTCTCACCCGTGCAGACGTAACTGGAGACGCAGCACTCTGAAGGTGTAAGAAAAATGGTAGAAGCACAAAAGGAACAGGTATATGTTATTCCGCTCCGTGATGTCAAGCGCGTTCCATGCTACAAGCGTGCAAACGCTGCAATCAAAGACATCCGCGGCTACCTTGAGCATCACATGAAAAGTGATGACGTTAAGCTCGACAAGAGCATTAACGAAGCAGTCTGGGCACGCGGATCCCAGAAACCGCCAAGACGCATTCGTGTTCGTGCAATGAAGTTCGAAGACGGACAAGTCCAGGCAGAACTTGCTGAGGAATAAATGGACCACACCCTGTCACTGAATGGCGACCCGAACATCGGCGTCTTTGCCCGCGTCTTTGAAGACATCGCATTTGTTCCGATCGACTCTCCGGAGGAGTTCAGAACAAAAATAGCGGAAGCTCTTGAAGTAGAGGTTATTCCTACCTTTATTCAGGGGTCGTCCGTGATCGGTCTCCTTTTTACCGGAAATTCCCGCGGATTTGTTGTTTCCGGTCTCATTCACGATTCAGAACTTGAGCTTCTGCAGGAGTACGGCGACGTCCTGCTCCTTGGGGAAGAAATGAATGCGGCAGGGAACGTTATTCTTACCAATGATTCATTCGCGGTTGTGCATCCAGACATGTCGTCTGCGATGCGCAGGATGGTGGCTGAGTTCCTGAAAGTCGAGACGATCCCGATGTCATTCGGCGGTGTCGGAACGGTTGGTATGGCAGGTGCCTGCACGAACGCAGGTGTTCTGCTGCCAGCCCGAAGTACCCCCGGCGAACTGGATCATCTCGAGAACAGTCTTCCGACAGCGGACGTTTCCGTCGGTACCGGATCCGTGAACATGGGTTCAGGGCTGATCGGAACCGGTTTGCTCGTGAACAGCAAGGGTTATCTGGCAGGAAACGCTACCACGGGTTTTGAACTCGGTAGAATTGAAGATGTATTTGGATTTCTGTGAGGTGAAAAAATATGCCGAAATTCGAGGTTAAGGGCACGTTCAAAAACGATGGACTGATGAAGCCCTATACAAAGACAGTCGATGCACCAAGCGAGCGTCTTGCAGGAGAGTTTACTCTTGCAACGATTGGCAGCAAGCACCGGCTTGAGCGCAAATATATTACTGTTGATTCTGTAAAGGCTATCAATGGCGAGTAATGCAAATCAGGCAACTCTGGAGCAGGAGGTACAGACCCTCCGTTCCTATGCCGCAGAGTATTCCCAGCAGTTTGAACTTCTGTCCCAGCAGTTGCGGTTTATCGAATCAGCACGTGCCGAGTCTCTTGCCTCTATTGAGGCACTGGAGGTTCTGGCATCCGCAGACGGAGAGGTTTCCACTCTCTTAAGTCTCGGCGGCGGTGTGTCGGTTCGTGCAACGGTTGCGGATACGAAGAAGATGCTTGTCGGGATTGGCGCAGGGGTTACGGTTGAGAAATCAACCGAAGAGGCAGTCTCTTTCCTGCGCGACCGGATCACCGAGATGGATGCATCCGGCAAACGGCTCTCCGAGTCTCTTGGAAAGCTGCAGAGTCAGATGGCAGCGGTAGAGCAGCGCATGCAGGAGATTTATGCTTCTGCACAGCAGCAGATCCGCTGATATTTTCTTTCTCTTTTGTTTTGCAAAATTTTGGCGTTGTACTTTTATCCGTGAGCAGCCTATGGAGGCTGGACTTTGTTGTACATGGTTCTCTCCAAAATGTCGGGTAAAATCAGGGATTTGCCGGTCTTGAGGTAAAGAGCAGAGGCAATTTATACTCTCAGGGGGAATGAATAAATAATGTTTGAAGGGCTGAAGAAAAAACTCGGCGGTATTACCCAAAAACTGGGCAAGAGTGTGGAGTCCGCCTCGGTGACAACTGAGGTCGAGGCTGACGTGCCCCTGCTCGAAGCCCCTGCCGTCCCCGATGCCCCTGAACCGGTCGGGGTGCCGGAAACGGAAGCTGCAGTGCCAACTCCTGCTTCCGTTCCTTCTTCTATGGTTGGGACTGCAGTTTCTCTTCCCGCAGAAAAACCTGGGGGGACTGACGCGAAAAAATCCGGGTTTTTCGGCAAGTTAAAGACACTGGTTGTTGAGCGGGAGTTTGTTCTCTCGGAAAAAGACATTGACGAAACACTGTTCGAACTGCAGATGGTGCTTCTTGAGTCCGACGTTGCGTTTCCGGTTGCAGAGGCGATTACCGATCACATGAAAAAAGAACTGGTCGGAACTCACCGGAAAATCCGTGAATCACCCGAAGAGGTCGTGACCAACGCACTGAAGCACGCAATTGAGGAGGTGCTTGGTGACGGATTTGATCTGGTCGCGTACATCAAGGCACACGATAAGCCGGTGAAGATTCTCTTCACCGGCGTAAACGGTACCGGCAAGACCACTTCTGTTGCAAAAATAGCATATTATCTCCGTAGTCAGGGGCTGTCTGTTGTTGTCGGTGCAGGTGATACGTTCCGTGCCGGAGCGATTGAACAGATTCGTGTGCACTGTGACCGGCTCGGGATCAAACTTATTGCTCATCAGGAGGGAGCAGACCCGTCCGCCGTGCTCTATGATACGGTGGAGTACGCCAAAGCCCACAACATTGATGTCGTGTTAGCCGACTCTGCGGGACGATTCCACAACCGCGTCAACCTGATGAACCAGCTGGAGAAGATCAAACGGGTGATGAAACCCGACCTCGTCTTCTATGTGGACGAGGCGGTTGCCGGAAACGATGCGGTGATTCGTGCTGAAGAGTTCGAAAAAACCGTTTCCACCAATGGTGTTATTCTGACCAAAGTGGACATGGACCCGAAAGGCGGCGCAGCAATTTCTATAGCCTATACCATCGGCAAACCGCTGGTGTTCCTCGGTGTCGGTCAGGAGTACTCGGACATGAAGCCTTTCACCCCTGCATTGATTATCGATGAAATCTTCGGAGATGAGGAATAATGGGACTCGATAATCTTTCCAACTCGCTGAAAGACGCGATGAAGAAGCTCGCCGGAAAGACGGTCATCGACCGTGCTGCGGTGGACGAACTGGTTCGCGACCTCCAACGGGCGCTGTTATCGGCGGATGTGAACGTGAAGCTCGTGATGCAGCTGTCACAGTCGATCAAGTCGCGGGCTCTGGATGAGGATCTTCCCAAAGGAATGAACGTCCGCGAGCATGTGCTGCGGATTGTGTATCAGGAGCTGGTGAAACTCGTCGGCAAAGAGGCAGAGTTTAGTCTGCGTCCCCAGAAGATTCTGATGGCGGGTCTTCAAGGATCTGGTAAGACGACAACGACCGGGAAACTGTGCCGCTACTTCCAGCGCAAGGGTCTGAGGGTCGGAGCAATCGGTGCCGACAACTTCCGGCCGGGCGCCTATGCACAGCTGGAGACGCTGTGCAGAAAGATCAATGTTCCCTGCTATGGTGATCCCAAGGAAAAAGATGCGGTGAAGATCACCCGCGACGGTCTTGCGGCGCTGAAGGATGTGGAAGTTGTCATTGTGGATACGGCGGGCCGCCACGCGCTGGAGGATGATCTGATCGAGGAGATTATGCAGATCAATGATCTGCTCAAGCCGGATCACCGCTGGCTGGTGATTGATGCAGCACTGGGTCAGGCGGCACGCGATCAGGCGAAGCGGTTCCATGAAGCCATCGGCATCGACGGTGTGATCGTTACCAAGATGGATGGAACGGCGAAAGGCGGAGGTGCGATGTCCGCAGTATCCGAGACGGAGTCTGGAATTGTGTTCATCGGTAACGGTGAGACGATAGAGGATCTGGAGCGGTTCGATGCGAACGGTTTCATCTCCCGTCTGCTTGGCATGGGCGATCTGAAGGCGCTTGTCGAGAAGGCCGAAGAGGCCATCAAGCCGGAGGATGTGGACGTAAATGCGATGCTGCGCGGTAAGTTCACACTGAACGATATGTACAAGCAGCTTGAAGCGGTGCAGAAGATGGGACCGTTAAAACAGGTGCTCTCGATGCTGCCGCTCGGCGGAATGAATGTTCCGTCCGAGGCTCTTGACGGAACTGCGGATCGAATGAAGAAGTTCCGGATCATCATGGACTCGATGACGCCGCAGGAGCTGGACGAACCGTCTCTGATCAATACATCACGGATGACGCGGGTTGCGAAAGGATCCGGAGCCACGGTTGATGAGGTCCGCGAGCTTATTAAATATTACAAGATGATGCAGAAGACGCTGAAAGGATTCCGCGGAAACCGGATGGCGATGAACAAGATGATGAAGCAGATGAGCAAGGGGGGCGGCGATCTTGGCGGCATGGGTCCGATGTAAAAAGAAGTTACAATATTTTTTTTGAAAAAATTATTTTTCCGTGGTAGTGTCCGGGTTGTGGTATGAAGGCTCCGATTCGGCAATGGCAGGCTCCTCAAGCAGGCCGTCTGAGTAATAAGTGTCTGTTTTGAGATTTTTTCTCAGCTGCTCAGTGAGATATCGAATTCTTTTGTCTTTTTCTTGGATGATCTCACGCTGATATGCGATACATCTTTCCTGAAATGTGCGGAGTTCGTCAATTCTCTCCCGCTGAAGTACAATAACCTGTTCTGCCAGCTGAAGCTTTTCCCCAATTTTCTCCTTGTCTCCATCCACAGAACATCCAGTACTCCAGAGCAGAACGGATAAACTGGATCTTTGTCTCTGACCGCTCTCTCATGTACTCATTGAACTTCTGAATGAAATCGGCACCGAGCCGCAAGTTTATCTGATCCGGGGGATGCTTCCGGGTACTGCCCGCCATTAGATTACAAGTTTTCCAATGGATAGATATAATTATATTGATAGTCAATAAATATAATTTGCATAGTCAAAATATAGTCATTTGCTATTGCGAGGGAGGAATGAATTATTCTTAATGAAGAGGTATTACGGAGAAAAACAAATGTATTTCGGTATTTTTCGTTTACTCTCCGGTGACAGAAAAAAGTCTGCCTGACAGGGGATACATGTATTTCCACGAATTGGTGAGTATGCAAGTGCGTAACTCCCAGCATCAAACATGATGGGGCGTCATGTTTCAGTCGGACGAATTGGCCAACAGATTCGTTTTTTCTGTCGGACAGACTTTCTGATATCACTGGATTATTTTCTGGATTTTGTTTTTTGCAGCTCTCCACAGGTTGTACGGATGAGGCGTTCCAGAAGTTTTTGATCATTGAACTCGGTGATGAGAAAACATCTGGTTCTGGATCCTTCATAGGGATACGCAGTCTCAGCATCCGGCAACAGCTGTTTTCCGCCTTCAGTAATTTTTACTAACAACATGTTGTCACAGATGCAGGCGCAGTACACACCGTCACAGTAAATCCCGTACTCGCCGAACAGTTTCCGGTACCGGATACTGCCTGCTCCATCAATCATATCACAAACATAGCGGACAAACTCTTCTGTTGAGGTCATAGCGTTTTGTTGGTGCCGACTGCATATAACTTCCGCACCGCGTGGAGTGAAAATGCATACCGCTTGGGATTGCGGGAAAAATTACATTTTTCAAATAATCAGACAGGCTATATTCAGGATCAAAGCTGTGTCCCGGTTTTCTCCTCACGTACCGGCTGAGTATTTGAAAACAAAAGATTCATGCGGAACCGGTATTCATATTCTATATCTATCCCCGATAACAGTTACTCCCCTTTTCTGCTGATGATCTCGCGGGACGCAAACAGATACTACTGGGCATATCCGGCAAACTTTCCGAAGTGTTCACGGGCATATGCCCCTGCTTTTGCATAGGCGAGTTTCTTTTCCCCGCCGACATATTTGGTACGCAGAATTCGTTCTATCCATACATCGATCGGTACCGCCTCAAATTTTTCAAATGCAAACAGCAGCACGCAGTCCGCGACCTTCGGCCCGACACCGTTTAGCTCGCAGAGTTTTTTCTGTGCCTCCGGATAGGGAAGGCTGCGCACCGCATCCTGCCACCCGGGATTCTTCGCCGCCATCGCTGCCGCACCGCATATGTAGGCGTCGCGGTATCCGACCTTGCAGGATCGAATGTCACAGACCGGAGCTGCGGCGATAGTCTCGGGCAGAGGGAACGAATAAAATATTTTATTGTCGCAGGGAATTTTTGTGCCGTACTTTTCCGCGATATTTTCTATCCGCATCTGAATACCCGGAATGTTGGCACAGCTGGAACAGATGTAGGAGACGAGACACTCCCACGGATCCTGACGCATAATCCGCAGCCCCCGGCACCGAATGATCGCATCATGAATCAGCGGGTCACGGTCGATGCGGAAAAGAATGTCTGCAAGATCATGATCCAGAGAAAAGTAGCGGATGAGATCTGTCTCACTCATTCCTTCGTACTTGATAGCACCAGCGGTCTGCCGTACCTTCCAAACCACAGGTTCTCCATAGGGTGAAGGAGCATACCAGACGTTTCCGTATTTTCTCCATCGGAATGCCTGCCCACAGGAAACGCTTAACCCAAGGTTAAACCAGAGATCATCAATCGGAAACGTCTGCATAAAAAAAGGGGATTATTCTTTGATCATCAGATAGCCGAGAACAATACTGCAAAGACCGGCAACCGCAAGAATAATTCCGATGCCGCCGAGCAGCACCTGAATAAACTGGGGCAGCCAGTACCACATCAGAACAGCACCGACGATTAAAAGAACGATACCAACCAGCAGGGTTGCAAGACCTGTTTTATCCATACAACCATATTGCCCGTATATCCTAATAACCTTACTTTCAGAATTCGTCACAATCGATCAAAGTGCCCTGCCGGCTTATGATAATCCTTATGTTTACGGAAAACATACATGATAGGATGCTAAGCCCTGGCATGACATGCTGTGTCACGGAGTCTCACAGGGCCTGACTGCACAGGATTTGTAAGGACTGCCTTATGTTTTGGAATGAAAAAATGGAGACCCTGCGTGGAAAAGAGCTGCAGGAACTTCAGCTGAAGCGGCTGAAGGAAACTGTTGCACGAACGCAGAATATCGGTTTCTATCAGAAGATGTTTGCCGAGGCAGGCATTCGCCCGGAAGACATCAAAACACTCGACGACCTGTCAAAGATCCCTTTTACCAAGAAAGCCGATCTTCGCGGCGGATATCCATTTGGGTTCCTCGCGGTTCCGATGAGCCGGATCAACCGGATTCACACAACGTCAGGCACAACCGGCAAACCGACGGTCGTCGCCTATACCAAAAATGATCTGAACAGCTGGTCGGAATTAATTGCCCGTAACCTGACGATGGTCGGACTCCGCGAAGGCGATATGTTCCAGAACGCCTCCAACTATTCGCTGTTTACCGGGGGTCTCGGCTTCCATTACGGTGCGGAAAGGATCGGCTGTGCCGTTGTTCCGGCGGGTGTCGGCAATACCAAGCGGCAGATTGAGATGATTCAGGATTTCGGGGTAAACGCGATTCACTGCACACCAAGTTACGCAATGCATCTCACCGAGGTTGCCGAGGACATGCACGCAAACCTTGATTCACTCCGAATCGGGGTATTCGGTGCTGAGGCATGGTCAGAGAACATGCGCCGCGATCTCGAAAACCGTCTCAACATCAAAGCCTACGACAGCTACGGCATGAGCGAGCTGTTCGGTCCGGGAGTTGCGTTTGAGTGTCCCGAGCAGGATGGTCTGCACATCTGGCACGACTGCTACATTGTGGAGATCATTGACCCGAAGACCGGTGAGGTTCTGCCGGCAGGCGAGAAGGGTGAGATGGTGGTAACGCCGCTCGTCAAAGAAGCAATGCCGCTTCTCCGGTACCGTACGGGTGACATTACGATGCTGATGGAGGATGACTGTCCCTGTGGTCGTGGTCAGAAGATTGCACGGCTGTTCGGCAGAAGCGATGATATGCTGACCGTGCGCGGCATTAACGTGTTCCCGTCCCAGATTGAGCATGTGCTCAAGAATATTCCTGAGGTTGGCGACCAGTTTATGGTGTACATTGACCGCGTGAATCATCTGGATGAGATGACAATTGATGTTGAGATCAACAAACATCTCTTCAGCGGCGAGCTGAGCGATCTCGCCAGACTCCAGAACAAAATCGGTAAAGCGTTGCATGAAACCCTTACTCTTCGCGCCAATGTCCAGCTCGTCGAACCAGGATCCCTTCCCCGGTTCGAGGGCAAGGCAAAGCGGGTTGTGGACCGGAGGACAATCTAACTATGGCATACTATAACGAAAAAATTGAAACGCTTCCCAGAGCAGAGTTGGAAAAACTGCAGTACCAGGAGATGAAAGTCCTTGTCGAACGTCTCTATGCAAACTCTGTCTTCTATCACGACAAGATGAAGGCGGCAGGTGTTCTTCCATCCGACATTAAATCCATTGCAGATATTGCAAAGCTTCCGACGATGAAGAAGACGGATCTTCGCAACAATTATCCGGACAAACTTGTCTGCTGTCCAAAGGAGGATCTCGTCCGTTATCATGTCTCCTCGGGGACGACCGGCAAACCAACGGTGGTTGCCTACACGAAAAATGATGTGGAACTATGGGCAGAGGCGGTGGCACGATCCCTTGTGTCCTGCGGTCTCGGCCGCGGCGATGTGCTGCAGGTTGCCTATGGATACGGTCTGTTTACTGGGGGGCTTGGTCTGCACTACGGTGGTGAAAAGATGGGCACAACGGTGATTCCGGCATCCACCGGAAACTCCGAGCGGCAGATTGAGCTGATTTTGGATCTGGAGACAACGGCGGTTGCCTGTACTCCTTCCTACTTCATCCACTTAATTGATGTGGCGAAGAAGATGGATGTTGATATTGCGAAGGATACGAAGCTCAGGACTGCAATTCTTGGTGCCGAGCCGTGGTCCGAGTCTATGCGGCAGTACATCCATGAGCAGTCCGGGGTTGTCGCCCACAACATCTTCGGAACGTCTGAGATTTCGGGGCCGATGTTTACCGACTGCGGTGAGCTGAACGGTATGCACATCTGCGGCGATATTGCCTATACAGAGATTCTGGATCCCGAAACCGGTGAGGTGCTTCCTCCGGGAGAGAAGGGTGAGCTGACGATGACGATTCTGAAGAAAGAGGCTATTCCGATGATTCGTTACCGTATCGGTGACATTACCTCAATTCTTGAGGGAGACTGTCCCTGCGGCAGAACGTCTCCGCGTATTGATCGTCTGCAGGGAAGGGTTGATGACATGCTGGTTATCCGCGGTATCAATGTGTTCCCGTCGGCGGTGGAGCACGCGCTTCTCCGCGTGCCGGAACTGACGAGCCACTTTATGCTGGAGATTACCCGCACTGGCCCGCTGGATGATATGCTGGTGAAGGTAGAGTTAAAGCCGGATGCGATGACGGACAGCATCAATGGTCTGATCGGTCTGCAGTCCCGGGTGGAGCGGACACTGCGCGATGCGCTGAATGTGTCTGCGAAGGTTGAGCTGTGCCCGCCGAACTCCCTCCCGCGTTTTGAGGGGAAAGCAAAACGTGTTATGGATCACCGGGTGTTTTAAATGACGCGAAACAAGTATTTCATCAAACAACTTTCGATATTTTCGGAAAATAAATCCGGACGACTTGCAGCAGTTGCAAAAGTGTTCGAGGAGAGCAAAGTCAATATCCATGCGTTCAGTATTGCCGAGGCAAACAGTTTCGGTGTGGTGCGGGCGATTGTGGATAAGCCGGAGCTTGCATTCGATGCGTTTTCGAAACAGAATTATGCACTGCAGTACACCGATGTTCTGGGCATCAAGATGAATGATGTTCCGGGTGGTCTGTACCATGTGGCAAATCTTCTGGGCAGTATCGGTATCAACATTGAGTACGCGTATGCGTTCCGCACGGGAACGTTCGGCACGCTGATTGTGAAGGTGTCAAGTCCCGAGGATGCGGTGGAGAAGATTCTTGCCGCGGGTCTTGAACTTGTTCCGGCGACGGATTATAATTTTTAATTTCTTTTTTTTTGTAAGTACTTTGCTGTCCGAAGACAGTTCATGGTGATCTTTTCCGGATACTACAGGCGGATGTGATTTTGTTTGGCGTAACCCGAATCGCAAGCCCTTCCGTCTTGCTCTCTGTTTCTCGGGATTCACAGAGTACACGGAGGTTCACGAAAATTTTAGTTGGTTTTTTTGAAAAATAGAGGCAGAAGTCTTTTCCCGGCATCACAGTGTTCATCATCAAAAACTTAATACACTTTCCCGTGGGAGATAGACAGTAAGAGGATTTCGTCATGACCAGTGAATATCGTATCAAACAGCTCTCGATCTTTGCCCCCAACACACCCGGAACACTGGCAGAGATCGCAAAGATCTTTTTGGACAATGAGGTAAACATCTCGGCATTCTGCATTGCGGAGGCGAACAACTTTGGTGTGGTGCGGGCGGTCGTGGACAAACCTGATGCAGTGTTTGCGGCGTTTGAGAAAAAGAATTATCTGCTGAAGTTTACGGATGTCGTTGCAGTGAAGATGTCGGATGTCCCGGGCGGTCTCTATGATGTTGCATCAAAGTTCGGTGCAGCAGGCCTGAACATTGAGTACGCCTACGCTTCGCGGAGCACAACCACACCGACGCTGGTGGTGTACGTTTCCAATACCAATATTTCTCTGGAAGCGGCAGTCGAAAAAATTCTTGCATCAGGTCTTGTTCTGGTGCGTGCGGCAGAGATGCGGATCTGATTTTTTATTTTTCAAAAAAAAATTCCGGAAATTTTTTTCCGCGAAAAAATATTTTCGAAAAAATTTTTGGTGATGTTATGATCGCTCACCGTAGATGCGTTTGATCTCATGTGCCTGTGCGGTCTTATCTTTTCGCTGGATGATGTTTCCTTTCCGAAGTTTGATGCGGGTAATCCGGAACTGTTTTCCGCCGACAGAAGTGATGTGATCGACGGTGTAGACTTTGTCTCCCGGCACCTGTTCGTAGAGCGGGATGGTAATCGCGCCTTTGTTTAAGGAAGCGCGGATGATGACTTTGTCCACAAGACGCGTCCAGAGAACCTCAATCTTCTCAACCGGAAGTTTGGTTCTGCGGGCATTGTCACGCTCAATGGACATGACCTCAACACTGTAGGATTCGTCGCCGACCTCTGCTACCAGGAAGTCCCCGACAGAGCAGATATCTCCTTCCATAAGCTCGATGGTTCCGGTATGGGACTCGGTGCCGTAGCTGACTATGGTTTTGATGGTGAAGATTTTCGGTTCTTTCAGCGTGACCCGCATGGTGTGGCCGCATTCAGTACAGCGCACGACTGCCTCCGGCGGCTCTTTGAGGATTTCAAAATCCGTCTCCTCACCACAGACAGGACAGTCAAGAATTATCATATCGGTATCCATTATGCTAATCATGTTGCCTTTTGAGATAGTTAAGCTACTGCTGACCGAAACGCTGGGACAATCTATTTGTCCCCGCACAACCAGATCATAGCAAAAGCAATGGAGATCACCGAAACCATCCACTGTCGCGGCCACAAAAATGTCCGGGCACTGCACAAAAGTACCTTTGAGATCACCAAAGAAACCGATCTCTCTCCCAACGAGGACTGCATCATCGCGGTCGGCGCAGACCGCGGTGCCGCTGATCTTTCCCCTGCATTTCGTGACGCCCTTTCCCGTGACGGAACCGTCCTCACGACCACTCTTTCCTGCGGCGGCATCACCGCAACCGTCCGGTCCGAGGGATGCTCCGGTATCACGCTCACGCACGAAACCGATCTCGTCTGGCGGCGCAGTACCTTCCTCTGCCCCCGCACCATTGCTGTTTACAGCGACCACACCGCATGTCAGCTCCCGCGCGAGCTGATCGAAAAGCTGCAGAACGAAGAAGAGATGAGCGTTACTCTTCGGGCTGAACTTCCGTAATCGTCAGCTCCGCCTTCTGCAAAAACTCCTCGCAGATGCGGATCAGTGTAAGTCCCCGCTGATGCAGGCGCATCGCCTCCTCAATCGGTGTCTCAGGGTCATCAAGCTGCTTTGCAATCGCCTTCAACTCGGCGATCATCGATTCATACGTCTGATCTTCAGGTATCTCTGTCATAAGTAACGTTCTCCACGACTGCGACCGCCTCTCCGTCCGAAAGTCGGAGGGACAGACTGTCGCCTGTACTGATATTTTTTGCCGAACGGATCACTGTCCCTTCCTTCCAGACAAGGGCATAACCGAGTTCAAGCGGTTTATACGGATCTCTGCCGAGGATGATCTCTTTCTGGGCAAGAAGCTCCAGCCGGGCGGTTGCAATACGTGTCCGTACCGACTTGGCAACCGTCTCACCGAGTGTTCTGCACAGCTCGCGTTCGGATGAAACTCTTCGAAGGAAAGCAGACGTGATCCGCTCGGCAAAGTCCGCCGTCTGCTGGTGCATCTGATCCAGCTTCCGCGAAAGTCTTGAGGGCTCAACCCGCTCGGCGAGTTCCGCAAGCGTACTTCGCTCTGCCGTGAACCGTCCCGCAACATTGTCGCGGATAGTTCTGCGCATCTCTTCAAGCTGCTGCAGAAGAACCGATCGGTCGGGCACGACCGTCTCCGCCGCAGCCGACGGGGTCGGCACGCGGCGGTCGGCAGCATAATCAGCAAGCGTCGTATCCGTCTCATGGCCCACTGCGCTGATTACTGGGACGGCGGACGCGGCAATTGCCCGCACCACGTCCGGATGATTAAACTCGAACAGATCTTCAAAACTTCCGCCGCCCCGGGCAACAATGATCACGTCCGCTTTTCCCTGCAAAGACCGGATCGCCGCAGCAATCTGGATGTGCGCACCATCGCCCTGCACCGCCGTGTGCGCAAGCAGAACCGGCAGCGGATACCGGCGCGTGATAACACTGCGGATGTCCTGCAGAACCGAACCTGTCCGTGACGTCACCACTCCGACGCAGGAAGGAAACACCGGCGGCGAACGGCGGTCGCACTCCGCACGCGGGATCACGCCCTCTGCGGTCAGCTGCTTTTTCCACTCCTCCTTCTGAAGATACAGCCCGGTTTTTCCAAATAGAGCGGGCTCAAGCTTCTTAATCACGAACTGCATCTTCCCGTACGGTGGATAAAAGTCCACATAACCGGTTGCCCGGACCAGCACTCCGTCCTTCACCGGAAACGCCACCGTCTTTGCCGCGTACTTCCACATAACACAGGGCATCGTCGCTTTGTCGTCGCCGTGTTCGGACAGTGAGAAGTACATATGTCCTGAAGAGTGCGGACGGTATCCGGTGATCTCTCCCTGCACACAGACATTGGTAAGAAGGGGTGTATCAATAGCATCGCGTATCCGCTCCGCAAGATCAGACACACTCAGAACTGCAGGTTCATTCGATGCCTGCGGCTCACCTGCCGCAAGCGTCGAGTTCTCCAGAATCGGCGCGATGATGTGTGGGGTCCCCTCATCAGGTTCTGCATCACCAAATGTCAACTGCATCTGCTGCCCCTTTCCTGCCATTACCCATAGGTTGGTATTAGGATGAAAGAAACCTATCTGATCACCATGATCCGGCTTGGCGCATCCAGTATGTTCTTCCACGAGTATCAACCCGCAGAAATATTCTCTGCGATGGACTCCGCGGGACTGGATCATATCGAGTTCTGGATGGAAACACCAGAGTTCTGGATGCAGGGCGCAGACTCTTCGGTGCTGCGCGATCTGATGAACCAGTACCCGCGCCTTGCACCCATCGCTATGCATGCGCCGATTTTTGATCTCAATCCCTGTTCGTTTAATCCCGGTGTCGCCAAACTTTCGGCTGAGTATACCTGTAAAACCATTGAGATGCTGGATCAGCTCGGCGGTGGTGTGGTCACTATCCATCCGGGGAAACGGACGGCAAAACGTCCGGTCGGTCCGCTGGATCGTGCGCGTCTCTCCACCTATCTGGACACTGTCTCCAGATGTGCATTCGGTACAGATGTTACCGTTGCAATCGAAAACATGCCTCCCGCAATAAACGCCCAGCTGGTAACGCCTGATTCGGTACGCGGAGTTCTGGATGAGTACGCATGGCTTTCTTTTACCTGGGACTATGCGCATGCACAGGCAGCACTGCCAAACGATCCGTTCGCGTTTCTCCGCGACTGCAAAGACCGAATGGTCAACATTCATGCGAGCCTTGGAACCGAAAAGATGATGCACACTCCGCTCGCCGGAACTTCCGCGGGTGAGCGACTCAAAAAAGAACTTGCCGCAGCAAAATATGCGGGACTGGTGACGTTTGAACTTGAAGACCTCAACTTCCGGAAGAATCCCGACTATGCAGAAAAAACATCTGTACTTGCTGTCGAGGCTGTATGGTTTTCGGATCTCCGATCAATTTAAGGACGATCATCCATATAGTAAGAAAGAGATTTGCACATAGTAAGAAAGAGATTTGCACATGACGATGATCACGGGTTCAGGACACCGGAATAGATCTGCCGCACCTGCGGCGTGGAATATATGATAGAATACTCGAATATTGTTATTTTTGTGATCCTGCTGATCTTCTCCGCGTTTTTCTCGGCTTCCGAGGTTGCGCTTGTCGGGATCACCCGTGCGAAGGTTCGTATTCTTTCCGAGGAGAGAGGAGCTGCCGGAAAACGCCTTGAAAAACTGAAGAGCAACCCTGACCATTTTCTGATTACGATCCTTATCGGCAACAACATCGTAAACGTCGGAGCTTCGGCAATCGCAACGGCGGTTGCGTTTAGCATCTTCGGTGATGCGGGAGTTGCCATCGCTACGGGTGTGGTAACACTGCTCCTGTTAATATTCGGTGAGATCGGGCCGAAGACGTTTGCAACCCGCAGAACCGAGGCGGTTGCGCTGTTTGTTGCAACGCCTATCTATTATATGACACTCGTGCTTTCCCCTTTCTTCTGGGTGTACGACCGTCTCCGGCGTGCCGGCAAAAATGGTACGGCAGATGTTCCTGCTGTAACGGAAGAGGAGATTCGCGAGTGGATCGATGTCGGCGAGATGGAAGGGGCTATTGAAGAGGACGAAAAGGAGATGATCTACTCCGTTCTCCGGTTCAATGATACCACCGCAAAAGAGATCATGACGCCCCGTCCGGATGTTGCGGTAATTGAGGATATCTCCTCGCTTGAGGATGCGGTTGTCCACTTCCGCGACACCGGATACTCGCGGGTGCCGGTGTACCATGAGCATACCGAAAACATTGTCGGAACGCTGAACATCAAAGACCTGTTTAATGCCTACACCGCAGGAAACCACCGTGCATTTGTAAAGACGCTGATGTTTGATGTGTACTGCGTGCCGGAGTCCAAGAAGATCGATGATCTTCTGCGCGAACTGCAGCTGCGCCGTATGCACATGGCAATTGTTCTGGATGAGTTTGGTGGATTTTCCGGTGTGGTGACGTTTGAGGACATCCTCGAAGAGCTGGTAGGCGACATCATGGATGAGTCGGATACCGACGAGGTTGCCGACATCATTGAGATCGGGGAGGGCCTCTATATGGTGGATGCTCAGGCACGTGTTACCCTGCTCAACGAACACTTCGAGATCAGTCTGCCCGAAGACCCGGGCAACTATGAAACCATTGGCGGCCTCGTCTTCTCACGGCTCGGCCACATCCCCAGGCTCGGAGAGTCGATCACTATTGCCGAGCAGTACATTATTACCATCGTCGTCACGAAAATGCGTGGACGCCAGATCCTCAAACTGAAACTCATTCTGCCCCAGTAGAGAACAGATGAGCAGGATATCAGCGGGGAGTAATCCTCTGTTTTTACCTGTTCTTCATTTTTTCATGTATCGCGGTCGGCAACTTTATCTCATCCTGCGCACATTAATATAATAGCGCTTTTCGCCGCGGCAGATATGCATGCGGTCGCGACTCCGGAATGGGGGAGCGGTTCACAGTTTTGCCGTGCGACTGCGATTCCCTGAAAAGGTGAAGCAGAACAAGATACATCCTTGCAACTGTGGTTCCATCAGGGAGAAGCAGAACAAGACATTTCCTTGCGACTGTGACTCCTTTGGGGAGGAGCGGAGCAGGGCTGTGCCTTGCGACTTTACTCACAAACTCTCAAGCGTTACCTGTAAAATAGCAGCCCCGCAGGGGGACAGCAGAACAGGTGTCCACGTACGAGGTCTCCATGTCACAGGAATATCAGGACGTTAAAACGGGAACTACCACTGTCGGTATCGTTTTCCAGGGCGGTGTTGTCCTTGCGACCGAACGGCGTGCCACGATGGGCACCCTCATCGCCAGCAAAAAGGCAAAGAAAGTACACAGCATCACGGATCATATCGGCATGACCATTGCCGGCGGAGTCGGCGATGCCCAGCAGCTGGTCAGAATCATCAACGTTGAGTGCAACCTCTACCAGATCCGCCGTGGAAAGGAGATCAGTGTCGGTGCGGCAGCAACCATTCTGTCCAACTATCTGAACCAGAATCGGTTCTCCCCCTACTACGTTCAGCTCCTTGTCGGAGGCGTTGATACAAACGGCCCGTCCATCTATTCAGTAGATGCAGCAGGCGGTGCAACGCTTGAAGAGGACTTTGTCTCGACTGGTTCCGGTTCCCTCACCGCCTACGGTGTTCTTGAGGACAGATTCAAGCCGGACATGAACGAAGCTGAAGCCGTTGATATTGCGGTCCGGGCGCTTCGCGCAGCAATGCGGCGCGACGCAGCATCCGGCGAGGGATACAACGTCGTGGTCATAACCCGGGACAAATTCGAGTACGTCCCGGAGGCAGAAATAGCAGAGATACTTCCGGCATCCTCTGCCTCACTCTGATTTTTTATACTTTTTTGGAAACGATTTCTATGCAGGTTGAAGACAGACTCAAAGAACTGAAAGATACTATTAATCGGAAGGTCCCCCGCGGAGTTACCGTAACCGATGTTGAATATGAAGGCCCGGAGATGGTAATCTATACCGATGATCCGAAACGGTTTGCCGAGGAGCAGGATCTGATCCGTACTCTTGCCCGCGATCTGCGCAAGAGGATTGTGGTGCGGCCGAACATTCTCGGCGATACGGAACAGGCGTACGATATGATCAAGAGCGTTGTTCCGGAGAGTGCGGGGATTACGGATATTTTCTTCGATACTGATACGGGCGAGGTCCTGATTGAAGCGGAGAAGCCGGGGGTTGTCATCGGCAAGAACGGATCAACGCTCCGCGACATTACGATGAAAGTGGGCTGGACACCGAAGGGTGTGCGGACGCCGCCGATTCCCTCGGTGACGATCAAGCAGGTGCGCCAGTTCCTGCGTGAAACCCGGGATGAACGAAAAGAGTTCCTGCGCAAGTGCGGACGCCGTATTCACCGTGACTCGATGTACTCGGGACGCGACAAGGAACAGTGGCTCCGTCTTACCACGCTCGGGTGCTGCCGTCAGGTGGGCCGGGCAGCATTCCTGCTCTCCACACCGGAAAGCAAGGTCTTAATCGACTGCGGCGAGTCGCCGGGCGCTACCGGCAGCTCGTCTTCACCGTTCCTGAATGTTCCGGAGATTTTTCCGTTCACATCCCTTGATGCTGTTGTCTTAACTCACGCCCATCTGGATCATTCCGCATACATCCCGCTGCTGTACCGTTACGGTTACGACGGCCCGGTGTACACAACACCCGCAACCCGAGACACCGCCGCCATGCTCCAACTGGACTATCTTGATGTGAACAACAAGGAGGACAAGGTCCCGCCGTACTCTTCAAACGAAATTCGCGAGTTTGTCAAGCACACGATTGCCCTCGGCTATGGAGATGTGACGGATATTGCACCTGATCTGAAGCTGACGCTGCACAATGCAGGCCACATTCTTGGTTCGGCCATTGCCCATTTCAATGTAGGAAACGGTCTCTACAACATTGCATTCACCGGTGATTTCTTCTACAGCAAGAGCCGGCTGTTCAATCCTGCGGTCTCACAGTTTCCGCGTCTTGAGGCGCTGGTGATGGAGAGTACTTACGGAGGTTCCGAGGACTTCTCCCCATCAAGAAAGGATGCCGAGGATCATCTCTATGAGGTTATCAACACGACGCTGGAGCGCGGCGGAAAAGTTCTGGTTCCGGCGTTTGCGGTCGGAAGGTCGCACGAGCTGATGCTTGCCCTTGAGGAAGGATTCCGGAATCAGCGGGTTCCAAAGTGCAAAATCTATCTTGACGGGATGATTAAGGAGGCAACTGCTCTGCATACGGCATATCCTGAGTATCTGAACAATGATCTCCGGAATCTGATCTTCCGTGACAATTACAACCCGTTCCTTGCAGAATGCTTTGAACAGGTGGATTCACAAGAGAAGCGCCAACAGATTATCTTCTCAGAGGATCCATGCGTGATTATTTCAACGAGCGGTATGCTGAACGGCGGGCCGGTTATTGAATATCTCGGAAACCTTGCGGAGTCGAAGAAGAACATGCTGATCTTTGTCGGATATCAGGCGGAAGGAACGTACGGCCGCCGTATTCAGAAGGGATGGCGCGAAGTGCCGGTCGGGAAGAAGGGCAGCATCATCATCAATATGGAGGTGCAGACGGTGGAAGGTTTCTCCGGACATGCAGACCGCCGCCAGCTGATGAACTATGTGCAGTATCTCCAGCCGAAGCCGGAGCGGGTGTTTACGATCCACGGCGAGGAGTCAAAGACGATCGATCTGGCAAGCTCGATCTACAAGAAATTCCATATTCAGACGGTGGCACCTCAGAATCTTGAGACTTACCGGCTGGTCTAATCCTTTTTTTTGTTGTCAGCGACGTTTGCGGGGGGCTGAGGGATGGATATCCGGGAAGGCTTGTTCATGATGTCCGATACTGCAAGTATCAAGAACTGCGTGGCAACCTCGACCTCCGTGGAGCTTATGGTGGAGGAGTGTCTGTACACTATGGTATCGAGACCGATGGGGCCACGTTCACGATCTCCCGGCGGCGAGGTGTATGTGGATTCGTATGGGGGGATGGGACAGGGTGGGTCACCGGTTCTTTTTTGACGAAGAATGCGAAGACCGCTGGGACATCGAAGAAGACCGGGTCATCCGCAGTATCCGCCTCTACCACGGGTAACCACTCCCTGTGACACTGGTGTTCCTCTGCAGAGGAACACCGGCAGAGTGCTGCTGCGGAGATTTTTTCTTTTTTGGATACCATCACGGAAAACTCTGAAGTGACAAAAATATTTCGTTGAATCTTTCCGGAATCTTTTTTCTGAAAATGCAGGAGGATAAGTGGCGGTCTTTTCATCTCATGTCCATCCATCACGCATCCTCGGCAGCTTCCGGAAAACCCCCGGAATGCATTCTTCTAAACACTAATAACACCTCAGAGCACATACAATTAGCATTATAGAGGATGTTTGAATGACGACACCGTTTATCACCATTAAGGACCTCTGCATGGATTTTCCTGCATATGGCCCGTCCGACGGTCCTTCCAACAATGCCCAGTGTGCGACAGCACAGGAGATGGTACGGGTTTTGGACAATATCAACCTCGAGATAACGGAAGGAGAGATCGTCGGCATCATCGGACGATCCGGGTGCGGAAAAACCGTTCTGATCCACCTCGTCCGCGGCATCGATCACCCTCCCACCTCAGGACAGGTCATCTATCATGTCGCCGTCTGCCCTGACTGCGGCAGAGTTGAACTCCCAAGCCGTGCCGGTTCTGCCTGCAGTAACTGTGGAGGAAAACTCCAGATCCGCGACATTGACTTCTGGGCACCGGAAAACGAAACACTCAAAACCCGCATCATGGCAAGAACCGCCATCATGTTTCAGCGGACATTCGCTCTCTACGGCGACGATCGCGTCATTGAAAACGTGCTCCGGGCCTTGGATGACATCGACTACCCGTCCGAAAAAGCCATTGGCCGTGCCGCCGACCTGCTCGACGAAGTACGTCTTACCCACCGCATGATGCATATCGCCCGCGATCTCTCCGGCGGAGAAAAACAGCGTGTCGTCCTCGCCCGCCAGCTCGCTCGCGATCCCATGTTCCTCTTTGCCGACGAACCCACCGGCACTCTTGATCCCAAGACCGCCAAAATTGTTCATGATCTTCTCAAAGAAGCATCACAGGAAAACGGCATGGGAATGCTGATCACTTCCCACTTCTCGCAGGTCTTAGAAGACGTCGCCGACCGTGCAGTACTTCTTGACGATGGAAGGATCACCAGAATCGGTACACCCGAAGAGATCATATCTGCATTCATGGAAGACTACCATGACGATCTGGTTTACACCGATCAGGAGATCGGCAGCCCCATCGTCCGCGCCGAGAACCTCTCCAAAAAATTCATCGCCGTTGACCGGGGTGTCATCAACGCAGTCGACAAAATCAGCTTCGACATAAACGAACGGGAAATCTTCGGCATCATCGGTGTTTCCGGCGGAGGAAAAACCACACTGTCCAAGATGATTGCCGGACTCTACGAACCAACCGCCGGAAAACTGGAGGTCCGCATCGGGGACGAGTGGATCGACATGACCAAACCCGGCTACCTCTACCGCGGCCGGGCCAAAAAATACATCGGCCTGTTGCACCAGGAGTACGATCTCTATCCCCACCGTACCATCATCGACAACTTAACTGATGCCATCGGCCTTGAGTTCCCCAAAGAACTTGCCACCCGCAAAGCAATGATCACCCTTCAGATGGCAGGATTCACCGAAAAGAAAGCAAAAGACGTTCTTCACCGCTATCCGGCAAGCCTCTCCGAAGGAGAAAAGCACCGCGTTGCCCTTGCTCAGGTCCTCATCCGCGAACCCCGCATCATCCTCCTTGACGAACCCACCGGAACCATGGACCCCATCACCAAAGTGGACGTCAAACACTCCATCATCCACGCCCGTGAAGAAATGGATGAAACCTTTGTCATCGTCTCACACGACATGGAGTTCGTCCGCGACGTCTGCGACCGCTGCATGTTCATGCGCGGCGGAAAGATCATCAAGATAGGCCCCACCCATGAAGTACTCGCCGCCCTGACCGACGCTGAGAAGGACATCATGGCGCGTGCAGTCGCAACTGAACGGGACCGCGCCATGGACAACGCCCCCAAATCCGTGCCAACCCAGGCCGATCCCAAAGGTGAAGATGTTCCGGAGCAGAACGCCGGAACACTTCACACCAGCACTGATGAAATGTTCGAGATGTAAAATCTGAAAAAGAGAGTTATCGTGACAAACATGCAGATATTCCTCAACGGGGAAACGAAAGTTGTCCCCAAAGGAACCACACTAGCCACCCTCCTACCGGAACACCCGGCAGGATACAGTGTTGCCGTCCTCAGCCCCGGAGTCGCCGCGTCAGAGGATGCGGATGTGTCGCGCGATACATCCCAGCTCCGGTTTGCAACAACCGCGGGCGACATCGTCGTCGAACTCCTGCCGAGCGTCTTCATGCCGGTACCAACCGGGGACGTTTCCAGCACAAACCTCCGGGTTCACTGGGAAGACAAATACGCCGTTGCCTTCGGCCCCTTCAGGGCAGACTTCATCCCCGATCACCAATCCTACCGCTATGACCGCGGCGTACTCTGCCTCGGCTGCGGCGGCTACGACTCCGATACCTCCTACCTCATGTTCTCTCGTCTCCAGCACATGGGAGACCACGGGGCAGCAGCCGGAGGGGCAATTCTCGGCACCGTCATCTCCGGTCTCGGCATCATGAACCGGTGGAGAAACGGCGACCGCATCACCAGAATTGAACACGTCTTCTCCTCGGTCGATACAACCAACGCTACTGTAACCACCGATCTCTCCCTCGCAGTTGAAGACGGCATGCAGATATTTTCCGAGATCCACATCAACGCAGAAGGCTACAAGGAGGATCACACCGAGATTGATACATCCTGCACCAGATCGGTTGAACATCTCCTGTTTGCACTGCGCAACTCCGAGTACCTGATTGATCGGACAGCGTCCACTTACATCCGCGATCATGCCGAAGGAAAACTCACCGTCCCTATGGAGCTGCAAAAACCCAGACGGGAAGGAACTGTCACTGTGCGAACCTCGGGAAAAAGCTCGGGCGCCATCTACATCTACACCAAAGACGTCCCAAGCAACCAGTACCATACCCGTACCGGAACGGTTTTCCGCGGCATTGAACTCGCCCGGTTTGCCGGTGCCGGAACAAAACTGTCCGTCAAAGTCGTCCCAAAACAGCTTGACCTTCGCGGCCTCCCGCTGGGAGAGGCCGTCGCCCGTGCTAAAGCACGGGGACTTCGCGTGCTTGCCGACAACCGCGACGTTGATGGACGGATAGTCATCGACCAGAAGCCGGCAACAACCCTTGAAATCCTCAAAGAGGGAAAGGTTGCTCTCTCAACCGTTGCTCTCAAAGATGTCATTGACATCACGCTGGACTACGAGCATGCCCCTCGGACGGTTGATCTCTTCCGCCGCGTCACCAGCCTCAAAATATATGCCATCGGCAGCATGCCGTTCTTCTACAACATCGACAACGAGATGTACCTCTTCAAACCGAAGTTCGCCTCAAACGTCAACATCATTCCGGAGAACGTTCCCAAGCAACCTGTTCCCCCCTACTCTCTTGCGATCACCAATGACGCCAGAAAAGCACGAGGCATGACCGGTGTGCGCAGTGTCGCAAACAAAGAGTATGGACCGACCGGGGAACCGTTCGAGGGAACCAACGTGGTCGGAACGGTTCTTGACATCGACAAGCTTCCCCTTATTAAAGATGGCTCAACTGTTTTTATCCGTGAGGTGAAGCCGTGAAACCCTATGTGCCCCAGTATGTGGGAACCATTACCAAGTACGTCTTCGTTGACTCGCCCGACACAACCCCGCAGGACATTGCAACCGCAGCCTATGAAATTGCCCAGGGCGTCATGATCAAGGAGACCTGTTTCGGTTGCCAGATCACCGGCAGCCCGGAGGACGTGGAACGGATCATCGCCCACCTGCGAAAGCTGGATCCCTACCGTATCTACGTCAAGGACCGCGGTTTCCCGCCGGGTGACGCACGCAGGTGCCGTGCCGACCTCGGCGGCGCACGTCCCGGCTATCTCGGTCATGAATATGAAATGGGTCTTGTGCGCTACATCGCATACGGCCTGCAGGAGACCGATCGTATGACCCCCGAAGAACTCAAAGCAGCAGCCGGTCAGGAGATGTCGATGCCGAAAGCTCTTGACATCGACATTCTGGAATCCCTTATGAAGGAGGAGTAAACACCATGGCAAAAGTATTCATCTATCCGGCAACCAGCCTCATCTTATCCGATCTCGTGGCACGCTTCGGCCATCAGCCGCTCGGATCGGCAATCTCAATTCGCGAACACATTCAGACTCCGGGCTTTGACTCGCCCCCGATTCAGATGACCCCCGATGATCCGCAGAAAGGTCTCAAATGGGCCGCCGTCGAAGTGCCGTCCGGCATCCGGGGACGCATGTCCCTCTACGGCCCGCTGGTTGAGGAGGCGGAAGCCGCGATCATCATCGATGAGCCCGATCTCGCCTTCGGCTGCATGGGCTGTGCACGAACCAACGAACTTCTTGCCTTCATGCTCCGCGAAAAGGAAATCCCGCGACTTGAACTCCGCTATCCGGCCTCAAAGGAGGAAGGAGTCACGTTTGTTGCCGCAATTAAAGAGTTCCTGAAAAATCTGGAGGTACAACAATGAGCGAACAGCCTGTCAGAATCGCCCAGATCACCTGTGGTGCAGAGTACAGCGGAATCCAGAATGAGATCACCACTGCTGCCGAGACCGTCGGCAGCAAGATGTTCTATCCCGATGTCGCATTAAAGGACGTCAAATGCGCTTACAAGGACTTTGGTCTGCCGGTCAAAAGTCCTGATCTGAAACTTGCCATCTCCCGTGCACAGGCCATTGTCGAAGGCCGCATCGAAGCGGACGGCATCTTCATTGCAAGCTGCTTCCGCTGCGCGGAAGCAGCAATTGTCAGAAACGAACTCCGCCGCTACATCGTGGAGAACTCCCGTATTCCGGTGGTGTCCTACTCCTTCAACGAGCGAACCGGCGCGTCGACGCTTCTCACGAGACTCGAAGCTCTGACCACCATTGCCCGCAGACGCAGCCTCATGGCACGCGAGGTACAGGTCGGTACCACCATGGGTGTGGACTCCGGTTCATCAACCACGAAGTGCATCATCATGCAGGATAACGAGATCATCGGCACCGGCTGGCGACCGACGACTGAGGTTCTCAAGAGTGCCGACGAAGTCATCGCTCTGGCACTTGAAGAGTCAGGACTCAAGATGTCTGATATTGAGGCAACCGCAACAACCGGATACGGAAGATTCCTTGTCGGCAAACACATGAATGCCGACCTTGTGCAGGAAGAGCTGACAGTCAACTCCAAAGGAGCGGTTTATCTTGCAAATGCCCAGAAAGGTTTTGCAACCGTAATTGACATCGGCGGTATGGACAACAAAGCCATCAGTGTCAACGACGGCATTCCGGGATCGTTTACGATGGGCGGCATCTGTGCCGGAGCGTCCGGCAGATTCCTTGAAATGACCGCAAAGCGTCTCGACGTTGACATCACCGAGCTTGGTGCTCTTTCCATGAAAAGCGAGGGCGGAGAGGATGTACCGATGAACAGCTATTGTATCGTGTTCGGTACCCAGTCGCTGGTGAACGCCCTTGCTGCAGGATACAAACGCGAAGATGTGGCGGCGGCAGCCTGTCACAGCGTTGCCCAGCAGGTGTACGAACAGCAGCTTCAGGAGGTTGACATCAAAGAGCCGGTCATCATGGTCGGCGGCTCGTCCCTGATTCAGGGACTCGTCCGCGCTATGGGCCGCATGCTCAACACCGAAGTCGTTGTTCCGCACCACTCGCAGTACATCGGCGCAACCGGAGGGGCACTTTTAGCCTCCGGTTTCATTGACAAGAAAAAGGAGGCGTAGATGGCAGGTTTAGACTACTTCGCGGTTGAGTCCACGGAGGATGGTGCCGATAACTACAATAAAATCGCAACAACCGTTCTGCAGGATCACAACCTGCTCTCAATTGTCAGGGGTCTGCACCTCTACATTGACCCCGAGTATCCGCTGTTTGTAGCAACCGGTCTGATCCGTCCTCCGCGTGCGGCTATCCGGGTATCAGACGTTGGTAATGTGCTGGTGCAGGACGGCAAGGCAACGATTGCAGTCGGTGACGAGACGTATCTTGCTGCGATGCTGAAGATGCTGTGGAACCGGCTCGGCCACGACAACGTTGACCAACCCGATCGATTCACGGTTCTCATCAACAACGTCGACATTCCCAAGGATCTCGAAAACTGGAACGTCATTGATCCGGCGGAATCGCTGTTTAAGGATCTGATCTATGCGATTCAGGTAATTGCCCCGGAAGGATTCAAGGTCCGCCGCGAGAATTACGGCTCCGACCGCTTCTCCTATGCGGCAAGCGAGAACACGCTTCCGGCTGAGGATGTTGATCGTATTATTGCTGACCGGTTCATTCTCATGGAGGAGGAGTTGCGATGATTCTTGTTCCGGTTACCTACAAAGGCGGAGTCTATCGGCTCGATGAGGTTGTTGACTACATTGAGGATCTTGGCGGCTATATTGTGCAGCGGCACAACATTGCAAATGAGGTTGTACTGCAGTTGCTGATGCCGCAGGAAGACATCGAAGGGCTGAAGGAGTTCTCTCGCCCGCTTGCGGGTGAGGTACAGACCTCGCCGCTGGTCGGAACGGAGATTGCCGTGGTGATCCCGAGTCTTGAGATTCATCACCTGCCGCATTCCGCCTGCGATGTTGCCGAGTATCTGCGCAGTCACGGCTCGAAATCGAACATTCTCGGTATGGCCAGAGGATTTGGCAAACGCATCTCGCAGATCAATGACGAGGAGCGCGACTTGATCAATGAGCACGACATGGCAATCTATGTGCTCGGCAACTTTGCAACCTGTATTGAAAAGAAGTTTCCAAAGCTCCGCCGCGGCGTTACGGTACCGATCATTCTGACCGGCGGGCCGTCACGCGAGCAGCTGGGGAAGCAGACCGATCCTCCGGTGGCAGGATATGTTGGCGGTCTCGGCCGGTTCATGCACCGGACGCAGACGGAGGCGGATATTCACCGGCTTGATCTGGTGATCGAGGAGGTGGAACGGGTGATCTCCGAGAAACGAAAAGAGCTGTCACATGATCCGCTCTCGGTGTCGCCCGCACGGATTCAGGATATGATCAAGCAGGAGATTCCGGAGATCGAGTATGTGTACTCGCCGTCGCCGATTGCGGTACAGCTGACCGGTCTGCGGGTAAAGCTCGCATATGAGGAGTATGCACAGCGCATCCGCGATCTGGTGATTGAGGGTGATATTACGGTTGGCGATGTGGCGGATGTTCTGCCGTCCCGGATGCGCAACTATATTCTGATTCGGATCCGTCCGCTGTCGGAGACAAATATTGTGGTGTGAAAAATGGTTGAGTTTGATTTGGATTTTCAGGAGGCCATCCGTGAGGTTGAGACGAAGGGTGCGAAAGCAACAGCGGCGGACTGGCTGGCCCGTGTCGAGGAGGAGTACGGAACAGCCCCGTTAATTTACAAAAAGCTTGAGGACTGTCCTGAGGCGCTGATCTCACATCTTCTCTACAAGAATGCGGTGAATCAGATGAGTAGTCTGGAACCAAGGGTGATCGAGCTGATCAGCCTTGCAGTGGGGGCTGCACTCCGCTGTGATCACTGTACGGCGTATCACATGCAGGTGGCAAAGAAGATGGGTATCCCGAAAGAGGAGATTTTAGAGGCGGTGCTGGTTGCCGGACTTCTTGCGAACTCATCGGTTCTGGCAAATGCCTATCGTGTGATTCCTGATGTTGTCAAGGAGCAGTGCGGGGCAAGCTGTTCTATTGCCGGTATTTCTGCAAAAAAGGAAGAATAATACCCCCACCCGCAGGATTTTATACTCTCCTGTCATCTATTTTTTTAGTAAATTTCGGAGAGAAAATGTGTCCCTGAGAAAATATGTGTGTGTGCTGATCGTTTTTGCGCTGCTTTTCGCTGTGGGAGCTGCGGCTGATGAAGACGGGACGGCGGAGATTTTTCCCCCTGTGAAGAACACAACAGTTCCGTCACCTGAAGCGACTGTCGTTCCTACAACTGCGTCCACAACGGTTCCGTCACCTGAAGCGACTGTCGTGCCTGCAACTGTGTCCACAACAGTTCCGTCACCTGAAGAGACGACCGACGGACAAGAATCTCCGGAGCAGAAACAGTACTCCGACACAAGTAAACTCTCTTTTCCGAAGAGTGGAAATGACATAAAAAATCTCATCCCCGAAATACAGACTGTACAGAGTGAAGCTCTTGAAAAGGCTGGCGCAGCATCTTCTCAGTCGCAGGAGGAAGAACTACAGCCCGCATCCGCTCCACTTCCACAATACCTCTCCGGCGGGACTGCCGACTCCTATCCCCTTACCAGCAGCGATGCCCGAACCGTGTATCCCGGCAGTACCGCCTTCGTCTATGAAAAAATCCGGATAAATATAACCGAAGATGGCCGTACCGCGACCTCCATCTCCTATATGAGCGGCCATCTCCTATATGAGCGGATCGGCAAGCCCGACTGCTCTCAACACCATTCAGGCGGATACAAACGGCGTCATCAATCTCTTGGATATCTCTGTTGGAGGTTATACCGGTGCCTATCGGATCTATAACGGCAGTGAATGGACCGGCAGCTACCTCTACATCTGGCAGCCTGATCTCATCCTCCGTGCCGAGTATGCAGGCTCCACCGACTCCGTGGACGGCAAAGCCGTCAGCAAAAGCAGCAGCATCCACTACATCATCGACTCTCCCAAGGTAGGCCCGTCCGGCATCGGCGCAAAAGCGCAGATCATCGTAACCACACCTGTTGGCGGCCAGACCACCATGCTCGGATCCGCTGACCTTTCCTCAATCGATATCAACTCCGTCCGTGTCACAACCCGTGACATCTCTCTTGCCGACTCCGCCCTGCGCGGCGGAACCTACACCTCCCGCGCCGAGTGGATAACGCCGCAGGTCTTTGCCAACTACGCAAAGAAATCCAACACCGTCACCTACTACCTCGGCAGCAGCACCGGAATTTCGCTCACAACCGGCAGTGAAACCGTTGTCCGGAGCAATCCGTTCACCGTAACCGTCAGCAGTCTGCCGAACACCCCCTACCTCATCACTCTTGACGCGGGCCGCAGCCCGGCCCCGCAGCTGATCGCAGGCCAGCCCGGTGTTGTCCGCGGCTCGGAAAATCCAAAGGTCAGCATCGGTGGCGGTGAAAAATCCGTCCTGCTTCCCGACGGTGCAGCAGGCGATCCGAACTCATGGGGTGTTGTCACCACCGACGCCTCCGGAAAACGGGTGGTTCAGTACTCCACCAGCCCCGTAAGCGGTCGTCCGGTCGAGGAAGGTTCCTACACCATCCGGATAAACGACATCGTTGACTACGGAACAGTAGCCGGAAAAGGAAGCGATTATGACCGGGTCAGCATCAGAATAACTGTTGGCGGCATGGGCATGACCGCATCCGACTCCAAGAACACCTACTATCTCGGGGAAGAAATACGGCTCTCCGGAACCAACACCGACTCCGACACCACCTACCTCTTCCTCACCGGCCCGAACCTGAACTCCAACGGTGTCAGTCTTGCAACACGTGCATCCGGCGAACTCACCAAAGTCTCCGTCAAATCCGATCACACCTGGGAGTACCGGTGGAACACCGGCTCAACCGGTCTTGACGCGGGCGCCTACACCATCTACGCGGTCAGCACGATGAACGACAAGTCCCACCTCTCCGGCACCCAGTATGCAACCTACCCCGTGCAGCTGAAACAGCCGGGTCTCAGCACCACAACATCATCGTTTGCCGCAGCCAAAGGCGACACCGTACACATCACCGGAACCGTCACCGGCAGCCCGTCCACGGTTGCGATCTTCATCTTCGGTTCAAACTACTATGAACGCAGAACTGTTTCGGTGAACGACGGCGGGTACGATTACTGGATGGCAATTCCGGAAAGCATGTCCGCAGGCGAGTACTTCGTAGTGGTTGAACACCCCATGAACGACGGCAGGTTCGGCGTGCAGGAGATCCATCAGGACGGCAAAACAGTCCTCGCGATGGTAGCTCCGGGCGGCGGAACCCAGCGTTCGTTTGTGGTGGAAGGCTCCGGCCGGCTGCAGGGTCCTCAGGCAGCGAACGCTCTGGTAAAGATGCTTGCCTCCCCCTACATCGATGATCTCTACACCACGCTGACCCTGACCGTGCAGTCGCCGTACATTGAGATCACGCCGGTCGGCACTCGGTATCTCGGGGAATTGTTTGTCGTGTCCGGCAGAACAAATCTTGCGCCGCAGGACAAACTGCTGGTCGAGGTTGTACCCGCCTCCTTTGTTCCTTCCGGCAAAAATGATCCTGTATCATCATACGGAACCGCGGGATCGGTTGCGGTGGTAAAAGGGTCTCCCGACAACTCCTGGAGTTTTTCCGTGGACGGATCGATACTTTCCGCCGACACCTATACCGTGAAGATTTCGGGTGTCTCCGTCTCCACAAGTTCTTCCGCAACGTTTGACGTGGTACCAAAGCCGACGGAGACACCGACACCTGAATCAACAGAGACCACACCGGTGACCACGGTCTCCACAACCGTTCCGCCGTCACCAACCGAGTCCCCGTCGGTCTTCTGGTGGGCGGGACTGATCGTCTGCGGTGCGGCGGTGCTTGGAACGCTGCGCAGATAAAAATAAAAAAAATATTTTTTCAGATCTTTTCCAGCGCCGCATCAAGGTCGGCGATGATGTCTGCGGCATTCTCAAGACCGATGGAGAGCCGGATGGTATCGGGGGTTACCCCGGTTGCCCGCTGTTCCTCGGCGGATAACTGCTGGTGGGTGGTTGAGGCCGGGTGAATGATGAGGGATTTTGCATCACCGATGTTTGCAAGAAGCGAGAAGAGTTTTACACTGTTCTGCACGATGACGGCTGCATCGTATCCGCCCTTCACCCCGAAGGTGATCAGCGGACCGCCGGAACCTCCGAAGTACCTGACGGCATTTGCATGCGAAGGGTGATCGGCAAGTCCCGGATAGTTGACCCAGGCAACCTTGGGATGGTTTTTGAGATGCTCGGCAACCGCAAGAGCATTCTCCGCATGCCTTCCCACTCGGAGATAGAGGGTTTCAAGACCGATAGAGGAAAGCCAGGCATGGAACGGACTGAGGGTTGCACCGATGTCCCGCATCAGGGAGACGCGGATACTGGTTGAGACGGTGGCAGGGCCGAAGGCTTTGTAGTGTACAAGACCGTGGTAGGCCGGGTCCGGCTCGGTGAACATGGGGAACCTGCCGTTGTCCCAGGGGAATCTGCCGCTCTCAACGATGACGCCGGCAAGTGCGGTTCCGTGGCCGTTGACATACTTTGTTGCAGACATGACAACGATGTCTGCGCCGTGTTCGATCGGCCGCACCGTGCCGACGCCGACGGTGTTGTCAACGATGAAAGGGACTCCTGCGTCATGAGCTATCTTTGCGACCGCCGCAAAATCGGGGATGTCAAGCTTCGGATTTCCGATGGACTCAAAATATACGGCACGGGTCTTTTCGGTTATCGCCTCTTTCAGCTCCGCAAGGCTGCCGGAACTGACAAACCGGACGGTTCGTCCGAGACTCGGCAGTGTGTGGTGAAAGAGTTCATAGGTTCCGCCGTAGAGGTTGTCGGCGGAGACGATCTCATCCCCCGGGCGGGTTACAGCGAGAACCGCGTAGCTGATCGCAGCCATGCCGGACGCGGTGCTGATTGCCGCAGTCCCTCCTTCGAGTGCGGCAATTTTTTCCTCAAACGAACTGTTGTTCGGGTTGGTGAGGCGGGTATAGATGTTTCCCTCCTCAGTGAGGCTGAAGCGTCCCGCCGCCTGCGCTGCATCACGGAAGACGTAGGCCGTTGTCATATAGATGGGTTCGGCGCGGGCGCCGGTTGCGGGATCCGGTTTTTGTCCGGCATGTATGGCGAGCGTTTCTTTTTTGTAGGTATTGGTCATGGAAAAATTCTCCTGCGTGTCATATTCACACTGTGAATAATCATTTTTCTTTTGCAGGTAAATAGATTTTCATGCCGCAGGTCTGTTCATCCGGTGCGGATGGTGATGATGAACAACGGGAGTCCGCGTGGTTTTGCGGGATTTGGTACATGGACCATGCCAAACATTTCGGAAAAAGGCGGAACTCCAAATAAATATAAATAGGAGTGAAGACAATCTTGTATTCACATTGTGAAGTTCACATTGTGAATTCTCAGGAAACTATCTCCGGCAAGGAGATGATTTCTGCCAGGTTGGCGGAGTGGCTACGCGACTGCCTGCAGAGCAGTTCCACGCCTGTTCAATTCAGGCACCTGGCTCTTCCCCGCAACGGGAAAAATTTTCTTATCGGCCATACGCTCAGTATGAGCGTGTCTTCCCGTTCTTTGGGAGATACATAATTCTAACATGAAATAAAACCAGCCGCACTGTATCCATGCGGGTTAGCAAATGCCGGATATGCATGATGATATCTATGTCACAAAAAGCAATTGATGCAGTATTTGCCGGTCTCTTTCACCTGACCGACATCCGGACCATACTTCGCCGGACAGCGCCTCTGCATCAGCTGAACGATGAAGAGAAGGAAACAGCCAGACGATCGATTGACGCGGTACGAAAACAGCTTGCCACCCTTGAGGAGGAACTCTTGTGACGATGAGATGTGCTGCGGGAATTGAAACGCGGACCGTGGAAGAGTCCTCGATCAATCTCGATCCCATCCAGGCCGCAGGCAGACTGACGCCGGAAGCAATGAAGGCAGTAATTGCCTGGGGCGACGGCTACTCGGTCTGTGATCACTGCCACAAACCGTTCCGTCTGGACTACGTTGCAAACCCGCCCATCGCAGAGTTCCACGCAGACCTCTCCGCATGGCTCGGCATGGATCAGTCGCAGGTGGTGCCGGGTGCACGCAGAGCGTTTCAGGAAGTGACCGGCGCTCTCGTCGGCAAAGGCGAACCGGTAATGATGACCGGCATGGGACACTACACCGCGTATCTCTCGGTTGAAGTGGTCAACGGGGTAGTCCGGGAAATTCCGCCGACCCCGGATCACCACATCACCGCCGACACCGCTGCTGAGCGGATCGAGGCAGCCATCCGCGAGTTCGGGTACGCACCGAAACTGCTCTTC
>JAISHD010000051.1 GCA_031262705.1 Methanocalculaceae archaeon | reverse complement strand
TCCGCCGCATTTCGGACACGTCGTTGTCTTCTTCGTCGAACTTCCCGTCCCCTCACAGTCCGGGCACTGCTCGGTGTGCATCACCTCGATCTCCTTCTGCGCACCAAAGACCGCATCCTCAAGACTGAGCTGAATACGCATCAGAAGATCATCACCCTGACGGGGGCCGGAACGCCTGCCGCCGCCGCCAAAGAACGAATCAAAGATATCACCAAACCCGGAGAAGTCCGCATTAAACCCTGCACCGCCCGGGCCGCCGCCGTAGCTTCCCTTCGACGCATTCGCAAAGTTCTCGTGTCCGAGCTGATCGTACTGACGGCGCTTTGACTCATCCGACAGAACCGCATACGCCTCATTGATCGACTTGAACTTCTCCTCAGCACCCGCTTCCTTGCAGACGTCAGGGTGATACTTCTTGGCGAGGTTCCGGTATGCCTTTTTGATGTCCGTCTCCGTCGCATTGCGGGGAACACCCAGGACATCATAGTACGATTCCGAACCCATTATCATTCACCTGAAAAGAAGGGTTTTAATCCTTCTTTACTTCGTAGTCCGCATCAACCACGTTGTCATCCTGCTTGGCGCCGGCACCGCAGTCGCCGCCGCAGTTTCCATCGCATCCCGCGTTTGCGTTCGCATCTGCCGCGGCCTGCTGCTCAGCCTGAACCTTCTGGTACATCTTCGAGGTCACGGCAAACACAACCTCCTGCAGAGCATCCATCTTTGCTTTGATGTCCTCGGCTGCCGCGTCCTCCTTTGCCAGAACCTCTTTGAGTTCGCCTGCTGCCTTCCCGATATTTTCCTTATCCTCGGCCTCGATCTTGTCGGCGGTCTCTTTGTCGTTCACGAGTTTCTCTGCGGCATAGACAGCGTTGTCGGCATTGTTGCGCAGCTCAATCTCTTCACGGCGCTTCTTGTCCTCCTCTTCATACTGCTTTGCATCATTGACCATCTTGTCGATCTCATCACTGTTGAGATCCTTTCTGCCGGTGATGGTCATCGACTGCTCGTGGCCGGTACCGAGATCCTTTGCGGAGACGTGAACGATACCGTTTGCATCGATATCGAATGTCACCTCAATCTGCGGCATTCCGCGCGGAGCCGGCGGGATGCCGGTCAGCTGGAACTTGCCGAGACTGAAGTCGTCGCGGGCGAACTGACGCTCTCCCTGCACGACATGGATCTCAACGGACGTCTGGTTGTCGGCGGCGGTACTGAAGATCTGGCTCTTTCTCGTAGGGATGGTGGTGTTTCTCTCGATGAGTTTGGTTGCAATGCCGCCAAGCGTCTCAATACCGAGCGTCAGCGGGGTTACATCAAGAAGCACGACATCCTTGGTCTCGCCGGTCAGGACTGCACCCTGCACTGCTGCTCCGAGAGCGACACACTCGTCCGGGTTGATGTTCTTGTCCGGTTCTTTGCCGAGAAGTTTTCTCACCGTGTCAACCACTGCCGGTACACGGGTGGAACCGCCGACGAGCAGTACATGATCAATGCCTGCGGCAGTGAGACCAGAATCACTTAATGCCTGCTTGACCGGCTCGACAGTCTTCTGTACGAGATCGTCGATGAGCTGCTCAAACTTCGCCCGGGTCAGATCGATGTCGAGGTGTTTCGGGCCGGAAGCGTCTGCGGTGATGTACGGCAGGTTGATGTTTGCCTTCTGAAGCGAGGACAGTTCGATCTTTGCCTTTTCGGCTGCGTCCTTTAACCGCTGCATGGCGACCGGGTCTTTTCTGAGGTCAACGCCTTCCTTCTTCTTGAACTCGTCGGCAAGGTAGTCGATGACTCTCTGGTCAAAGTCGTCGCCGCCGAGACGGTTGTTTCCGGCGGTTGCCTTGACTTCAAAGAGGCCGTCGTCAAGAGTCAGGATAGAAACATCGAATGTTCCTCCGCCAAGGTCATAGACGAGAACGGTTACTTCGTTCTCCTTTTCAAGACCATAGGCGAGAGCGGATGCGGTTGGTTCGTTGATGATACGAAGGACGTCAAGACCTGCGATCTTTCCTGCATCTTTGGTTGCCTGACGCTGTGCGTCGTTGAAGTATGCAGGAACCGTAACAACTGCTTTCTGCACTTTTTCTCCGAGGTATGCTTCTGCGTCCATCTTGAGCTTCTGCAGAATCATTGCGGAGATCTCCTGCGGGGAGTACTTCTTGCCGTCAATGTCAACATGGTAGTCGGTACCCATGTGGCGTTTGATGGAACTGATGGTTCGTCCCGGGTTGGTGATTGCCTGACGTTTTGCAACGTTGCCAACCAGCCGCTCGCCGTCTTTGGAGAAGCCGACGACGGAAGGCGTTGTCCGGAATCCTTCGGCGTTTGCAATGACGATCGGGCTTCCGCCTTCCATGACGGCAAGGCAGGAGTTGGTTGTTCCAAGGTCGATTCCAATTACTTTGTTGCTGATTTTATCTGCCAATTGATTCACCTTTGTGAAGTATTCATTCGTTTCCACGTGATACGGCAACTTTTGCATGGCGGAGTACTTTGTCATGCATAGTGTAGCCGCGTATTGCTTCGTCGATGACGATGCCTTCGGGCGAGTCGGACGGGATGTGGGCGACTGCCTCGTGCCGGTTGGGGTCAAACTGAGACCCTCCGGCATTCATGGGTTCTACACCGTTGCGGGAAAGGACGGAGAGATACAGTTTGTGTATCTGTTCAAGTCCTGACCTGAGATCGTCGTCACCGCCTTTGAGTGCACGTTCGAAGTTGTCCAAAACGTCAAGCATGTCGCGGGCAAACTTTTCGTTCGCGTAGCGAACGGTGTTTTCTGCATCACGCTGGGTGCGTTTTTTGTAATTTTCAAACTCTGCGACGAGACGGAGATACCGGTCGTTTGCTTCATCATATTTCTTGGTGAGTTCAACAACCGGATCAACCGGAGTCTCTTCAACGGTAGTCACCGGAGTTTCCTCTGCCGCCGGTTTTTCTTCTGCCGGGGTTTTCGTTTTTTTCTCCATGGTAATTACCTGATACTTGTACAACTAATTATTTGTATTGCAGTTCTATATAAACATTTGTTTTAAGGATGTTTACGGATATTTGGTAGTTTGGTAAAAGAGGATGTTTACACGCGAATTCCAAAAATTCAGATCAAATCAACAGTTACTAAAGGTAAGGGAGGGCAGAGGGATTTTATGATGCGGGTTTATCCGGGTCTGTGTCGGGGTCTTTTTTGCGGCAGAGTTTTCCGAGTTTCCAGCACAGGATAGCGAGGGCAACTGCGGTGGTAACGGGGAAGAGGAAGTGCAGCCAGCCGCGGAAGGTGTTGACGTGTTCGGCGGGAATGTTTTGCAGAGGCGATCCTTCGTAGGCATGCATTTTGAGGATGGCGGCATCAACTATCGGCATGCCGTAGGTTTCAAAGAGCGAGCTGAGGAGAACGTCCGCTGCAAATATCGCAAGAAAACAGCAGGTGGCAACAGCCACCCAGAGCCTTCGGATCGTTTTGCCCATGATGGTTGTATCGGTATCGATTCTGCATAAATGTTTTGTCGAGGGGTTGCCGCGAGAATTTATCCCCCGTGACGATCAATAATGTTACTGCATGACCGAAGCGGCAGCACACAATATGACAGATTACGAGGAAACCTATTCCACGTTTTCTATTGCCGTGCCGGAGTATTACAACTTCGGATTCGACGTAGTCGATGCATGGGCGAAGAAAGACAGAAACAAGCTCGCCATGATCTGGACGAATCAGAAAGGGGAGGAGAAGTACTTTACTTTCCGCCACATGATGAATCTGTCCAATCAGATTGCGAATATGATGTTTAAGCAGAACATCGGCAAGGGCGACCGTGTGATGATTATGCTTCCGCGGGTTCCGGAATGGTGGACCTTTGCGATTGCGGCAATGAAGATCGGTGCTGTGTTTTGTCCGTCTCCCACGATTCTTACTCCGCACGATCTGAAGTACCGTATTAATCAGGGCAAGTTCAAGATGATTGTAACGGATATGGAGAACTCCTGGAAGATCGAGGAGATCCTGTCCGAGTGTCCGACGCTTCAGGTGAAGTTTCTGACGGACGGGGGGCTGTCCGGATGGATTAATTATCAGACGGAACTTGTCCACCCTGCACCTGCGTCAACGAAGCTGATTCCGCTGGCACGGAGTATCCGTACGAAGGCAACCGATCCTATGCTGATCTTCTTTTCGTCGGGTACAACGGGCGATCCGAAGATGGTTCTGCATACGCATGCCTATCCGCTGGGGCATATTGTGACGGGCCGGTTCTGGTATGATCTGACGGAGAATGATCTGCACTTTACGGTTGCGGATACAGGATGGGGCAAGTCGTCGTGGGGCAAGTTCTATGGTCCCTGGATTCAGGGGGCCTGCGTGTTTGTGTACGATTACCGCGGGAAGTTCAATGCAACCGAGCTTTTGCCGTTACTTGAGCATTATGAGATTACGACGTTCTGTGCGCCGCCGACGATTTACCGGATGCTGATTCTGGCTGATCTTGAGGCGTTTGATTTTTCGGAGCTGCGGCACTGTGTGTCGGCGGGCGAGTCGCTGAATCCTGAGGTGACGCGTGTCTGGGAGGAGGCGACCGGGAAGACGATCTATGAGGCGTATGGTCAGACGGAGACGGTGGTGGTTATCGGTACGTTCCCGTGCATTGCGAATAAGCCGGGTTCGATCGGAAAGCCGGTACCCGGCTGGTGCGTGCAGCTGCATGATGATGACGGATACGAGGTTCCGGTCGGCGAGGAGGGAAAGATTGCGATCAAGACGAAGGATCCAAGTCCGGTCGGTCTCTTTAAGGAGTATCTGGACAATCCCGAGGCGACGGCCTCGGTGTTTGTGAACGGCTGGTATTATACGGGCGATAAGGCGGTGAAGGATGAGGAGGGGTACTTCTGGTTCATGGGCCGCGATGATGATATCATTAAGAGTTCGGGATACCGGATCGGCCCGAGCGAGGTGGAGTCTGCACTGATTGAACACCCGGCGGTGAAGGAGTCGGCGGTTGTGGGCAGTCCGGATCCGATCCGCGGTGTGATTGTGAAGGCGTTTGTGGTTCTGAAGGATGGCTGGAAGCCGTCGGATGAGCTGATCAAGGAACTGCAGAATCATGTGAAGAAGACGACTGCGCCGTATAAGTATCCGCGTGCGGTTGAGTTTGTAGAGGATCTGCCGAAGACGATCTCGGGCAAGGTGCGGAGAGTTGAGCTTCGCGACCGCGAGATGAAGCGGTATCAGGCTCTGCATTATAATGATCCGGACGAGGAGTCCGGGTCACCATAATTTTTTTTGAAATTTTTTTGGTGTGATGAGGTTTACCCGGGTCTGTTTTGATGCCGGGATTTTTTGAAGAAGTTTTGCGATGTACTTTTTTCGTTGGCACGGGGGAGAAATGAGAGATTCACCGTACGGTTGGGATAATCTCTTCTTGAAAATTTTTCATGAATGGTTCTGCTGTTTTTACTGAGGCTGAATGAAATTTTTGAATGGTGCCGGGATGAAGGAGAGGGTTAAATGATAAAAAATATTTTTTTGAAAAAAAATTGGGGAACGGATGAATATTTTTTGCCCGGCAGGGAGGAACGCTCAACGGCTACTCAGATTTTTCTTTGAGTGATGCGGTGAGCAGCAGTTTGATGGTATTTTCGTTGCTCTGAATTATTTTGAGGAGAAGTTCACGTTCGCGTTCGATCTGATCGAGAGTTCCGGTGATCTGTTTTTCGAGCAGGAGAAAGTTTTCTTTCATCTCTGCTGTTTCGGCTGAGAGTTCGGTAATGGTCTTTTCGAGTTGTGCGATTTTCTGGAAGGTGGTTATGTCTGCGGCAGCGTTGCCGCCGATAGAGATCCAGTGCCTACATGCTCCGTTTATTTCGGCTATCCGATCATGGTTATTTTCCGCTGCAAGTTTGTCCATGTGTTTGAGGATGCTGTCAGGCATGCGGAAGTTTACGGAGGTTGAGGTTTCCTGGGCGGTGCGGGCCATGTATTAATACAGTGCTTCTCCTGTGTGTATTAGTCTGAGCAAAATAGTGATTGTCATTTGTTGCGATTGAAATATATTATTGTAAAGAGATATAATAATACGATGATGAGGTGTGCCTTCCTGATCAAACGGATGCTCGTTGCGTCCTGTTTGGAGAGAATCATCTCCTGTTTGGTTTGACAGTGCACCTGCGGGAGGGAGAGCCAGAGAGTTTGAGATCTGTTGAGTAATTCTGAGAAAACAAGAGCTGCCGGCCCCATCGCGTGGCCAAACTGCTGATAAGGTCCGACTCTATAGTTTTTGCGGTGTCGGTGTATGAAATTTTCGTTCGTGAACTAGCGTGAGCTTTTGCGTTTTTGTCTGGATCAAGGTATGAGTTCTTTGGAATCTGTTAAGGTTGAGCGGTTGAGTACGGAGACAGCACCGCTGTTTTCGGTAATTATGCCGGTGTACAATAAGGAGCCGTACATCCGGGATACGATTGCGTCAGTTCTGGCGCAGACGTGTTCGTCGTATGAGATGGTGATGATCGGCGGGGTGTCGTCGGACGAAACGGATGTGATATGCCGCGAGTTTGCGGCGGAGAATCCGGAACGGTTCCGGTTTGTGGTGCAGTCAGGAAAAGGTGCGGCAAATGCGAGAAACGATGGTATTCTCGCGGCCCGCGGGAGATATGTGGCGTTTCTGGATGCGGATGATCTCTGGGTGCCGGAGTAGCTGGAGGTGATGGCAAATCTCGTCAGAGATTTTCCGGCGGCAAAGATGTTCATCGGCGGACACCGCTGGAGGTTTCAGGACGGGCATGTGATGAACAGGATTATGTCAGTTCCCCGCGGCTACATCGATATTTTTCAGGCAAGCATGGAGTATGACGGCTTCGCAATTCAGTCGTTTTGTGTGGTATGTGATCGTGAGGCGGTTGTGGACATTGGATTGTTCAAGACGGATTATGTGATTGGAGAGGATGTGGATCTGATTACGCGAATGGCGTTACTTCATGAGGTTGCGTATGAACCGCAGCTGCTTGGCACCTATCTGGCGGAGCTTCCTTCATCACTCTGTAAATACAGCAGAGGGTTTGTGGTACAGGTTCCCGCAGATGCGGAGTTGTCGGCAGCTGAACAAACATCCGAGATCGTGAGTTATCATGAACGATGGATTCTCTCAACGGTTCTGAATAATCTGGATCGCGGCAATCACAAGGAGGCACGAGATCAGCTTTCCCGTGTAACGGTTGGATGGAGTCGGCATAAGCGATTG
>JAISHD010000042.1 GCA_031262705.1 Methanocalculaceae archaeon | reverse complement strand
GTATGAAGAGCCTTGCCGCAATTGCAAACGGCCACTCAACAACCCTGATAGCCCGTGCAGCGGACGTTACCCTCAAAGAGCGGCGGAAACTGATCCTCGTGCCGCGGGAGACACCGTACTCCCGGGTGCATCTGACCAATATGCTTGCTACCCACGATGCCGGCGCAGTGATCATGCCAGCTTCCCCTCCGCTGTACACACACCCGCAGACGACTGCCGATCTCGCCGACATGATCGTCGCCCGCGTGCTGGATCACTGCGAAATACCCCACACCATTGGATCACGGTGGAAAGAATGAGAGATTTTATCAAACGAATGATTGCCGCAGGACTGGTTGAGGAGATATCCGAACCGGTCTCATCTGTCTATGAAGCGCCGAAGCGGGCATTTTTCAGCAAAAAAATGCTCTACTTCCACAACTGCGACGGACACAAATGTGTGATGAACGCGATCTCTGACCGCAAAAGCCTCTCAGTCGCACTGGGCATTCCGGAGGACACACTCGTCAGAACGCTTGCCGCATGCACGTACGCAGGAAAGACCCATGACGCGGGAAAACCTGCGTTCGTCCCGGCAAAACTCTCGGACCTGCCGATCATGAAACACTTCCCCAAGGACGCAGGCCGCTATCTTACCTCCGGCATTGTGTTTTCCGCATGGGACGGCGTGGAGAACGCCTCGATTCACCGGATGGAGGTTCTTGACGACACGCATCTGATCGGACGAATCGTGGAGGGCCGCCACACCTACAAGCTGCTCCAGCAGGCAAAGGCCGCAGGGGCAAAGCTGCCGGTCGCAATCGTGATCGGCGCACACCCTGCGGTGACCTTTGCCGCATGCACCCGGGTTCCGGAGGGAAAGGAGATGGCATACGCGGCAGAAATTCTCGGTGAGGACCTGGCCCTCTATGAATGTCCGAACGGTATCCGTGTTCCGGATGCAGAGATTGTGCTCTACGGGTACATGACCGCAGAGCTGCATGAAGAAGGGCCGTTCGTGGACATCAGCGGCACCTATGATCCCGTCCGCATGCAGCCGGTAATTGAACTTGAGGGAATGGCCTGCAAACCGGACTTCATCTATCACGGCATTGTGCCTGCCGGAGCGGAACACAAGATGCTGATGGGCGCACCCTACGAACCGCGGATTTACCAGGCGGCGGCAAACGTGACAAACGTCCGCGATGTGTACCTCACACCGGGCGGCGCCGGATACTTCCATGCGGTGGTACAGGTCAAAAAGATGACCAACGGCGACGGCAAAAATGTGATCATGGCTGCGTTTGCCGCCCACACCTCGCTCAAGCATGTGGTGGTCGTGGACGAGGACATCAACATCTATGACCCGAACGATGTGGAGTTTGCCATTGCAACCCGCGTCCGGGCGGATCAGGACGTGATGATCATCTCCGGCGTTCGCGGCTCATCGCTCGATCCCTGCCGGATCGGCGACGGTATGAATGTGAAGATGGGAATCGATGCAACAATGCAGCTCGGGCACGAGGATGAATTTATCCGTGCAGACTGGAATGAATAAGTAAGGAGTGACTATGGAACTGGACAAGTACGATCAGGCGCTGCTGGACGGCGAGTACGGCGAGAGCCGTCAGAAGATGATGGAAATTCTGCTGGCGCTCGGCAAGATTTACGATGCCGAACGGTTTATTCCGGTAAAGAGCGTGCAGGTTTCCGGAGCGTCGTTCAAGACGATCGGCGAGGCCGGTCTTGAGTGGCTGTCGAGCATCGATGCAAAAGCGGTGGTGCCGGCATTCCTCAATCCCATCGGCATGCCCCGGAACGGCTGGGAGGAACTCGGTATCCCGCAGAGCTTTGCGGAGAAGCAGATTCAGGTGAACGAGGCATACATGCGGCTCGGCATCAGGCCGACCTGCACCTGTACGCCGTACTACTTCAGTATCGTGGAACGCGGCGATCACCTTGCATGGTCGGAGAGTTCGGCGGTCAGCTACGCGAACTCGGTGCTTGGTGCGCGGACGAACCGCGAGGGCGGGCCTTCCGCCCTTGCGGCAGCGCTGACCGGCAAGACGCCGGAGTACGGTCTGCATATTGTGAAGAACCGTCTGCCGCAGATCGAGTTCCGGCTGGATGATCCGGAAGCGGCAAAGAAGTGGACGAACGCCGAGTACGGAGCGCTCGGAGTGGTTGCAGGCGCGATTGCCGGCAACCGCATCCCGCTGTTTATGGGCCTCAGACCAAACCGCGACATGCTGAAAAGCCTCGGTGCGGCGATGGCCGCGTCCGGCGCGGTTGCGCTGTATCATGTGAATGAGATTACGCCGGAGACGCGGTTCCCGTTCTTCAAGCAGCATATTGCCGAGGACGAGCGTGAGGTGGTGACGATTGCGGTTGAGGATGTGCTGGATGTGTTCAAGGACATTGAAGTCTCGGCGGTAGCAGTCGGCTGTCCGAATCTTTCCCGCGATGAGATTGCCCGTGTTGCGGAACTCCTTGCCGGAAAAAAGACGGTGATGCCGTTTTATGTGTTCGTCGCCGATGAGATGAAAGCCTCATGCGCAGAGGAGATTGCGGTGATTGCAAAATCCGGCGCAAAAGTTGTGCCCGACACCTGCATGGTGGTCTCTCCCCTGATGGATCATGCGGGAGCGGTCATGACCAGTTCCGGCAAGGCGTTTTCGTATCTGCCGGGCATGTGCGGAGTCACTCCCCGGATGGGAACGCTTGAGGAGTGCGTCCGGGTAGGATGTGGTGAGTGAATGAGTTTTCTGGAAAAAATATCTCCGTTTGAGCGGCGTGATCTCCTGTTTGCCTGGTTCTGTCTGGCGGTTGCGTTCACGCTCGGTATCTCGGGAGGTCTTGCGCTGATCACAGACATCGGCAAGATCTCGGTTGAAATGCTGGTAATGACCTTCGTTGTTGCGGTGGTGACGGTCGGGCTGTCGTTCGTGCTGCATGAACTTTCCCACAAGTTTGTGGCAATCCGGTACGGCTACTGGGCAGAGTTCCGCAAGAATACGCAGATGCTGTTGATCGCGGTTGTGGTTGCGGTCATTACGGGTATTGTGTTTGCCGCGCCAGGAGCGACGCTGATCAACACCGCCGGACGCGAGATGACGAAGAAGGAGAACGGTATTATTTCTCTTGCAGGCCCGCTGACAAATCTTCTTCTCGCGATTCCGTTCCTTTTCTGTCTGGTAGCGGGAATTCTGCTCGGCGGGGCATCGATCAGTGTGTTCACCCTCCCGGGATTCCTGTTCTATCTGGGCATGGTCGGATTCCAAGTGAATGCAATGCTCGCATTTTTCAACATGCTGCCGGTCGGCCCCCTGGACGGCAGAAAGATCCTCCGCTGGAACGCGGTGGCATTTGTGGCCCTGATTGCGGTGTCGCTTCTTGTCCTCTATATCTCCTTGCAGCCGTGGATGATCGTTGCTCTGCTGCTCTGAATCAGCAGGGCATTCTTCTTTTTTTCGTAGGGGTTTTTGTGATCCTGTGAACATATTTCAGCGTGATTTTTTTCTGAGAAATGTAAGCAAGTTTGGTTTTGCTTGGGGGAGATCACGAATCAGATGTCTATTACTCGGCACCCAACAGGATGTTTCCGTGCATTGATTTTCGTGACCCTGCTGTGACGCGGCGAAAGTATAGAGAGGGGATTTTCTGAAAAAAGAAAGCGAGTGGATAGCATAAACAACAATACAAACTTTTTTTATGTTTCTTCCCGAATGCTGTAGATATGCAGCTTCCGAAACTTCTTCCTACCACGGTTGTCGGCTCCTTCCCGTGTGTGAAAGGCACCGGCCTTTCCGCACTTTTTGATCCGTACAAGAAAGCGGTACAGTTTGCGGTCGCCGAGCAGCTCCGGGCAGGTGTGGACATCATCTCCGACGGACAGGTGCGGGCTGATATGGTACAGGCATTCGTCTCAAAGCTTCCGGGGATCAACGGAAACACGGTCACCGGTACGATCGGCATCTCGGAAAAGCCGATTACGGTTGCTGACACTCGGTATGCCTTAACTCAGACAAAGTATGTGAAAGGCATTCTGACCGGGCCGTGTACGCTGGCATATGCACTGAAGATTGCGACACCCGCCTACCGGAACCGGGACGAACTGGTACTGGATCTTGCGGCAGCCCTTCACTCGGAGGCGAAATTTCTTGCAGCGAGCGGCGCATACATGATTCAGGTGGACGAACCGATCCTCTCAACGGGCGCGATGGATATTGAGACGGCAAAGGAAGCACTCAAAATCATCTTCAGGGACATTGAAACACCGTCGTGTATTCACACCTGCGGACGGCTGAATACGATCTCGTCGGAGTGGACGCGGCTGCCGGTGGACGTGATCGATTTCGAGTACTCGGTAAGCCCGGAAAATATCTCCGATATCTCGCGTCATGATCTGCGAAACAAAAAGATCGGCTGCGGTTGTGTGAAAAGTTCCGAGCCGGAGGTGGAGTCAGTCGAAGAGATCGAGAAGCGGATCCGATCCTGTGTGGAAGCGTTCGGTGAGGAAAATATTCTGATCGATCCCGACTGCGGTCTTCGGATGCACACGCCGGAGGTGGCGTTCGCGAAGCTCGCGAATATGTGCGAAGCGGCGAGGAACGTCAGGGCTGAACTGTAAATCGCATCACATACTCATCATGATCGGTCTCGGTCTCACGGCGGGACAAAATCACAAACCCCAGTTTTTGATAAAACATGCATGCCGCAGAATTTTCCACGTACACGCAACAAGTGAGATCGGTTGCGATCTCCTGCACATGACGGAGTAGTGCGGAACCGATTCCCTCCCGCTGGCAGCCAGGTACAACAAACAATGCACCGATCGTACTTCCGTCAAGAATGCTGAGAAAACCACAGACACGATCCTCTTTTGCAAAAACATACGTTACGGACATCGGCAGATACTGATCCCGCACGACTTCGAACTGCTCCTGCCAGTAAGAGGCGGGGATGAAGTCATGAGCGCGAATACTTGCGGAGAGCCAGATGTCCATCACACTCTCGGTATCCTCTGGAGTAAACAGGCGGATCATAAAAAAAAATCAGAGGAAGGTTATCGCTGCAACCCCTGCGAGGATAATGACCACCAGAAGGATCACACCCGCATCCGCCGCATGGTACGTCAGTTTTCTCCGATATTCGGACGCCAGACGGTAGCCCCGCATATCGATCGTAAGACCAAGGGTATCAGCCTTTGCAAGCGAATTCAGCATCAGCGGAAGCATCACGGGCCCAAGCTGTTTGACCTTGCCGATCACACCGCCGCCGGGGAAGTATCCGCGGGAAAGCTGTGCCTCGTTGATCCGGGCGCCTTCCCGCTGGAGTGTCGGGATGAACCGGATAGCAATCAGAAACATCAGCGCATAGTCGCCCGGAATCCGCAGCGTGTAGAGAGCGTTCACCAGATCCCGCGGCTGGGTCGAGATGACCAGCAGCTGGAATGCAAAGATGAGAACCGCAAACCGCAGCGCCATCTGAACCGCGAACAGAATCGCGCCGGTCGTTACCGGCAGAAGACCGTCCGGCAACAGATAGAAGAGAACATCTCCCGTAGCGTTCGTCAGAATCGTCAGGACAACAAACGCAAGACCGAGGATGATTAAGAGCGGCACCTGACGGAGAAGAACCCTGAAGAGCCCTCCGGTGGCGGCCACGATCAAAACGATCGCGATCAGTCCCGCAAGAATTGCAAGATTCGTCGTGAAGATTGCGGCAAACATCATACCGACCGCAAAGATGATCTTGGTCATCGGAGAGAGGCGGTGGACGAACCGGTCGCCCGGGGTGTACTGCATTATGTCTTCCATCTTCACGCACCTCCGCGGACAGCGGTCACATGACCTGTTTCCATCTCGACAATTCTGTCCGAGAACTTTTCGGCGAGTACCGGATTGTGAGTGACCATGAGAATGGTCTTTCCGGCGTTCCGCATGCCGGTCAGCACCCGCATGATCTCATACGACTCCTGCATGTCAAGGCCGGTGGTCGGCTCGTCCATGATAACGATCTGCTGATCCATGGCAAGCACACACGCAAGAGCCAGCCTCTGGCGTTCGCCGCGGCTGAGGTGGCGGGGGTTGACATTTGCTTTGACGCCAAGCCCGACCGCCGCGAGCGCTACGCTCGCGGCTGCCGGGTCCGGGTTGCCGACGTTTCTGAGACCGAAGAGAATTTCCCGCTCACAGGTGTTTTCAAACAGCATCGTGTCCGGGTTCTGGAACACGAGTCCCACGGTTTTCGCAATCTCGGAGACGGATTTTCCGGTGATGTCCTCACCATTCAGGACAACATGCCCGCAGTCCGGGCGAAGCAGGCCGTTGAGATGTTTGACCAGTGTCGTCTTGCCGGAACCGTTCTCACCGAGGATGGCAATGATCTCGCCTTTTGCAAAGGTGACCGAGACATCGTCCAGCGCAAGAACCTCGCCGAAACGATGGATCAGATGCTCGGCAGTAAGAATTGTTTCGCCGGGTGCGGAGATCTTCGGAATCTCCGGACAGGTGAATGTTTCTGCGACCGGTTCGCCGTCGTACACAATTTTGCCGTTCTCAAGACGGATCATTCGGGTTGCGTAACCAAGAGTTTCATCGGTCATGTGCTCAACGAGAACAACGATGTGACCACGATCAGTAAGGCTTTTGAGCAGCATGTACACCTGACGGCGGGCGTTTTTGTCAAGCTCGGAAGTTGCCTCGTCGAGGACGAGGATCGGTGTTTCACGGGAAAGGGCGGCGGCCATGGCGACACGCTGCTTCTGTCCGCCGGAAAGCGCGTGCGGCGCACGGTCTTTCAGATGGCCGGTACAGGTGATCTTGTAGATCTCATCGAGTTTTGTCGCAACCTCGTCCGCAGAGAGACCACGGGTCTCAAGACCGGTGAGAATCTCCTCCTCAACGGTGGTGAAGATCAGCTGGGCGTCGGCATCGTCAAAGACCATGCCGAACTGTCTGGAGAGTTCGGTTACATCTTCATACTCGTCGGCATATTTTCCGGAGATGGAGATTGAGCCGGTCAGATCGCCGCCATAGGCATGGACGAGAACACCGGAAAGGGCACGTGCGAGCGTGGTCTTTCCGGCGCCGGACGGGCCGTTGATGACAATGAACTCGCCCTCTCTGACGGTAAGAGAGATGTCGTCAAGTGACGAGGCATCGGATGCCTGATAGGTGAAATCGACATGATCGAGAGCAATCGGCGTGTCCGCAGGGGCAGGGATGGTGTGCTCCGCCTTGGTCACGCTGCGGGTCTTCTGCATGACGGTGGTCGCCGGCATTGCAACTATCTGGGCGATGATCGTGTTCACAATCACCGCACTTGCAACGATTGGAACCATGGCAATGGCGAATGCGAGAACCGTCCCGACCGTTGCATCGGGTGAGGTTGCAAGCATCACACAGCAGGTGATTCCGATGAAGGAGAAACCACTTGCGGGAGTTGCGACAGCAGTCGCCACTGCCGGAGCGAGCCGCGTGTGATCTTTGATCAGTTTATAGACCGCAAGACACACGACCGCACCGATAGGTTCGGAGATGATGTTTCCCAAGGGAAAGATGGAGTGCGAGAAGACCGCACAGATAATACCGGCCACAAGACCAATACCAATCGCTTCCCGGAACTTCGGGACAACGAGGATGATCGCAAGACAGTAGAATGCAATCGTCAGGTTTGCAACGATTGCTCCCGGCACAAACAGGGAGATGTACCGGGCAATCGCACCGGCGGCGAGCAGTATGCCTACCAGTGCAATATCGCGTGATTTCATGATGATGACTTCCGTATTGATTCAGGCGAATGTTTCTCGAAGCTCGCGCCTGAGGAGCTTCCATCCGTTTACGCGGGGGAGGGCATCCACCGTGTAGAGTTTTTTGGGAACTTTGTATCCTGCCAGATGTTCCTTGGCGAACGCAAGGAGTCCGGCTTCTTTATCCGAGCCGTCCCAGCCCGCCCGCCACACCACGGCAGCAACGGGAATCTCGCCGCGATGCGGGTGCGGGATTCCGAAGACTGCTATTTCTGCAACGTCCGGGTGTTTGAGGAGGGTTTCCTCCACCTCGGTCGGGTAAATTTTCCAGCCGGACATGACGATCATGTCCTTTTTGCGATCGGTTAAGCAGAGGCGGTGATCGTGATCGAGATAGCCGACGTCGCCTGTCAGGAACCAGCCGTCCGCAAGGAATGCCTGGGCGGTTTCCTCCGGCATGTTCCAGTATCCTTTGGCAACCGCAGGACCACGAAGGGCAATCTCGCCCGGAGTTTCGAGCGGGAGTTCACAGGAGGCGTCGTTCTCATCCACGATCTTTACTTCGGAGAAGCAGACCGGGTGTCCCACGCTCTGGAACCGGTCGGCGGAAGCGTAGTCCTCGGGTCGGATGACGGTACCGGTACCGATCACAACCGTCTCCGAAAGGCCGTAGGCGTTGATGACCGGAATGTTGTAGCGGTGGTGGAAATTTTTCCAGATTTCGTGATGCAGAGGGCCGCCGCCGGAGATGATCTCACGGACGGTGGCAACTGCGTCTTCTGTTCCTGCGGGAGCGCCGACAAGTGAACGGATAACCGGCGGCATTCCGGAAAGAACGGTGACACGGTGTTCTTTGCAGAGCGCAAGATATCTGTCCGGGTCGTAGCGTTCCATCATGATGTAGCAGGCACCTTCCCGCATGGCGGCAATTCCCCACGAGAGGCCGACGTGTCCCATCGGGTAGATGCCGAGATACACATCATCCTGCTTGAGGGTGAGGACGTCGCATTCGTTGTGAATTGCAACAAGCCAGTTTCCATGGGTGAGCATGGCGCCTTTGGGTTTTCCTGTCGTGCCGGAGGTATACTGTAACTGACAGAGGTCATCGGCGCTGGTCGGTTCTGGAAGAAGTACCGAAGAGGTACGAAGCTCCTCAATGTTTTCCGGGACATACACGATGACACCGAGATCTTTTGCTGCAGCGGCGCCGTCAGCGTCGGTGATGAAAACGCGGGCTCCAGCATTTTCTATCATATAGGCAAGTTCACTTGAGGTATAGACGCGGTTGGTCGGAACGGCGACTGCGCCGATACGCCAGAGGGCGAGGTAGGAAAAGAGATATTCGGGGCTGCTGTTGAGGTAGAGAATGACCCGGTCACCTTTGGCAACACCAAAAGATTTGAGGATGCGGGCAATTCCCGAGATGGTTCCCAGAATTTCGGATGAGGTATAGGAGGTGTCTCTCTCGGGGCAGAAGAAGACCGGCTTTGCAAGGCGGCAGGAATTTGCATCGAGGAAGGTGGTTATATTCAGCATCACAGATCACAACTTACAGACGTTGATGTATATTTATGTTCATCAGAGATATAAATGTGATCGGTTTGGTGGCTTTGCACTTTTACTCTAAGCAGCCTATAAATAAAAGTACAAAGCCGTCACTTGCAAAACATCTATCTTCCAAAACACGCATATATTCACGTATCTATGGCAGATGCACGAGAGGGGACAACATCATATGAGCGACCGGTCTGCTCACGGGTAATTCCCCCGCAGATTGATGAGGAGACTGCCCGTGGTATTGTCCGCAAATGGCTTGGCTCTGATCAGATTCCTTTTGTTCCGATCGAGAAGATGCGGTTCGGGAAGGCAGTAATGGTGTACTACCCGTTCTGGCGTTACCGGCGGGAGGACGGAGGCGAGGACAAGACGATCTACCGGCCGGCCTGCGGTACGCTTTTGACCGGACTGCAGAATATGAAATACTACCATGATGCGGAAATTATCGAAACACCGGAGGATGCGGTTGTTTTGCCGGTGACCGTGGACTCATCCGTGTATCTGCCAGAACTTCACGGAATTGCACGCGGTGAGGAGTTGATCGGCGTGCCGCTGTGGCTGATCAGCTACAAGATGAAGCACAACATCTACATGATTGAGGTGGAAGCGCATTCAGGGCAGATTCTTCCAGAGTGGCATCCAATCAAGGAGCCGGTGAACTGGAAGAAAACGGCACTGACAGCATTTATTCCGATGTTTCTGTTAAGTCTTGTTGTGATTTACTTTAACCCGTGGATCTTTGTGATCGTGGTGATTCTGCTGTTCATCTTCCTGTATCAGAGCGAGATGCTCGGCATCATTACGATTGCGGAGAGGGAGGAGCCGCATGGGCCTTGAACGTTCGATTGAGGATCGCGTCGGCGAGGTGATGTACCGGTCGAAGGTGACGAAGGGTGTTGCCGATCGGACGATCCGCGACTGGTTTACAAAGGGAATTAAGGTGCCGGATCTGCCGGACAAGGCAGCAATGACGGAGCTGTATCTGATCTACGTTCCGTTCTGGCGGTTTGTTGCGCAGGGAAAGGCGGTTGCCTGCGGGTACTCGGAGTATGATGAGAAGACGGGCAATACAATACGGAACATCTACAAGGAGCTGATCGATGATGAGTTCGTGTGGACGGAGGTTGCCTGTGATACAGGAAAATACGGTATCACAAAGCTCTGGCTTGAACCGGGTGATGAGATTGCCTATACGCCGGGAATGATTGTTGCGATGGAGCCGGGAGGGTCGGCTGTTGAGGCGAGTAGACGGGGACGCGAAGCTATCCGGCAGATGATCGATGATACGGCGGCGAAACGGATTGATACACTGACGCTGGAAAAGTCATTCCTGCTGCCGAAGGTGTTTGAACTGGTGTATGCGCCGGTCTGGATTGCCCACTATGAGTATCAGGGCGGAGATTACACGGTGATCCTTGATGCGGTTCGGGGAGAGATTCTCGGAGGACGGCACCGATCAATCTGACGGCGAGATCACGGATGATGATTCTGTCGCTTGCGGCGGGTGGTATTATGATCGGGTCGTCGCTTGCAATGCTGCTGCACGCAGGAACGCACCCGCTGTCGGAGCTGTTTCAGGTGATTCTGCTGCTGCTCGGTATTGCGATGTCGATGGCGGCGTATCCGGCATTTAAGGAAGGCAGGACGTTTGTGAGCTCCGGAACGATGAAGAATATTACGAGCCTCCGACCTGCGGTGCGGGTTCCGAAGAAACTGACGGATCATGAGATTCTGAAACGCGATTCGACGATTTTGTTTTGTCCGATCTGCGGCGAGGAGGTGGAACAGCCGTGGGGTGAGGTGATTTCGGTCTGTAAAAAGTGTCACCGGCTGCTGAATGTGACAAGTGATGAGGTGAAGGTGGTGCCGTACGATGTTGCCCGACCGGATATGCTTGCCGAGGCGGCGATGGAGAGTGAACCGGAGTACATTCCGTTCTGGAAGTTCGAGGTGGAGATTGCGATGACGGATAAGCTGCGAGGCGGCAATACGGAGACAGGACTGCCGGATATTTCAGGCAGCCGCAGCTACTATATCTGTGCAGCGGATATTCCCCGGTATCTTGCGGAGCGGTGGGAGATCGATCTGACGATCCGCAATCCGGAGATTGTGGATCTGCCTCTGGATAAGCAGGTGGAGCTGAAGTCGGTTGTTATTAATCAGAATACGGCAACCGATCTGTCGGAGTTTTTGTTCCTCCGGTACGAGGAGGAGAAGCCGGGTATCTTACAGGTGCTCCGGTACGATTTCGATGTGAAAGGTTCAAGGATTGTGTACGTTCCGTACTTTGTTGAGGATAAGACGTACATTCCGGGAATCTAAAAAAAATTTGAAAATTTTTTTGATGGATGATTCACTTTGGTTCCGGAAATATTTTTCCAAAAAAATTTTTGGATACATAACAAAAGGACTGCGTGAGATTCTTGGTGTACCCTCAGTACGCAGAGAAGAGGTCTGCTACAACATACGAAAGATCGCCAGTCAAGGTAAATGATCTGCACACTCGATAAGATAGAAATGGTATCATCATGGAGAGAGGAGCTTACAAAATCTTCTCGAAGAAAAGATAAAAAAAAGGAACTATATTTCAGATCGAACTTACTCAATCTCCAGACTCACATCAGCACACCGCACCGAATGCGTCAGCGCCCCCATACTGATCCGATCCACATCGATCCCTGCCCACAGATGAATCGTTTCCGGTGTAATACCGCCCGAAACCTCAAGCACCAGCCGGTTGCGCAGATTCCGTGCCGCAAGTGCTGCAATCGCTTCGTGCACCGCAGAAGGCGTCATATTATCAAACATCAGAATATCAGCGCCTGCCTCCGCCGCCGCAACTGCATCGATCAGACTCTCCACCTCACACTCCACCTTATGATACGCCGAGTACTCCTTCGCCCGCCGGACAGCCTCCGCCACCGGCAACAGGGAACGGTGCGTATCCTTAATCAGATACGCATCCGACAGCGAATCACGGTGCGGGTCCCCGCCGCCGATGCGGATCGCCTTCTTGTCAAAATATCGCAGACCGGGTGCCGTCTTCCGCGTTCCCGCAACCTTCACATGATCATTTACCTGCGCCGCAAGCTCCTGCGCAGCGGCGGTAGCCGTTGCAATTCCGCTCATCCGCCCCAGAAGATTTAGCGCAGTCCGTTCCACCGAAAGAATCGCATGAACCGAACCTGCAAGTGCCAGAATCTTTGTTCCGGCAGCAACATGCTCTCCGTCCTCAGCCTCCACCATCACGGAAACACCGAAGTGCTCAAACAGCCAGACGCACTCCTCAACGCCTGCAAGAATCATCTCCTCCCGTGCCTCAATCCGGGCGGAAACAACCTTGTCGGGAATCAGGGCAAGCGTCGTAATATCACCTGCGGGAACATCCTCCGCAAAAAAAGAAAGCAGCTGATCAGTAGGCAGCATTACTTCGACGCCTCGATCATCTTCTCAATGGCTGTCCGGGCCTTTGCCGCGATGTGATCCGCAACCTGTACCGGATACACCCCGTCGCGGAGCGTCACATACAGATCCGACAGTTCGATCAGCTTCATATTCGGACAGACAGCCGTATCCATCACATGGAACACTGTATCCGGATACCGCTTCTGCAGCGGGTGGGCAATTCCCTTCTCCGTCAGAATCACCCACTCATCCGCACTCCCGCAGTTTCGCACCATGTACCCGGTCGAACCTACAAGATCGCACGCCTGCTGCACCTCCGCACTGCACTCCGGGTGGCAGATGATCATCGCATCCGGATACTCGAGGCGGGCAATCTCCACATCACGGGCCGTAAAGTTGTGATGCGTCGGGCATCCGCCGTCCACCGGAACCGGAATGATCTCCTTGTCCGGCAGATGACGCTGCACCCATCCGGCAAGATTTGCATCAGGGCCAAAGAGAATTTTCTTCTCCGGCAGCGACGCCGCAACCGCGGCGGCGTTTGCCGAGGTGCAGGTGATGTCGCACTCCGCCTTCGTCGCCGCGTTCGAGTTCACATACACCACAAAGGGAGAACCGGGGTTGGCCGCTTTCGCCTCCCGCACAATTTCGGGCGTCAGCTGATCCGCAAGCGGACATCCCGCCTCCGGACGCGGGATGAGAACCGTCTTTTCAGGCGAGAGAATCTTTGCCGTTTCCGCCATGAAGTACACGCCGCAGAGAACAAGCGTCGCCTCCTTTGCCTCCTTCGCAAGCCGGGCGAGTTCCAGCGAGTCGCCGCAGATATCGGCGACATCCTGAATCTCCGGCGGCTGATAATTGTGGGCAAGGATCACCGCGTTCTTTTCCGCGGCAAGTTTTTTGATCTGCTGCTCGTAGTTCATGCACCAATCACCAGCGGGTTGTCAAAATTTTTCAGAAGGGTAAGAATCGACAGAGCCGCAAGATAGCTCGTTGCCGGATTGTCGGGCGAAGGGAGGTTTCTGATTCTGATATACGCCTCGCCGAACTCTCCTTCAAAGAATATTTCGTGCATATTGCGGTCCTCCTCCGGATCCATCCACAGTTCCACATCAACATCGCGGCCGCAGGCAATCGACAGCGACTCGGCAACATTCGTGTTCTTCGGATACTGGCGGACACAGTCGTGTGCCTTTCCGGCAAACAGCTGCGTGCGTTCGGTTGCCTCACGGGAGAGCGATGTCGGGTTCTTGGTCGTGCGCAGAACAAACTTGTCGATGCGGCTGATCTGGCCGATACGGATATTGTCAAGTCCCATGACGGCACCGGAGGGGATATGGATCTTTCGTTTCAGGTCACGTGCGGTCTCAACGAGATGTGCCCGAAACTCCTTGTCCGCAAGTGCCCCGACACTCATGATGACAATGTCCTTGCCCGACGCCAGCACCTCCTGTGCGTGTTCGGTGGCAGCAACAACAGAGGCCGCTTCAACAATAATATCGGTTGGTTCGGCGAGGAACGCGGTAAAGTCCGAGAACGGTTTTGCATCGAACTCGTGAGCAAACTCCTCCACACGCGCCGGAACTACATCATACACAGCCGTTATTTTGAAGTTTTCCTGACCTGCAGCAATGACGCGGCCGATATTTCCGCATCCAAGCAGACCGACGGTGATCATACTACTAAATATCAGAGTGTACGTAGTTAAGGATTATGCCGGTACCCGGATTTCAGATACTTTGATCACACTTGATTTAATGCAGAACGACTGAAGGTATCATGATTATGTTCTCCCGACTCTCGGCGGTTCTTCTGATAGTTCTGCTCGGTATTTTCTCGTTCGCGTTGCTGTGTGTTCCGGCAGAGCTGCCGCCGGTGCCGGAACCGCAGGTGATCAACTCCTCCATGACAATCTCCTACGGAGAAACGTGGGAGGAGGCTCAGGTCCACAGCGGGAATGAATCCTACTACGCAACAATACGGGAATGGATAGAGAACAACACAGATGATTTCCGTACGGTTGCAGAGAGGTACTACTCTGCACAATACGGCACGGGAAGCCCGGTATACGGAATACAACTCGATTGGGCAGTAACCCTTCTGGTTCCTTCCGGAACCACGATCGCAGAGATCGATCGTATCTACGGCTGGATGAACCAATCGATGGCAAAGGTAGGACTGTATAATGTCGCGGTACAGTTCAAAGGCAGCGATATCATAATCGGACCGGGACCGGTTGTGACGCGGACGCCGCAGCCGGCAGCGAAAACCTACGGTGATACCTGGGAGAAAATACGGGAACGGGAGGGAAAGGAGTACAACTATACCCGCCTCTGGAACTGGTACGAGGAAAACCGGTACGCGGGTGACGTGTGGGAGAAGGCAAACGCCTACTATGGATCTGCCGCGGACAATCCGATAAACCGGATTGAGTACGGCTGGACGATCACTATTCTGACCGATCCCCTGTCCGGGGCAGAGATGGATCGCATCTACGGCTGGGTGAACGAATCGATGGAAGCCGCCGGTCTTCGGGGGATTCCCGTGCAGTTCCGGTACGGCGGCGTATTTACCATCAGCGGACTCACACTCACAGCTGAGAAGGATTCCGTGATACGCGGGCCGCCGCAGCCGAACTATCTTCGATCCGTTCTCCTCATACTCTGCATCGCAGGAGTTGCCGTTCTCGGATTTTCGCGGGTACGGGAACTCCCCCAGGACCCCGCGTCGCGACCGCAGCGGATTGCAAATTTCATCGCGGAACATCCCGGCTGTTCCCAGAAAGAGATCGAGGATGGCACAGGATTTTCCCGGGGATCCATTCTCTATCATCTGAAACGGCTTGAAGGGAAAAAGATCGTGCGGCAGGCCGCATACGTTGGAAGCATCCGATACTTCCCGAGAAAAAATCCGGACTCGGCACTGGAGAGAACACTCCGTACCGTACTTACGCAGGAACGGCCTGCGCAGATACTCCACGAGATCGCAGGAACGCCCGGAATCGGGAGAAAGGAACTGGCAAAACGGATCGGAATCACCGAGACCACTCTTGTCTGGCATCTCGAACGACTGCATGATGCGGGGATTATCGACCGGTATGACGAGGGCTGCACGCTTTCGTCCGAAGCTGTGGAGGTGTGGGAACAGCTGAACTCCTGATCAGGACTCAATCATCCGGCTGATACTCCAGAATATCACCCGGCTGACAGTTGAGCGCCTTACAGATAGCCTCCAGTGTGGAGAACCGAATAGCACTGATCTTACCGGTCTTGATCTTGGAAAGATTGACGTTGGTCACGCCGACCTTCTCGGAAAGTTCGTTTAACGACATCTTCCGATCGGCCATGACGCGATCAAGTCGGAGAATGATAGACATAGTACCTCAGAGAGTCTCATCCGCCTGCTGCTGCAGGAGAACACCGTATTCAAATATGTGTGCAAGGCAGTATAAAACTGCGGCGGCGAGCAGAAGCTCAAGACTGAGCGGTATCGGTTCAACCGGAACGCTCAGAACAACGTTGCCCGCAACACCGATCAGGAACGGAACAACACCCAGCAGCTCCATGTAAATGGACGCCTTCTTCAGCCGCTGCGCATTGGCGGTGGTGAACGGAAGCAGGGTTTTGCGGATCTCGGAAAATATCTTTCCCATTGACCGGAGCATTGCCGCAAGCAACGCCAGATACGCAATGGTGGAAGCAACAAACACCGTGGCGGCACGCAGAAACATCTCAAACGGTGAAACTCCTTCCGGGAGCGTCATCGAACCAAAGACTTCCAGCACATTTTCCGTCGCGAGGAACACGGAAAAACCGTCCGGTCCCTCCATACAGAAGATAAGGATCGTCAGGAACAATACGCCGGCAAGGAGCACAATCGTCAGCTACAGAAGAATCCATACGATCTTTATGGCAATATCCGCAATCCTTGCACTCATCTCAATATTCGCCGGAATCGCATCCATCAAATCACCACTTCACTGTGTATCATTTGGGTCTTCGTCCTATACCTAATTATCGTAAAACGATAAATCCCTACTTCAGGTCTGCTCTCCGGAACATACCGTACGCCGCCGCCGCCATCAGCAGAATAAATCCGAGACAGATATCCGCCGCCCGCAGAAGATCGATTGGGAGTACGCCAGATGCAAGAACGGTGTCCGGCAGGGTAAACGGCAGCCACGAAAGAACGGTGCCGATCCACGGAACAAACTGGCCGATACTACTGAGCAGCGTAACGCCGAATAACAGCACAATCAGACTCAGGGCGATCACCGCAGAACTCCGTTTCAGCACAAATGCGAACGGAACGCAGATGGAAAGACTCGCCGCATAGACAAGAATCATCACCGCAAACACGGCTGCCATGTGCAGAAGAATCTCCGGCGTAAACACCATCCCGAACTCCGGCAGGATCAGAAGAGCCTCCGCGGTGAGAATAGCCGACGGAATCAGAAGAACCGCAAGTGCAAAGAAGTACACCGCAGTTTTTGCCGCGATGACAAAGAGGCGGCTGTACCCGGAAGCGATTTCCGTCTGTAAGGTTTTGTTCTCAAAGTCACCGCAGAGAAAAACTCCGGCAAGAACCGATCCCGCAATCACCATGACAATGGTGTCGCCAAGCGCAGCATAGTACAGATTAATGCCTGAAAAGATATCCGGCATGCCAAGGGCAGCCAGAAACTCACGGATAGCGGCCGCGACCGCGATGGTCAGAAGAGCGTTTGCCGTCAGAAGAACAAACAGAATTTTGAACGCCCGGAGATTTTTCAGTTTAAACAGTTCGCTTTTGAGAAGATTAGCAAACATTGTTTCTGCCTCCGACGATGGATACGTAGTACTCCTCCAGACTCTCGCCTGAAACGGAGAGATCGGTCACAACAATACCGTGTTCAAAGAGAAGTTTTGCAACCGTTTCCTGATCCGGATACTCGTAGAGATTGACCGAGCCGTCAGCAAGCACGCGGCAGCGGGCGGTAGGCAGGTGTTCTGCGAAGACCTGCATCATCTTTTCGGGCTGCAGACTCTGTACATGAAGATACTGTTTGCAGCGTTCCCGCATCTCCGCAAGGGTGAGCGTCTGTTTAATCCTGCCGTTGTGGATGATGATGTAGTCGGTTGCGGTCTGGTACAGCTCCGGCAGATTGTGGCTGGAAAGAAAGATGGTAACGTGCCGCTCAACACAGAGATTGATCAACAGATTCCGCATCTCAACAATGCCCACCGGGTCAAGACCGTTGAGCGGTTCATCAAGAATGAGGAAGTCAGGATTTCCGACGAGTGTTGCAGCAATACCGAGACGCTGTTTCATGCCGAACGAAAAGTCCTGTACTTTTTTTGCGCCGGCGTCCGCAAGACCGACAAGCCGGAGAAGTTCGTCCTCAACGGTTTCATCCTCGACGCCGCGAAGCAGACGATACAGCCGGAGATTTTCTTTTGCAGTCATGTGGGGGACAAGACTCGGCTCTTCGATCATGCAGCCGATTCTTTGGCGCTCGCGTTCAAGATTTTTTTCACCGGAGACGCCGAACAGTTCGAGTGTTCCCTCAGCGGGATAGGAAAGTCCGGCGATGATTCGCATGAGTGTGGTTTTTCCCGCACCGTTCTGGCCGATGAGGCCGTAAATTTTTCCGGGTTCAAGGGTTATCGAAACGGCGTTCAGTACTTTTGTTCTACCGTACAGTTTGGTAAGCCCGGTCATTTTGCATACAGATTCGTTCATAGT